>LBYG01000016.1 GCA_000996085.1 Parcubacteria group bacterium GW2011_GWB1_40_14 | reverse complement strand
GCTTCTGCCGAAAAAGCTCGTAGACTTTTTCGGCGATTTACTTAAGCCCAATTTTCTAACGGGGTTTCACGTGAAACACTTCGACCCGCGCTCAGTGTAAACACTTCGACTTTGCTCAGTGTAAACACTTGATCAGTATAGAACGATATTTCCGGATGCGTCACGTATCCGGACCCGTGTTTCTTTAGCGGAAAGCGCGCGTTCTTTAAGCGGTATTGTAAGAGGTATAACGGTCCCGTTGGGGAGTATTTCCCGGACCGGATCGCCTCGCCTGATAAAAAAATACATTTCTGCCATAACGCCTGCGCTGAATTTACCATCGCGAAAGGCTAAAAATATGCCACTATTACAATCAGGCAAGACATTTTCAATAAAATAAGTCATACCGTTACCGGTCTTTTCTCTGTACAAAGCGTAACCGTCTTGATGCTTCTGAGCGTTCGGGTTTTCTATGATGCAATCAGGAAAGGCCGTATTTATTGCTAAAATAAGCTGGCGCTCCAGATCAGTACTATACGTATTTATCGGATGTCCAAAATATAGTTTTTGTATTCCCCCCTTTTTTATTTTTAAAGAAGTTATATATAAATAAGCAAAATATATTATATTAGTTAAGGCAAGGAGTTCTGCGGTATAATTTTTAAATTAAATCGTTCTCTAGGATATAAAATTAGCTTTGACTTTTAGTTGTCAGGCACGTATTTTAGAGGTAGGCGCCCTTAGCTCAACGGATAGAGTGCCTGGCTTCGGACCAGGAGGTTGGGGGTTCGAATCCTCCAGGGCGCGCCGACTAGAAAATGCCATCCCGTTTAAGCGGGATTCGCATTTTCAGGAGTCCCGCCGAGTTCCGAAAGCCTGGAGGAACTTTAGCCCGAGTGGCGAGGCGGGAATATTTATCGCATGTCGTATGAAAAAAAGTGCTATAGACGCAAAAATTTTATTACCCAAAGAAGTTGAGGTCACGATGAAAACGCTTACAGAGGCGGGTTTTAAGGCTTATATTGTGGGAGGCTGTTTGCGGGATATTTTATTGGATAGAACGCCTAAAGATTGGGATGTGGCTACTGACGCAACACCGGAACAAATACAAGCTATTTTTCCCGATTCCTTTTATGAAAACACTTTCGGTACTGTTGGTATTAAAATCCCGACGCCCGTTGGGGTCGGGACTCTCGAAGCCGATGTTTCAATCGGCTCTCCGACTAAGCGTCGGAGCCTAAGCGTCGGAGCCGATTCAGCTAAAAATATTATTGAAGTTACGACATTTCGTATAGAAGAGGAATATAGCGACAAAAGACATCCTGATAAAGTAAGTTTTGCAAAAAAAATTGAAGATGATCTTGCCCGCAGAGATTTTACCATTAATGCTATGGCTTGGGATGGGAAAGAATTAGTAGATCCATATGACGGGAAAAAAGATCTTCACGAGAAAGTTATACGTACCGTTGGTGACGCCAATAAAAGATTTAAAGAAGATGCTTTGCGCCTAATGCGCGCTATACGTTTTAGTTCAGATTTAAATTTTAAGGTAGAAGAAAAGACCCAAAAAGCCATAAAAGAGAACGCCAAGCTGCTTGAATTTATAGCAAAAGAGCGTATTGGTGATGAATTTCGTAAGCTTGTAATGACTAAATATGCCGTGCAAGGAATTGAGTTGATGCACAAAACCGGCATGCTTAAATATGTTTTACCTGAGCTTGAAGAAGGTTGGGAAGTTACACAGAATAAGCATCACATATATACTGTTTGGGAGCACAACATCAAAGCGCTTCAATATACTTTAGATCAGGATTATTCTTTCGAGGTTCGTTTGGCTTCGCTATTGCATGACGTCGGTAAACCAAGAGCAAAAAGAGGCGAAGGGATAGATTCTACGTTTTATGGCCACGAAGTAGTCGGCGCAAGGATGACCATAGAAGCTTTGGAAAGATTGCATTTCTCAAAAAAAGAAACGGAAAAAATAGCGCTCCTTGTGCGTGCGCATATGTTTAATTATGATCCGGATGTTGTTGGCGATGCTTCAGTAAGAAGGTTGGTAGCAAAGGTGGGGGAGGAAAACGTACGCGAGTTGGTTCAGGTGAGAGAAGCCGATCGTATCGGCTCCGGGGTTAAAAAAGCAGTTCCCTACAAATTGCGCCATTTTATGTTTAGAGTAGAAAAGGTTTTGACCGAGCCGGTTTCTAGAAAGAACATGAAAATTGAAGGAAATGAGCTTATGGAGATTTTGGATTTGAAACCCGGCCCCAAGGTTGGCGCCATTTTGGATCTGTTATTTGATGAAATAATAGATGATCCTTCCCGTAACGAAAAAGAATATTTAATTAAGAGAGCGCGGGAAATAAAAGAAATGTCTGAAGAAAAACTTTCGCAGATGCGCAAAAAAGCTCAGGAAAAATATGAAGAGGTGTTAGAATATGAGGAAGGAAAAATAAAGGATAAATACGGGGTGTAGTGGGACAGGGATTTACCCGTCCTCATTTTTACGCTCATTCTCGCCCCGCCAGCGCGGGGCTCCGAGGTTTCGGCTGTTTTGCTCCGACTTATGTCGGAGACCCTGCCAAAACAGCCTCAGAAGCCGCGCAAAAATGTGAGCGGGTAAATCATTAATAAAATTAAATCTTAAGTCGGGGCGTAGTATATCCCGCACCATAACTGCGGTTTGGTGCGGGACAGGCCGGGCAGTACGTAGCCCCGTCCTCACACCAATATTATCGGGATGTAGTATACCGGCAGTACGCGCGCTTCGGGTGCGCGAAGACTGGGTTCGATTCCCAGCATCCCGACAAAATAAATTAAATAAGTTCGACCCGCCCAGCATCGTGCCGAAGGCTCTGGTGCTGGGTTCTCGGCGCCTCGACTTAGGATTTAAATAAGACCGAGTTCTCCCACCGCTTTATGGCGGCGGGATTGCTGTTTGTTTTCAATCGTCCGCCAGCTGGCGGACTCTTGGACAAACAGGGAAGATTCTTGGCGCCCCGACAAAGTTCTAAATAGAATAAAGTTTGCCGTATATGTTTGTAAACAGATAAGGGATTGTTGCTTTTTTTTCAGAGATCAGTATAAAGAGAATAACGTTTTTTGTCATTTTGGCTGAAAGGGATTTGTATGGCCGAAAAATTACGCGTCATGAAACTTGTGGCAAGAAATGATGTATTGCCAAATCTCACCATTTTTCGCTTTGAGACCGAGACGGAATTCGTTTTTGAATCGGGTCAATTTTGCGTTATTTCTCGAGGTGGTGTGAAGCGCGCATACAGTATTTTTTCTTCTCCGCAGGATCCTTATATTGAATTGCTCATAAAATTGGTTCCCGAGGGCGCGCTCACGACTCAATTATGGGACCTTTCTCTTGGTGACGAAGTTGAGTTATTTCAGCCGCGTGGACGGGGCAATTTCTTATTTGATCCAACCATTGAACTCCATGCCATGTTTGCTACGGGGACCGGTATCGCTCCTTTCAGGAGTATGATCCGACAGTATGCGCATGAAGGTAAATGGAAATTCTACGTTTTTCACGGCGTAAGTTATGCCGATGAGTTATCCGACTGTTGTTATGAGATGTTGGAAGCCAAGCAGGTAATATATGTGCCTTCAGTAAGCCGACCCAACGATGAACGGAACAGTTCCTGGAAGGGTGCGACCGGACGTTTGCCTGAGCAGGCAGAGTCAGCCATAAAACAATTTGGTCTGACGTTAGAAAATTCACGCGTGTATGCTTGCGGGCAAGCCGGTATGATTACCGGAATAAAGTCTCTTCTGGAACCGATGAAATTTAAGATCAAAGAAGAAAAATATTAAACAAAAAAAGGGCTTGAAACTAAGTCCTTTTATTTTTAATAAAAAAACAAAAAACTCTAAGCCACGAAAGAAAAAAGTCTATTTCTATGGAGCGATTTTATTTAATAGCCATTGAAACGGCTGATACTACGCGCTTATCAAATACAGAAGGAATTATGTTTTTTCGAGTAGGATTTTTTATCAACGAAGCCAAATTCGCGGCAGCGCGAAGTTTCATTGCAAACGTTATATGGCGAACGCTATTATTAAGCGCTCCACGAAAAAGACCAGGAAATACAAGGGCGTTATTGATCTGATTTTCAAAATCGGAACGGCCGGTTGCAACGATAAAAGCACCGGCTTTTCTTGCATCGCGCGGCAGTATTTCAGGAACCGGATTTCCAAGAGCAAAAATAATTGGTTTTGCCGCCATGCTTTTTATATGATGTGATTTTATAATTCCGGCAGCCGCAACGCCTATCAACACATCTGCGTTGAGAGCAGCTTCATTTAAGCCGCCTTTTATATTTTTCTTGTTTGTTATTTGCGCAAGCTCTTTTTTATGAGAGTTCACTTTTTTTCTTGATTTATTAATAATACCTGCGCTGTCTAATATAAGAAGATCCTGCATTCCTGCGGCGTGAAGCAACTTTGTTATGCCCGTTCCCGCAGCACCCGCGCCTATAATTACAATACGACTTTTGAGTGGAGATTTTTTTGCAACCCTCAGCGCATTTTTTAATGCGGCAAGAGTCGCGACAGCGATCCCGTGCTGGTCGTCGTGAACTACCGGAATATCCAGTGTTCTTTGTAGAATTTTTTCTATTTCAAAACACTGGGGCGCGGCTACGTCTTCAAGATTAATACCGCCGAAGGTTGGGGCAATTGCCTGAACGGTTTTTATAATTTCTGAAGGGTTTTGTGTTGAAAGTACTATAGGGAAAGCATTTATGCCGGCAAGCGTTTTGAACAATAAAGCTTTTCCTTCCATTACCGGCAACGCGGCTTCGGGGCCTATATTGCCAAGACCAAGGACTGCAGAGCCGTCGCTTATGATTGCTACAGAATTACCTTTAATAGTTAATTCCGCGGTTTTATTTTTGTGTTTTGTAAGATACGAAGAAACAGCCCCAACGCCCGGAGTATAATAAATCCCTAAAGATTTACGGGTTAATTTGATTTTGCTCACAATAGAAATTTTCCCATGCAATTTTTTATGGGCAGCAATCGCTCGTATATCATTTAGTTTTTCTGATCGCATAGTAGAATCATTATACGTATTTTTTAACGCGGCACCAACTAACTATTGACCCCGTTAGAAGTTTGCGATCCATTTTATGACTGGCCACATTCTTATTTAAAACCCCTTTTGTTTACGGCGAGAAAAGAATAGAAGTCTTTTCCCGCTGGCAAATTTAGCCGCAAACCTTTAAACGGGGTTGACAAGATTTATAATTGTGATATAATAGATAATGCGTAACAGCTATAGAGACCCGCATGGGCGAGCTATAGCCATCGTAAGGGTTGATGCACTTGAAATCGGGAGGGGCATCCATTATAAATCTAAAGGCTCTGCCCTCCCACCGCTTTTGCACATTGGAGCCCAGCCTCGACTTGTTGTCGGGGCTGGACGCGTTTTGCCACAACAGCCTGCGAAAGTAATGAGCAGTAGCTGTTGTGAGCACTCGCCTCAGGCGAGTAACCTTTTACTATTGAATACATATGAGCAGCAAGCTAATCTTATTGTATGCTAGGTAGTGAAACCCAGTACTAAAGCAAAGCTTAGTACCGGACTTCGCTCGCTACGCTCGCTTGATTCGAACAGTCGAATCGAAGCCAGGTAGTGAAATTGTTCTACTGCCTGGTTCTACTACCTGGTATGGAAAGTGAAACCAAAGACTATAATCTTGATGAATCTTTAGCTGAAAAATATAAAGTAGATTTTCCTGAAGGCCTTACAGAAAAGGATATTGAACTTATTGTTTTGCAGTGCGAACATCAAAGAGCCACAAATCAGGAACAAATTATGGGCATGGCAGAAGCCTATAAAGAGGCAAAGGATCGGGCATGGCAGAAGCCTATAAAGAGGCAAAGGATCTGGCTCATGATTTGGAACGTTTAAATAAATTAACAGCCGAAGAGGTTGAAGAATTGATTCATAAATGGGCCGTATTAATCGAACCAGAAAAGAATAAAAACGGATTCCGTACTGTGCCCGTTCGTTTTGCCAACGGCAAGACCGCGCTTGACCCCGAGCTTGTTGAGCGCGCCATGGAGAATTTTTTCCCGGCTTACGCCGAAGGATTAATGGAGGCTGTGGAATATTATAAAGAATTTGAGCAGATACATCCTTGGCTGGACGGCAATGGCAGAGAAGGGGATTTGTTATGGAAAATCGATGTTATGCGTAAAACCGGTGCATGGCCTGAAGAATTGCCGCCGGATGTTTTTGAGGATAATAGTTCGATAGGCTCACCACAAGAAAAATAAGAATAAATTTGGGCCTGTAGCCCCGACGTAAAGTCGGGGTCCCGACCGAAGCGTCGGGATAAAGTGGGCTTTGTGCGAGACTGGTAGCGCAAAGCGGGAATCAAAAAGATTCCCGGGCATACACTCCGACACTATTTTTTGCTGGAGGCTATGCCGACGTTATAATATGTCGGAGCGTATGTACGCTGCATTCGCTCCGCACAAATTTTGGGGATATAGTAAAGTGGTATTACGGCGCATTCGCATTGCGCAGGCCCGGGTTCGATTCCCGGTATCTCCACAAAATAAAAAAACTCATTTTTAAGAGTCTTTTTTGTGTGCCCTGTAGCGATCAAGCCATCTTTTGCTGTACATAAATACCAGTGAGGCGGTTAGTATCGCAAAGAGCAATCCTCCGCTTCCGTGCAGTTCATCGCCGGCATCGTAAGATATTTTTGCCATCATTGTCAGAAAGATAGTCCATAAAGCAAAAATTATTACAAGAGGTTTTTCGGGCCACTTTTGTTCACCTAAAGGAAAGTTTGACACTCGAGACACTCCAATATAAAAAGTTCTAAGGAAGCTTGTTTGTAATTTAAAGTCTTAAGTATCCAGAGTCAACCCTCACACCATTTTTGCGGCAGAAATATTTACAGATACCAATATTTAACCTCTATTTAAAATACAAAAGTTTTGGCGCGTTATAACGTTCCAAAACCAACAGCGTATTTCGCAAAAAGTGGTCTGAGGGCCAACTCCACAGGCATAATAAGTAAGCCGGGTAGTGAAAATTCGACCATTCTGCAAGGCGGAATAAAATTATTTTGACAAGCAATCCAAACAAGCAATGTTATTTATAAAATAGAAATTCGTTAAATATTCACTAAAAGTCGAATTTCTACTACCCGGTAAGAAATAGATTATTAAGCCGTCATATATGGTAAACAACAAAAATAAAATGAATCCCGTTAGAAGTCCTCGGCATGAAAATTTGAGCTTAAATTTTCATGCGCATAATAATGGGATAATAAACCGAAGTCTGAAAAAGCTTAAATCGAGAGGCAATAATGAGCTGAAACAGACTTCTAACGGGATGAATAATTCTGCCACAGAGTTTTTAAAGTCCTATGACGCCTTGGCCGATGCATTGTTTAGACATTGTTATTTTCGGGTATACGAAAGAGAACGAGCTAAAGAATTGGTGCAGGAAACGTTTATGCACACTTGGGAATATATAGCAAAGGGCAACGAAGTTAAGAACATAAGAGCCTTTCTTTATCGTGTAGCCAATAATCTTGTTATCGATGAATCGCGCAAGACAAAGCCTGTGTCTCTTGATGTTTTGCGCGAGAGCGGTTTTGATATAGCCACTCCGAGTCCGGCAGAAGCAATAGCAACCGGTATTGATGCAGAAAAAGTTTTGGCAAAAATTGCTAAGTTGGACGCGCCGTACAAAGAAGTTTTGATAATGAGATATGTAGACGGATTCGGTCCAAAAGAGATAGCGAAGATAACCGGAGAATCTGAAAACGTAATTTCGGTACGTTTGCACAGGGCAACCAAACATATAACAACATTAATTCATGAATCCCGTTAGAAAATTGCGGGATTTAGCAGAGATCATTTTAAATAAAACTAATTGTCTTTAATAAATATTAAAAAGCGCAGCTTTTTAGGAAAATTTAGAGGCAATCTTCTAACGGGATGAACAACAAGCTTAAACAATTTATCAGCGGAGCTGATAAGATCAGTTTAACCAAAGAAGAAAAGAATTCTATGCGTTCTGCTTTGGTTAATTATATACGGCTGAATCCTGCCACCAATCAGGTCTTTTATCAGCACGGCATTTCCACACAGCCTTGGTTTTTAACATTTTTTAATTCACGCCTGGCTCCTATAGCTTTAAGTTTTTTAGTACTTTTAAGTATAGGCGGAGGCGTATCTTTTGCGGCAGAGAAATCCTTGCCGGGCAATGTTCTGTATCCCTTAAAGGTTCATGTTCTGGAAGAGGGACGCGCCATGTTGGCGTTAACGCCTGAGGAAAAAGCGGTTTGGGCAAGCGAGAGAATGTCTTTGAGGCTTCGCGAAGCAGCAATATTGGCCAGCCGCGGAGAATTAGATAGTGAGGTTGCAGCCGAAATAGAAAATAACTTTGAACTTCAGGCAGAAAATTTTGCCGAACACACAAACCAACTTGAAGATAATGGGCAGATCGAAGAGGCCGCAGAGCTCAATTCTAATCTTGAAGCAACTTTATCCGTGCACGCAAACATACTGAAAAGTTTTGCCCGGGCGGCAAACAGCCAGAATAGCAATGAAGCTATGGATAATTTAGCTGTGAATATAGACGCACAGAAAGACAATAAAACTTTCGCGCGATTGCACATGGAAGAACAGGTTTCTAATTCTTCTCAAAATATAGCCAGGCAAGCAGCAGAGCGACGTCTCAAGGAAGCAGAAAATAAGATCATAAAATTAAAAGCTGATTTTGAAGAATTAAAACCCTTGTTAAACGCTGAAACAATAAGCAAAATTGAGTTTAAATTGACTTTGGCTGAGAAGATTTTAGCCGAAGGTAAAGTTAAGCTTGAAAGCGACCTCTACGGCGAAGCTTTTATTCTGTTCGGACAGGTACACAGGATCGCACAAGAAACAAAATTATTTATGGATGCTAATAAGGAATTCGAAATAGATATTTTGTCGGATGATGAGATAGACGATGATACAGAAGATGAAAATGGAACAGAAATTGAAGACATAGAGGACGACAATTCTACAGGTGATGAAGAAAATAACGTGTCCGAACAAGAAGAGGAAAACTCCGAAAAAAATGAACAAACCGAAAAAGAAGGAATGAGGTTTAATATAGATTTCGATCTCAGAAACAGTTTGGGTTTATAAAATATATGTGTTATTTAAAACCGTCCAGCTCTAATTTAATGAATTAGGGCTAGATGGTTTTGTGTTGCCTTTTTGCGAAATATCGCTAGGATAAATATATATGAAAGCTATTATTTTAGCCGGCGGCAAGGGCACAAGATTGTATCCGGTTACTCTTGAGACACCAAAGCCTCTGCTTACGGTCAATAAAAAACCAATACTTAATTATTTGGTAGAACTGTTTTTTAAACATGGAGTAGAGGATATAGGAATTACTATAAATGTAGATAATACAGATGATTTTGATTGGTGGTATAAGCGTTGGTGGGAAGGGGCGCCGATAAGGTTTTTTGAAGAGACCGCACCGCTGGGAACATTTGGGACGTTGGCGTTGGTGGCGCACTGGACAAAAGGAGACGATTTTTTTGTAAGTAACGGGGACGAGCTAAAAGACGTTAATCTCTCGGCGCTACAGACTTATCACAAAAGTCATGAGGCTCCGGCTACGGTTGCGTTGGTTTCGGTTCCCAACCCAAAAGATTATGGTGTTGCAAAAATCGACGGACATCTTATTACGGAATTTTTAGAGAAACCAGAAAATCCGCCAAGTTCTTTTATAAGTGCGGGACTTTATTGTTTATCACCCGAAATATTTGAATATTACACCGGCGCAAATAACGGTTTTGCAATGTTAGAAAAAGACCTCTTTCCGCACTTGGCCAAAGACGGCAAATTGCACGGTTTTACTTTTGAAGGCAAATGGCAGGATTGCGGTACTTTTGAAAGATGGCAGAAGGCGATTGAAGAATGGAAGGACGCATAATCTATATTTCGCAATTACCTGCGGGGATGATTGTTGATATGCCGCAAAACCGGTTGCCTCTCGGTGAACTCAGCCCCGACATAGTCGTGGCTTCAGACAACACCTTCGGCAACCTATGTGTGGCATCAACTTCCATCTCCTCGTATATTGCTCAATATATGATTATGCTTTCAATAAGAAAAATAATATGGAGACGGGCCAGTTTATGTCTCCTCATATATCGCTCTAAGCGAATTAAGCATCTTTGTAGAAAAACGGGACGAGAGCTGAATTCTGTCTCTTCGGATGTCTGCCCAGCACCGTGCTTTTTATCCTGAGCTTGTCGAAGGGATACTTTAGTGCGGGGTCACTCAAAGCGCATTACGCATCTTTAGGAAAAAAACGCGACGAGATTTAATTTTCGTCTTCTCGTGTGTTACGCAAAACAGACCACACTTTTTAAAAGAGAAAAGGAATATGAATAAATATGTAGGCAGGCGCGGCGAAGAGATCGCCGCGGATTTTTTAAGAGAAAAAGGATATAAAATTATTGAGATGAACTGGAAGCCCGCCAGTATTCCGGGTGCAGGAGAGTTAGACATCGTGGCCAAGAGGGGAGAGGATTTTGTTTTTGTTGAGGTAAAGGCAATGTCAGTAAACGACCTGTCCCGAGCGCAGTCGAGGGATACATTTTATCCCGAAGACCATTTTAATTCTGCCAAAGCCCGCAAAACATTAAGGGCGGCGCGTTTATGGTTGAGTGAAAATAAATTTTTAGATAAACCATGGCAGATAGATCTTATAACTGTTGATTTTGATAGCGGCGGCTCAAGCAATATAAAACATTACGAACAAGCAGTTTTGGGTTAGCCTAGTCCTAATTTTTCTAAATTAGGGTCGGGTTAAGCTTGCTTTTAGCGTATGTGTTGTTTAAAGTTAAAAGCAGCACTTTTAAAAAGGAGCTAAATGTGGAATGGTTTTTGTTAACTCTCTTGTTAGGTATAATTTTCGCCTTTTTAGTTTCTATAATCATGACCCGGTCCCATAACGCGCCCCGCAGTCGTTATAGCCACACAACAAGAGAAATAGTTCGTAGATTAAGAAATGAAGATAATTATAATGTTTTACAGGCGACAAGAGATCTTTGGAGCGCAAGATCTGATTCGATTTTGGTAGATACATTATATGAACGAACGATTATCGGAAAATTAAATTGGTGCGTTGGCAACAAGCCGGTATATCATCTTTATTTAGAAAAAAAACGTACTCGAGTTGATTTTAATATCGAAAAAATAATTGATCTTAACGAATCTTCTGGTCGGCAGGAAAAAGTAATTCTTACTGTTAGAGTTGGTAGCGGACCCAAGGTGCGAATTGAGACTAATTATAGAGATAAAAATGAAAACTCTGATTTTTACGCGCTTGTTCAGCTGCACGATTATTTAGTGGAGAATTACCCCTTAAATCCAAGCGTTTCTTTCGGAAAACCTTTGCATTTGAATGAAGCGGAAGCAATTATTCTTGAAAAAGCAACAGATATAATTACATCTGTTTAACCCTGCTATGCGGGGTTTTATTTTTTGAAGCTCTATTGCATTAGCAATATATAAATGCAAAACTTCATATATAGTCAGTTTTTTGAAAAAGGAGATTTTGGTGACCGAAGCTACTGCTGCAGAGATTCTTTTGCCGAATGAACATTTAGCTGCAGATTGTTGGAATCCGCACTATCACCACGAACCTTATCGGGATGATTTGGCCAAAATTTTTGAGGATTGGTATCGTAAGCAATACGGCAAAAACGACAATGAACATTTATCGTATAAAGCCGGACCGCTTTGTATTTTTGGTGGCGTCAGTTTTAATAAAGCTTATTTGGATGGCGTTCAAGTTTCCGGTACATATGCTGTTTGCCCAAACTGCAAAGAAATTATTATGTGCGGCTATCACGACGAATACGGTCTTGGTCCAAAGAAATGCAAGCATTGTTCGACAGAATTAAGCCTTAATTGTTACTTTCAGCCGATCGAAATCAGCGGGCATCTGTTAAAGCCGGGAGAAATAAACCCCGAAAGAGATCCATATGTTGCATTAGCTGAAGTTGCCGCTTTGGCAAAAAGCGGTATACCCTTTAATATTTTTGAAGATGTTGTGTTTATTCTCGTTGCCGAAAAACTCATTGCAACCCCAGATTACCTTTATGGCGAAATACCATTTACGCGAGAAACAAAAAATAGCTTGCTTTGGCTCTCTCATCGTTGGATTAGTACAGATAGCGCAGAAGGAAGGAGGAACGTTAAAGTAAGCGATGAAGGCAAAGTCATGCTCCGCGCTCGTAGCATCGTTCCGTTTCCGGGCGCTAAAAGACGCGTTAGAGAATTATTGAGAATGTCTGACAATAAACGTTACGCGCTTGTTTTAAGGTCGCGCGCCGATCTTTTAGAAATGGTATAAAAATCAAACCGTCCAGTCCTAATTAAACAAAACTAGAGCCGGACGGTTTTTTATTTTTCTTGACATGCATATTGGTAGTGTGTATTATACTGATGAGTTTTGGAAGAATGATTTCAACGGTCCGTTTGAACGGGCCATTTATTTTATCTAAAAATCCGAAGCACGAAACCCGAAATCCGAAACAATGCTGAATATTCAAAATCTAAATAAAAAACACCTGTTTGGAATTTTGAAAATTCAAATTTAGTGTTTGTTTAGAATTTCGATATTCGAATTTCGAGTTTTACGTATTTATGTTTGATCTAAAAAATTTCGCTTCCGCTATACAACAAATAGTAGAAGAAAAGGGCATACCTGAAGAAAAAGTCGTCGAAACTATTGAGTTGGCTTTGGCCGCCGCATACAAGCGCGATTATGCAAGCAAAGGCGAGAATATCAAAGTTAATTTTGATCACAAAAACGGGAGCATGAAAGTATTTAAGGCTTTGCTTGTTGTAGACGAAAGCATGCTTAAGCCGGAAGAAGACGCGGTTGTTGAAAGTGAAGCGGTGACAGAGGCAGAAGCTGTTCCGCCCGTTGAAGAAAAACCTAAAAAGAAAGGCAAAAAAACAAAAAAAGAAGACGCCGTAGCCGAACCCTTCGACACGGTTCAGGGTTCTGTGCAAAGCACAGAAGAAGATATGCGCATACGTTTCAACGAAGCGCGGCACATCATGGTTAAAGATGCAAAAAAAATAAAAAAGACGATTAAGGTGGGCGAAGAGTTTTTAATACCCCTTGAAGTTCACGAAAATTTCGGCCGCATCGCCGCCCAAACCGCAAAGCAGGTAATAATCCAGCGCATTCGCGAGGCAGAAAGAGAAGCGGTTTTTGGCGAATTTAAAAATAAAGAAGGCGAACTTATATCCGGAATAGTCCAACGAGTTGAAGGCCGAACAGTTTACGTTGATATAGGAAAAACATTAGGCGTGTTGTTCCCACCGGAACAGATACCCGGAGAATATTACAGAATAGGTTCCCGCGTGAGATTTTTTGTGGTTGAGGTCAATTCAGGACCCAAAGGCCCGCAAGTTATTCTTTCGCGTTCGCATCCAAAAATGATATCTAAACTTTTTGAACTCGAAGTTCCTGAGGTTGCAACAGGTGCTGTTGTATTAAAATCGGTTGCTCGAGAAGCCGGCTCACGTACAAAAATAGCAGTAACTTCAACACAGGAAGGAATTGACCCGATTGGCTCATGCGTCGGCCACCGCGGCACACGTATAGCCACTGTAATAGGGGAGATAGGCGGAGAAAAAATAGATGTTATTGAGTGGTCAGAAGACGTGCAGAAATATATCACAAATTCTTTGTCGCCGGCTAAAGTTGTTTCGGTGGATCTTGGTCAAAAAAATACAGCGGTTGCAACTGTTCCGGATGACCAGTTGTCTTTGGCTATAGGTAAAGAAGGTCAGAATGTTCGTTTGGCTGCAAAGCTTACCGGATGGAAAATAGATATTCGTGGGGAAAATCTGGAGGCGCCGGCTGTGGAAGGAGAAGAAGAAAGCAGTAAAACCGAAGAAACGGCTGAAGAAGCAGGTGAAGATGCGATCACAGAAGAACAAGCTATAGAAGAGCCAGGCGCTGAGGAAGCAACAAAATCTTAAAATAATTAATTAAAAATTTTTATAAAAAATACGAGTCCCGTTAGAAGTCTTCGGCATAAAATTTAACAATTTTTATGCGCCGAGTAACGGGACAATAAACAAAAGTCTATACAAGCTCAAAAATTATTTCTAATTTAGAGTTAATACAGACTTCTAACGGGATGAGCATAACTTTTATTTTATTTTCTGCTTTTATAATCCTTGCTTGGGCAGCGTTACTTATTAAGTGGGTTTTAAACCAGCCGCGGGGAAACGACAAGATGAACGAAATTTCAGCCGCTATTAGCCAAGGCTCAAACGCTTTTTTGATACGCCAATATAAAACTATAGCTGTTGTTGCCGTACCCGTTACGCTTATTTTGGCTGTGGCATTTGGTATATATGTAGCTTTGGGTTTTGTGATAGGCGCTGTAGTTTCGGCTGTAGCCGGCGTGGTTGGCATGCTTATTTCGGTTCGGGCAAATGTTCGTGTTGCCAAAGCAGCTGAATCAGGCCTGGCTCATGCAATGCGGGTTGCTTTCCGCGGAGGAGCTGTTACCGGATTTTTTGTTGTAGGTTTGGGTCTGCTTGCGGTCACCTCGTTTTGGGTGGTGGTCAGAATATCTGACCCAAATGATATTTTCCCATTGGTTGCTTTGGGATTTGGCGCCTCATTAATTTCTGTTTTCGCGCGACTTGGCGGCGGTATTTATACCAAGGGAGCTGATGTGGGCGCTGATTTGGTGGGAAAAATCGAGGCAGGAATTCCGGAAGATGATCCTCGCAACCCCGCCGTCATTGCAGACAATGTCGGTGACAACGTCGGTGATTGCGCAGGTATGGCCGCGGATCTTTTTGAAACCTATGTAGTAACTATTGTTGCCGCGTTTATTTTAGCGAATTCTTTTTTTAGCGGAGATGTTAATGCGTTCTTTTTCATACTTGGCTTGGCTGCGGTTGCGGCTTTAGCTACCCCGATTGGAATGTTGCTGCAAGGTACGGTTAAGGAAGCAAAGGGAATAATGAATGCCTTATACCGTTCGCTTGGTATAACCGCCTTGTTATCCGCCGCAGGTTTCTATTTTGTGGTAAATAGTTTAACTATTGATGGAGGCCCTTCACCGATGGCTCTATGGGTAGCGGCTTTGGTCGGCTTGGCAGTGACCGGTGCTATGGTTTTGGTTACGGATTATTACACTTCTAAAAAATTCCGTCCTGTCCAAAGTATAGCTAAGGCGTCCGAAACAGGACACGCAACAAATATTATTAGCGGCCTAGCTATAGGCATGGAGTCTACGGCCGCGCCAATAATTGTGGTTGTGGCAGGAATGCTGATCGCGTATTCTGTGACAGGAAGTATTTTTGGCATAGCTGTTGCCGCGGTTGCAATGTTGTCTTTGGCGGGAATTGTTGTAGCTATAGATGCTTTCGGGCCAATTACCGATAACGCCGGAGGAATTGCCGAGATGGCCGAGCTTCCTTCTTCTGTACGTGAAGTAACGGATGCGTTGGATGCCGTCGGGAATACAACAAAAGCAGTAACAAAAGGTTATGCTATTGCTTCAGCGGCCTTGGCCTCACTTGTTTTGTTTGCGGGTTTTCGGGAAGAGATAAATGCTTTATCGGGCAACACGATAGTTTTTGAAATAACTAACGTAAAAGTAATTGCGGGGTTATTCCTCGGCGCCATGGTTCCGTATCTTTTTGCTGCCCTAGCCATGCGTTCTGTCGGGAAAGCAGCGGGCGCTGTTGTTGAAGAAGTTCGCAGGCAGTTCAAAGAAAAGCCGGGAATTATGGAAGGTACAGATAAACCCGATTACGCCCGCGCAGTTGATATAGTTACAAAGGCCGCTTTGCGCGAAATGATACTTCCTACACTTTTGCCGGTCGGCGTTCCTATATTAATAGCTTATATATTAGGCATTGAAGCTTTGGGTGGAGCATTGATGGGTGTTATAGCAACAGGAGTTTTTGTCGCGCTTTCGATGACCGCAGGGGGCGCTGCTTGGGATAACGCCAAAAAATATATTGAAGAAGGCAATTATGGCGGCAAGGGTTCTGATGCCCACAAAGCAGCGGTGACAGGCGACACGGTAGGGGATCCGTATAAAGATACTGCCGGTCCGGCCATTAATCCTGTTATTAAAGTAATGAACATTATTGCCGTATTACTGGTTCGTTTAGTAGTATAAACCCCCACACCTAAGTGCGGATTGCCGTATTATTTCTGTATTGCTTGTGCGCTTTGTGTAAACCCCGTTAGAAAAATACGAAATTATGTTTTACATATGATTTGGTTACAAGCAAAGCGTATTATTCTGCTGGCCAAGAAAGTTCACACGAACTTTCTTGGCAAATGTATCTAATCGTATTTTTCTAACGGGGTAAATAAAACTACCGTAAATTTACGGTAGCTAAATTAAAAAAATCATTTCAGTTCTTCAAGTTCGATCCTGCGGACATTGCGCAAAACAGCAGTAAGTTCTTTATATGACATCCCTTTTAAGGGTTTGGTTTTGAATTCACTTTTAGTGTTTTCATCCAGTCCGCCAGTTTCATGTGCTGTCGAATTCATCAAAACCGAAATCATCTCGCCTAAATTTCTAGGTTCAATAATAAGCTCCACGCCGTTTAAGGAAAATAATAATATTCTGCCGCCGATAAAAGAGGGAAGATCGGGTATGAATACACTAACATGGGGTATACCGTTTTTACGCGGCGTTCCGGTTACGAACCCTACATTATAAACGCCTGGAACTGTCGCAACCATAACAGCAGGAAAGCCGCTTAGGTTTTCAACAGACTCAGAGAATTTTATAGGAATTGAGACCAGAGGAAAATTTTTAATAAATGCTCTGACGGAACTTATGGCAAGTAGTGAACCAAACAAAATTGCGCCCAATATAAACAGCGCCACGGATATTAAAGGAATATTTAGCAGCCAGGAAATTCCAAGAGGGGTAAGCCAAGGCTTGAGTACGTTATCAAACGTATTTTGAAAAAAGTTAAAAGCGAAGCCGATAATAACCAGAAAAAGAAAGAATAACGATCCCCGCACAAATGACTTCTTGAAGAATTGTCTAAGATCTTTCATCTCTAACCCCTTGTTAAGGAACACAACGTTAATACTGAAATATCACAATATTAATACAACTTCAACATGCCAGGTAGTGAAAATTCGATCGTTCGCGAAGCGAACAAACAAAAACAATATTTGGTTTTAAATATAGACAGCTTTTAAATAATAATTAATCCGGAATTCGTAAATATATAATCGAATTTCTACTACCTGGGATGGAAATCAAAAAACAAAACTCAAAACAGGAGCTTTCATGGGAAATAGTACTTAGTCCCGGCGAGTTTGAACCCTATAAAGAAAAAGCCTTGAAAGCTTTAACGGAAAATATGGAATTGCCTGGATTTCGAAAGGGTAAGGTGCCTCCGGATAAAGCTAAAGAACACGTAAGTCGCGAAAAAGTTTTGGCCGAAGCCGCTTTTCTGGCTACCCGCACTGTTGCTGCAGATATTTTGAGCAAAGAACAGGAAGAATGGCTGGGACAGCCTGAAATAAATGTTAAGGGTTTGGATGAAAATAACGGCTTATCTTTTGATTTAAAATGTATTGCGGTGCCCCAAATTGATTTAAATAATTGGCAACAGAAAATAACCGTTAAGAAAATAGTACAAGAAGTAAAAGCGGAAGAGATAGAAAAAGCGCTTGAGCAATTACAAAAATCCCGCGCTGTGTATCGTGCGGTTAATCGTTCTGCGCAAAAAGGAGATTTTGTTGAGGTTTCTTTTTCCGGACGATCCGGCGGAGTTCAGGTTGAGGGACTTAATTCCCAAAAACATCCGTTTATTTTAGGAGAAGGCCGTTTTGTGGATGGATTTGAAGATCAAATTATCGGTTTGAGTGTCGGAGATGACAAGATTTTTACGCTGACAGTATCCGGCGATTGGATGCATAAAAATATTGCCGGCAAAGAAATAGAATTTTCAGTAAAATTAGAAACCCTACAGGAGCGCTTGCTGCCGGAGATATCAGATGAGTTTGCAAAATCTTTGGGCAATTTTTCGGATATATCAGAATTTCGCGCCAGCATCGGTGAAGGCTTGCTCGTAGAAAAGGAAAAAAATGAGCAAAAATCTTTGCGTGTAAAAGCCCTCGAACAAATAATGGATGCGGTTTTAGCGGACATTCCTGACATATTAAGAAAACAAGAGGCCGAAAGATTGCTGCAGGAATTGAGAGCTTCTGTTGAGAGCGGGGGATTGGTTTTTGAAGAGTATCTTGCGCAGATAGGTAAAAGTAAAGAAGCTATGGAAAAAGATTTTGCCCGGGGTGCTGAAAAAAGAGTCAAAGCCGCTTTGGTTTTGAAAGCTTTAGCTAAAGAGTTGGGCATTGAACCGACAGAAGAGGAAATAGTAAAATGTGTGAATGAGCAGTTAGCTCGCGAGGATTCTTTGGAAGATGTACATAAAATTGACCCTGAAGAGCGAAAAGCGTATTGTAGAAGCATTATTAGAAATGAGAAGGTTTTCGAAGCTTTAGAGGTTATCGCGGAAGAAAAGTAGTAAATATCAAAATTGGTTTAAAGATACAAGGTACAAGATACAATAATCAGATAACTTCCAAATCCCAAAGTCCAAGCGCGTTGATTATTGAATATTGTCTGTATCTTGTTTCTTGATGATTGGTTATTTTAATTTATTATTTTTATAGGTAGCGTCTATTTTTTTATTTAATTAATTATGAAACACAATCCAACAAATGAATACCTAATTCCTACAGTTATTGAAAAATCCCAATTTGGTGAACGCGCCTACGATATTTATTCACGCCTGCTTAAAGACCGTATTATATTTTTGGGAGGAACAATTTCAGACGGCATGGCTAATTCGGTAATCGCTCAAATATTATTTTTAGAGTCACAGGAGCCGAAAAAGGACATTAAATTATATATAAATTCTCCGGGCGGTTCAGTTACCGCAGGTTTGGCCGTTTATGACACTATGCAATATGTAAAATGTGACGTTTCAACTATATGTGTTGGAATAGCCGCTTCAATGGCCGCAACCCTGCTTGCTGCCGGGACCGAAGGAAAGCGTTTTATTCTGCCGAATTCAGAGGTTTTGATCCATCAGGTAATGGGCGGGGTTGAAGGGCAGGCCTCAGAAATAGAAATTTCCGCAAAACACATTTTAAAATTAAGACAGAGACTAGATGAGATTTTGGCGTCTCACACAGGACAACAGAAAATAGAGAAAATAGGAAAAGATACCGATCGAGATTATTGGATGAGCGCTAGTGAAGCAAAAGAATATGGTATAGTAGATAAGATCATAAATCACAAGAAGAATTGATTGTTAAGCTTCACGATGTTATAATGTAATTGTGATTTAAAATAAGATTAAAATACTAAATTTTTATGAAAAATAAGCAATTAATCTTTGCGATAATAGGAATAATAATTTTGATTGTCGGGGCTTTTATTTATTTTGCCACGAAACCCGGCCGTTCCGTGGTAGAAGAACCCGTTGTGTCATCTGACGTGCCCGAAGTAAAAGTAGTTGAGGGGGTGGGTTATATAAAAATTGTTAACGGCGCATTTAAGCCAACAGATATTAAAATTAAGGCGGGTCAGACAGCTTTTTGGACAAATGAAGATTCTGTCGCCCATTCCATAATAAGCGATTCCGGCACAGAACTTTCCAGCAGTTCTCTGGATAAGGGGTTTAGTTATGCGCATGCATTTACTGCAAAAGGGACTTATAACTACCATTGTCAACAGCATCCGGACATGAAGGGCAGAATTGTTGTGGAATAATAATTTATTTATTCTTAAAAACAACGTTAAATTTAAAATCGTCTCGCAAGCGCAAGGCGATTTTATGTTATAATATAAATATGGATGACAGGGTTCCATTATCGCCGGCACAGCAAGGAGGTCCCTTATACGGCAATGCCCGTGCTGGCGGACAAAATAAAGCCTTCGATTTTATTAAAGGATTTTGGCCTTCGGGTCTAACCTTTGTTTTGGTATTTTTTATAATTTTGTTGATTATTTTTTATAGGCCGGACGCATCAAGAAATCAAATAGTTAATCTTGTCCCAGGTTCAGAGATGCCGTATTTGGGAGCGGCTGAGGCGCCAATTATTGTTATTGAAGCGGCAGATCCTTTATGTGTAGGTTGTGATCTGTTTTTTCGCAACATCGAAAAAGAACTAAGGAACGGTTATATAGATCGTGGCCTGGTAAAGTTTTATCATTGGCCGACTTTTTCTGCAGAAACCCAAGAAGACGCGTTTGATGCCTTTTATTGCGCCAATGAACAGGACAAATATTGGAAGTATAGAGATTATGTTGTTAATATTCCGCGTTCAGCAAAAGCCATATTACAGCCAACAAAAGATGAGTATAAGAGTTTTGCCCAAAAAACAGGATTAGATGCTAAAAAATTCGGTGAATGTTTTGAAGCAAATAAATATTCAGAAATTTTAGCAAAAAAAAATAAAGAAATAATGAAAAATAAATTAAATTCGGGGAATGTGAATATTTTAGTTGATGGGTTTTATCTTTTCTCGCCTTCTTTTGCAGATTTAAGTGCTCAGATAAGAAAATCTATGACTGTCAAAGGAATTAATGACTAAAAAAGAACCATTAATTTGGGATCATGTTTAAATTTACCAAAAAAACAAGTGTTTATAGCTTAATAAAAAACTATCAGCCGCTTATTTTGGCTTTATTTGCGGGTTCGGCAATTCTTTCCGGCGCTTTTATGTATAAACCCGAGGTTGTGGCAGATGAAATCGACCCGGCGCCAACTTTTGTGCCCTCATCAGACATGCCTTTTATTGGCAGGGCCGAAGCCCCCGTTACGGTTATTGAATTTGCGGATCCTTTATGCCCGGGATCTAAAACATTTTTTGAAACCGTTGAACCTCAGTTAAGAGCTAAATATATCGATTTGGGCATGGTAAAATTTTATCAATGGCCAATGATTATAAAACCGGTTAAAAGCACGCAAGCCCTACAGGCAATGTATTGCGCAGCCGATCAAGGCAAATATTGGGAATATCGTAATCACATGCTGGAACAGCCCAGAACCGGACCTTTGGGCTGGGCGGACTTTGTTGAGCAGGATTATAGTTCTTTTGCTGAAGATATGGATTTGGACATGAAAGCTTTCGGTTCGTGTTTAGCAAGCGGGAAATACGTTTCTTTGGTCCAGGCTAAAGATAGAGTTCGTGCCGATGCCGGTATCAACGCGAGCGCTTCGGTGGTTGTTAATGGTAAGATAGTGGTATGGCCAAATTTTGAAGAAGTGAGCGCCGCGATAGACAGAAGTCTGGTGGATTTAGAAAACAATTAAAAACCATATTATTGTGAGTTTATCTAAAAATATTTTTCTACAACTTATTCTAAGCTCTCTTGTAGTCGGTTTTGCTTTGGGGTATGGTCTCGCGCATATTCATACGGTCAATGAAGAGGTTAAGCTTACATCTGAGAACCAGACCAAGCTTTCAGGACTGCCTATTGATATTGATATCTTGAACAATAAAGTCTTTAAGCAATGGAGCGCTAAAGCTTCCGGGCGCGCGCGCGCTATAGATCCAAAAAGCATAACAATAGGATCAGAAAGCGACAACTCGCTCTCTGCGATTGTTGCCTTGACCTACTCAACCGTCTTTAAGTTTGGAGGCAAGCCAAGCGTTTCAGGGGGCGTGGTTTTAAAAAATGCCCTTGTAACAGATGTGGGCATAGGGGATAATATTTCTGTTTTGTTTAATGTGGTCAATGGATATCCGGAAGCAGATTTAATAACGATAAACAAATAACTTTTTATCTTAAATGATATCCGGCAATAAATTTATTTTAATAACAACCCTATCAGCCGCTTTGGTCGGCGGAGCTATTTTGGGCTATGGGTTTAAAAGCATATTTTTATCAGGGAAAACAGAAAATATTAAGAATTCGCAGAACGAACAATTTGTTTATTTGGCCGTTCCTCGTCAATTGCTCGAGAATAAATTAATAAGTGACTGGTCCGCGGTAGTTGAAGGGAAGGTAATAGAAAATGACGGTAAATTCCTGACCATACAGGAAGATTCTTCGGACGCAAAGACAAAAATTTTCATGTCGGCACGCACAGAAATTCAGATGGAAACACAGAAAGCAGACGGTAGTATAGACTCTAAAAATATTGAAGACAGAAAAGAAATCAGAAACGGTGCTTATGTTTCTGTAGGGGTTAGTTTCCCGGAAGGGCAGGCCGAGGCTCAATATATAAACGGATTCATAGCGGATTTATAAATATGCATAAAGTTAATACAATCAGAAACATTCTTTTATTTTCTTTGCCTTTAGCTGTTTATTTTGTTTTTGTCGGAGCCGGAAATGTTTTTGCCACTCATTACAGTTGTGTTTATACGATGCCTTCTTGTGGCACCTGTCCTAGTGCTACTACTGCCGGATGCGCTTACGCAAGCACTGGGAGAAGTTCGGAATTTTGTAGTTCTTCACTTAGGCAGTATTATGCTGTTTCCTGGAGTGCTGCTACCAGACAGTGCGAACCAAGTTTAGGCGAATATTGGTGTTCGTACAATGATAGTCATACAACACAAACAATCCAAGATTGCTGGAGCACTACAACATGCGCGACCAGTCCCGCGGGTTGGATAACCACCGGGAAGACCTGTGTTTCAACCGGCTCATGCGGCTCTCCAGGAACGTGGGACGAAACATGTAAAAGAAATAACTGTGTAGATGGCGGGGCTACAACATCATGCGTTTTGGATTCTTCGCCAACAAATCAATGCGTGGCATCCACCTGTAATTCTAGTACACCGATTTGTTCAGGAGCAGGATCATGCGGAACGGGGTCTTGTGGTGCTTGTACGTATTCTTCATGGAGCAATGCCGGTTGCGGAGGGAACGGATGTAGCGGAACGCAAATGTATCAGACCCGTATTATTACCAGTGGAACCGGGTGTACAGAACCATTGGGTCAGTGCGTATCTGACGCGTCGTGTTCGGCTCTTCCAAATTGTAATACGAATGTAAATTGTGATGCTTGCAGCGGCGGCTCTCAGAATTGTTATTATTATAGCTACAGCGGAGGCGGTTCGTGTAATACGACCTTTGCTTATTCTCAGGGCTGTGGCGGTCCCACAAATGATTATTCTTGTAGTGGTGCCTCTTGTATATATGTAGGCACGGGTGCGGGGTCTTATAGCGATTCAAATTGTTTTGGTTTATGTTCCGGTGCGCCGGTGCCCCCAACCGTAACCACAACCTCTCCAACCAGCGTAGCCGCAACCTCAGCAACATTGAACGGAACATATAATCCAAATGGTTCAGATACTTCCGCATGGTTTAGGTATAGTACGGTCAATCCCGGCACATGCAATAATTCATTCGGTACCCAAACCGCAAATACGTTCCCTTTGGTATCAGGAAATTCTACCATTCCTTACTCAGTGAATATAAGCGGCCTTACTGTAGGTCAAACATATTATTATTGTGCCATTGCCAACGGTGCCGGATTTGGATACGGCAATATAGTATCATTTGTAGCTGCCGACCCTCCGCTTCCCGGTTCAGGCAATGTTTTTGTCACGAGCACAACCTATAACGGTAATTTAGGAGGATTATCTGGCGCTGACGCCAAATGTCAAACAAGAGCTTCTGCCGCCGGCTTAAGCGGAACATGGCGAGCATTTTTAGGCGACGAAACTATTGGACCCAAGGAAAGATTATTCCATTCTACAAATCCATATGCGCGTATGGATGATGTGTCCATTGCGAATAACTGGACGGATTTAACCGACGGCACATTAAACGCGCCAATAAATATAACTGAGTTTGGTACAGCAACTACCAATACTTCTGATGGCGGGTTTCCGGTTGTTTTTACCAGCGCAGTGCAAGACGGTTCTAAATATCCAGTTCCAAATAACACCTGTAATGATTGGTCAAGTAGTTCTGCAACTAATGCTGCGGGTGGAAGCGCAAATGAGAGCGCCAGCGGATGGGTTAGTTATATAAGCGGCGGTATGTGTAACGGTATAAACTATCCGGGCGCTTTATATTGTTTTAAGCAAGAGTCGTTTCCTTCTCCGTTAGTAACCACTATTTCGCCGACAAGCGTAACAGAAACAACGGCCACGCTGAACGGTTCGGTTAATCCAAATGGTAGCGCTGCTACCGGCTGGTTTAGATATAGCGCTTCAAATCCAGGTACATGTAACGATACTTTTGGTACGCGCGTTCCCGTGGCCGGGGGCACGGCAGTAGGTTCAGGTTTAAGTTACGTTCCATATTCTCAAAATATTAGTAGTTTAACTCCGGGCATAACTTATTATTATTGTGCTATCGGCAATAATACGACAGGTACGGCGTTTGGTTCGGTTTATTCATTTGTATCTTCAACGCCTCCTTCGCCCAACGTTTTTGTCACATCAAATAGTTATACGGGAAATTTGGGAGGTTTGACCGGAGCCGATAATGCGTGTATGGCATCAGCAAGCTTAGGAGGGCTTTCAGGTACATGGAAAGCGTGGTTAAGTACTAGCGCGCAATCAGCTTCAGGAAGGCTCACCCATTCCATATCTCCTTATGTGCGTATGGACGGGGTTGTTATAGCTGATAATTGGACGGATTTAACTGACGGCAATCTCTATGCGCCCATAGATCGCAATCAATATAATGAACAAATAAATATAGCGGTTGATTCCAGATATGTATTTACTCAGTCATACGGGTCTGGTGGTATATGGGGTGGGAGTATGTGTCAGGATTCAACATATGGCGGGTCAAGTGGAGACGGAGTGGCTGGCGATTTAACCTATACACATGGCGGCTGGAGCGCAGCAGCTGGCGGTAATATTTGTGATCTTTCCGGCCATATTTATTGTTCATTACATATTACTATTGTGCAATTGCTTCAAACTCAGGAGGAACAGGAATGGGTTCAGTTCTTTCTTTTGTTGCATCAAATCCTGTTTCCGCGCCAACCGTAAACACTAATTCACCTACTACTATAAACGCTACTTCAGCAACAGTAAGTGGAGCCGTTAACCCAAATGGCGGAGCAACTACAGCATGGTTCAGGTACAGTTCTATTAATCCAGGAAGTTGTAATGACGCGTTTGGAACAAGAGTACTTTCCAGTGGAGGATTTAGCGCAGGTTCAGGAACCAGCTTTGTTTCTTATTCAAATAACTTTACCGGTTTGGTGACAGGAACCACATACTATTATTGCGCAATTGCTTCAAACGCAGGAGGAATATCATTCGGTTCAGTACTTTCTTTTGTGGCTTCTGATCCTCCCATGTTGCCAACCGTAACAACAAATGCCGCAACTAGTATTACGGTAGACTCTGCGATACTTAATGGAACCGTTAATCCAAATGGCGCGGGAAATTCTGGACTGGGCTGGTTTAGATACAGCACTACGAACCCCGGCTCTTGCAACGATTCTTTCGGTACTCGTGCGCCGGCTTCAGGTGGTGCTATTGGATATGCAGGAGGCACAACAACTACGCCCTACGAGCGAACAATTTCTGGTTTAACCGGCGGAAGTCTTTACTATTTCTGTGCAATTGCTAACAATCCATATGGAAATGGTTATGGTTCTATGATGCAATTTACAACTCCATTTTCTCCACCAACCGTAACCACTGATCCGCCAACAAGCGTAAACGCTACATCAGCAACACTGAACGGTACAGTTAATCCAAACGGAAACACGGCAACAGCATG
>LBYG01000015.1 GCA_000996085.1 Parcubacteria group bacterium GW2011_GWB1_40_14 | reverse complement strand
AGCTCTTTGGGTAATCCTATTACGCTATCGCGCTTTCCTTCAATTTTATTTATATGACGCTCCCATAATTCACCTTCAACGGTAAAGCCTCCGGCCATTTCAAATAAACTTTTATCCTCTATAATTTCCCTGATATCTTTTTCTGAAAATGTAGAAAAATAAACTGTTGCGATATCTACACCCTGAGCTTGTTTGCCTGTTGCAGTATTTATAACAACAACCGCAGTAACTGTTTGCGCGGGATGGGTATTATATCCTTCTAAAAATTCTTTAGCTTCTTTTTCGTCTTGCGGCTTTTCCCTGATCTCTCCATTCCACACAACAACCTGGTCTGACGTTATGAGTATCGCATTCTCCAAAAATTGCGCTCGAAGAGCTTCTGCTTTTGCTCGGGCCAAAGCCAGTGTAAGTTCTTTTGGATCGTCAATTCTTATTGCTTTTTCATCTATATTTGCTGACTCTACTTCAAACTCATATCCCATTTCTTGAAGCATCTTTCTTCTGCCTCTTGATTGTGAGCCCAAAATAATTTTCATTTATTTAATAGTATTAAAAATATTGGGATATGCTTCAATTATTTTTTTCAACGCATCCGCATCTCCTAACATTCGTAGCGCTTCAGCAAACAACTGCTGATCGCACATTTGACTATGATGATATTCCACTCCGGGATTAGTATCTGTCCGCAATTTACCGTATAAAATAATCCTTTTATCCAAAACGCCATCTGCATTATGTAAGGTGATTCCCGATACTCTCGCAATAGATTCTGCTTGCCCTATCAAGGTTTTATTATTTAACATAACCGCATTTTGAGCACGATCAAGAGCATTCTGATAATCATTTTCATTGATAATACCTCCAAGCTCTTGATACTGTTGATATGAATATTGCGGACTGACTTCAAAATTTTCATACTCATTTATCATATTGGTATAGTGTTTATAAATTCTACCTTATAATTATGCGTTGTTATGCGCCATGATATCTCTGTAACTTCTTCCAGTCAACGAAATACAACAGAGATTCTTATTTGACATTTATATTTTAAAAGTGTTATTCTGCCGTCAGCACATTTAACGGAGAATTTAAAATGGAAGAACAGAAGGTTGAGCGTAAGATTAAAGTCCTTGCTCGATTTCCTGAAACCGCTCGGGATCTTGCTGGAGCACCAAAGAATGCATCTGTACGCATGATTAAATCAGCCGGTGACCGTGATCCGTACGATTTCAAGCATGATGATCGAAATTTATACGAAGTAATATGGTGCGCATAAGAATCAATGAGATCTCGGTTGGTTAGAATAACCAGCTACAAATCCTTCCATGCAAGCTCGGTCTTTCGATCGGGCTTTTTTCTTTATCCCTATGCCCCATGACACTTCTTGTACTTCTTTCCTGAACCGTCCCGCACCAGAGCCCAGCACCAGAACAAGTACGATGCTGGGCAGGCAAGCACGATGCGGGACTTCGCCCAGCACTAGAGCCAAGCACAGTGCTGGACTTCGCTTTTATCTGCGGTGGTGCGGGGCGTTAATCAATCCACATTTCTTATACTTGTATACTTCTCCTGTCTGTGGATTCACCGCTCCGCAAGGACACGGATCATTTCTTCCGACGTGCTGCTGACCGCTTACAACGGGTTGTGTATGGTTATGACCAGCATGAGAATTTTTATCCAAAAGACTGCCGGATTGATGAACGGTTTGTATATTTGCCGGCTGGGCAACCTGGACTCTCGGCTCTACCCTAAAAACCATACGGACGGCTTGGGCGCGCATAACCTTCATGAGTTCATCAAACAACCTTCTGCCTTCATTCTTATATTCAACTAAGGGATCTCGCTGGCCATAAGCACGCAAACTTACTGAATCGCGTAAAGCTTCCATTGCATCTAAGTGATCCATCCATGCGCCATCCATTGAACGCAGTAAAACAAAACGAAAAACATCAGTGGCAACATCACCGAATTGTTTTATTTTATCATCCAAATATTTATATATTGTATAAAGAACAAATTTTCTTGCAGCTTCTCTCCTGTCTTGCGGGTCATTAGTAAAAGAATCTTTATCTTCTTTTTCTTCTTTATCTTCAGTAAAAACCTTACCCTTCTGAGCAACCTCAAGAAGCTCCGCGTGAAAATTATCCGGCAAAGGACTGATAGTTTTAACATTCTCAACTAATTCTTCTATGCTCCAATCGTTCCAATAATCCCCGGGGGTATGCGCATCCACAATAGCTTCGATTTCCTCGGCAATAAGTTCTTTCATCCGCTCGGTTAATTCATCTTTGGTACCTTTGAGCGTATGCCTGCGCCGCGTATATATCGCGTTTCTGTGCTTATTTACTACATCGTCATATTCAAGCAAGTGTTTTCTTGAATCAAAATTAAAGCCCTCTATCCTGGCTTGCGCGCCTTCAATTGCTTTGGAAACAATTTTGCTTTCAATGGGCATATCGTCGGGAACGCCGAGCTTTTGCATAACACCGCCCAATTGGTCTCCACCGAAAATACGCATTAGATCATCCTGCAAAGAAACAAAAAATCTTGACGAACCCGGATCCCCCTGTCGTCCGGCACGACCGCGCAACTGATTATCGATCCTGCGAGCCTCATGACGCTCAGTTCCAATAACGTGCAATCCTCCCAGCTCACGGATTTTTTGGGCATCTTCTTCAACTTTAGGATTTCCGCCTAAAATAATATCAACACCGCGTCCTGCCATATTGGTCGCAATTGTTACTCCGCTCAATCTTCCGGCCTGCGCAATTATCGCGCCTTCTTGTTCGTGATTTTTTGCGTTCAAAACCTGATGAGGTACGCCATCGCGTTTAAGCAGAGCTGACAAAAGTTCATTTTTTTGAATAGAAACCGTACCGACAAGGACCGGCTGACCGGTTGAATGTCTCTCTTTTATCTCTTCTACTACCGCGTTATATTTTGCTTCTTCGTTTTTATATATAAGATCCGCCTGGTCTTTCCTTACCATTGGCTTTGCTGTCGGAACAACGACAACCTCCAATTTATAAACCTTATGGAACTCTTCGGCATTGGTAACAGCTGTTCCGGTCATACCGGAAAGCTTTTTGTACATACGGAAGTAATTCTGAAAAGTTATTGTGGCCAAAGTGCGGGACTCACTTTGTATGCGTACCCCTTCCTTTGCCTCAACCGCCTGATGCAACCCTTCAGACCAACGGCGTCCCGGCATTAGGCGACCGGTAAATTCATCTACAATAACTATCTCGCCGTCCTTTACGACATAATCCCTGTCCAGCTTATAAAAAACATGAGCGCGTAAAGCTTGTTCCAAATGATGGACAATCCTCGGATCAGAATCCGCATACAGATTAGCTATACCAAGAAGTTTTTCAACTTTCGAAATGCCTTCTTCAGTAAGTAAAACGGATTTAGTTTTCTCATCCAAGTTATAATCTGTGTTCTCGTTAAGACGCGGAACTAAACGGGAAAATTCTTCATATTTTTTTGAGGCTTGGGTATCGGGCGAAGAAATAATAAGCGGAGTACGTGCTTCATCTATTAAAATAGAGTCTACTTCATCGACAATAGCGAAATTGTGACCGCGCTGGGACATTTCTGCTTCAGACAAAACCACCCGCAAATAATCAAATCCGTATTCGTTATTAGTGCCGTATGTTATATCAGCCGCATAAGCTTCTTTTTTTGAAACCGGACGCAAAAAATCCGCAACTACTTCGAATGCGCCTTTTGTATCCCGTTCTTTATCTTCTTCTTCTATGGTTACATTTCCGCCAGAGGCGGATCCGCCTTTGGCGGAAAAAGATGCGTCGTATAAATATGAACCTTCCTGAGTAACGCATGACACAGTTAAACCCAATGCACTATAAATTTGTCCCATCCATACTGTGTCACGTTTAGCCAAATAATCATTTACGGTTACGACATGAACACCTTCACCGGATAACGCGTTAAGATATGCGGGCGCGGTTGCCGCTAAAGTTTTTCCTTCACCGGTTCTCATTTCTCCTATTTTACCGCTATGCAAAACCATGCCGCCCATAAGCTGAACATCATAATGCCGCTGTCCCAAAGTTCTTCGGCCGGCTTCACGCGCCAACGCAAAAGCCTCCGGCAAAATATCGTCCAGAGTTGCGCCCTCTTTCAAACGTTTTTTGAACTCTTCTGTCTTTGTCGGCAAACCGTCATTGCTAAGCGCCTTCATTTCTTCTTCCTTAGCATTTGCCAATTCAACAATAAGACTTAATTTATCTACTTCTTTGGCGTTTGCGTCTCCGAATAAATTTTCGAGTTTAAATGCCATTTTTCGCCCGCGAGCGCTAGCGAGTGGATGCGAAAATGCGCATCCCGACCGCAGCGTCGGGAATCAAATTAATCGTAAATAAACAATAGCAGAATTATCCCAAAAAGAAAACGGCCATAAAAAAGACCGCAAACTAAAATAGTATTACCCTGAAACGATAATTAAGCCAATAAATAACCGAAAAATTTGGTCAAAAGACGCGCCGCGGCGTATTCCGGATGAATTAATCCCGGCACAGGAGACAATTCCATCAGATCAAAACCCAAAACTTGTTTTTTTGTGGCTACAGCGCGCAAAAGCTTTAACAGATCATACCAACCGATACCACCCGGCTCAGGGGTCCCTGTTGCAGGAATTAATGAGGGGTCCAAAACATCAATATCAAGAGAAATATAAACTTTATCGGGTAGGGCTGCGAGTATTTCTTCTACCGGAACATCTGGAGCTAAAAATACTTTACGATGTTCTTTACATTCATCCACAACTTCTTTGGGCATTGAACGGATACCTACCTGAACCATATTTGCGCCCAAATTATATGCGTGACGCATAGAACTTGCGTGACTAAATGGGCTTTCTTCCCAAATTGTACGCAAATCGCTATGCGCATCAAGATGCAAAATTCCAACACCGGGATATTTTTTTGCAAAATACCGGCTTGGCGCAATTGAAAGCGAATGGTCTCCCCCTAAAACAACGGGTATTTTACCGTCTTCGTCTACCTCTTTAACTATTGCTTCGAGCTTATCCATCATGGCTTCAGCAGAAGATTTGTCCGGAGCTAACGGTTCATGAGTAAACAAAGGCAAATGGTCAAGATCTTTTTCCAATTCTTCATCATAAGTTTCAACCTGTTGTGAAGCACGGATAATGGCGTCGGGACCAAATCTGGCACCGGTTCCATATGAAGCCATAACGTCATAAGGCACGGGGATAATAACCGCCCGCGCCTTTTCGTATGATGGCTCTTCAATTCCAAGAAAAGTTTGCCGTATCATAAAATATTAAAATTTATTTAATTTTTTATGCGTTACCGTTATCGTGGATCAAAACGCTGTCGGGTAAAATTAAAACCGCGGCAGCTATGGCACATGTCCATTTGCCTTTTGAGTCTGAACGGGCAGATTGAACAATATTGGACGTGCGAACAATTTTACCCGAAAGTCTAAAAGCCTGACGGCGGGAATCCCACGCTTCATCCGGATCAAATTTAATGCCTAACGTTGAAGCCAACATTGAAGCGGCCAAATCTTCAGCGTATTCCCCCGCTTTTTCACCAGTCTGGCCATAGGAATGATGTTCGGATAAATAACCGTATTGCCTTTCGTCCGCTGGCAAAGCGACACCTATTGCCGCAGAAAGTTGCCTATTGGGCTCATTGGTAGCTATGCGCGCCATTACACAATAAACAATTTCTCCCGCAGATAAATATTCAAGACCCTTTGCTCGTGAAATGCGTCTGCACCCCGGAGGAAAAATGGATGAGACGTGTACAAGATTATATTTAGCAATACCGGCATCGCGTAACGCGACCTCAAATGCCGCAAGCTCTTCGTCTTCCGTAATATTGCGTTTGATCCTGCAAAAAAATTACTATCTATAAATATCACTAAACTACTTATAATTTCCCGCTAAGCTGTCTCTAACGGGATTCATATTTTGGAGTTTAGGGTAGAGGGTTTAGGGTTTAGTACTATTTTTTTAATAAAACCTATCCTAACCGCTATTTTTTTTAAATTCTCTTTCTTTTAATAACAAATATAAAATTACTATATTTTCACCTTAACATACATCTCGTTTTTTTCAATCCAGCTCCACCCGGTCCTAATTTTATATTCTTATAGATCTGAAAACTCGGCAAACAATATAAGTATAAAATTTTTAAAATTAGAGCTGGGTAGGCTGAACAAGCAAACCATCAAATACTAATTAAGTCCTTTCAGGCTATTCTTAAATTTACGTCCGCCCTTCCTGACAGCTGCTAATCTCTTTTGCTTCCACTTACTGATCTCCATAAATAATTCGTCGCGTACGCGATCCAACGCTACACGAACATCCCATTCTTCAGCTTCAGCACGTAAAGTTTTTTTACCGGGAAGCCTTATTGTAGCTTCGGCGCGAAAAATATCACCTTTTTTATGATGTCGTGTTGTCCGAGCCACCTCAACTTTAACTTCAAGAGCTTCTTTACCTTTCTTGATCTTAGAGGATCCGAATTTTGAGGCTAAAAGACTATTAATTTCGCCGCCTATCTTCTTTTCAATAAAGTCGGAAAGAGAAGGGGTCAATGAAAAATTTGTGGCTTTGATTATGAGTCTCATATTAGAAGTTTAAAGCGTAAAGCGAAAAATTAAAAGTAACCTTACTTTATTTATTATAGCATTTTATATATAAATAGCCCCGCACCAGAGCCTTGGGCAGGGTACGGGACTTTGATTTTGTAATGTAGCCCTTCGACAGATTCGACAGGCTCACTGCAAGCAAGCTCAGGACTAATTTGAATTCGCCAAACGCAGTCAAATAAGCAAAATCCCCACATATACATGTGGGGGTGCTGTTAGATGTTCCCAATCTAAAAGATCGGGTTCCCAAGCCCAAAGAAGAGTTACTAAACTCTTTTAAAGCTAGAAGACTAAAAGAACTCTGTACTTCCAATTCTACACATAGTAAAAAAATTTTCCAGTGTGTAGTTATGCACAATACTACTTCCAATATAAAATAAGCAAGATTTCGTGTCTAAGCGACCTAGCGAAAGCATTTGCAGCAAAATCATATTAAGCGCAAATGAATTTACGGAAAGGAAACGCACCGTAGAGCGGCCCGCTCCGTAAATTCATGCAGTGCGAAATAAATTTTGCCAAATGCGTAAGCGTAATCGCGAGACACGAAATCTTGCGCTTACCCCACCCTTCTTACTTCTTCTTCAAGATCTAAATTAAATTTATCTTTGATATCTTTTTTAATTTCAGAAATAAGCTGTTCAAGTTGCTCTGCTGTTCCTGTTCCGTCGTTTATCAAAAAATTACCGTGAACATCTGATACAGTAAAGCCGCCTAATTTCTTACCCTTCAAGCCGGCTTGATCGATCAGCCAGCCTACGGGAACTTTATCAAACCATTGAACCGGTTCATTTTCATCCTGCGGCAAACGTGCTTCTTTAGTAAAAGTAGCGTTGCGAAAAACACAACCACAAGATTTATATGGAGGATGATTCTGCGCGCGCCACAAAGCATTCTTTTTTATTTCTTCCTTTAGTCGTTCAACATTCCCCTGTTGTAATTTAAGCTTCGCGGAAATAATTACTGTTCCCGGCATATTTTGAAAATTACTTTGCCTATATCTAAATCCGCATTCGTCAGGAGTATATTTTCTAATATCGCCTGAGGGCTCAAGAACAGTAACTTCTTCAATAAATTGACCGATACTTTTACCGAACGTTCCGGCATTTCCGTAAATCGCTCCGCCAAGAGAGCCCGGAAGGCCTGCCGACCATTCCAATCCCTGAAGACCTGCTTTTACCGAAACGCCTAAAAGAACTCCCAATACAATACCGGCACCCGCATCAATATTCTCTCCATTGATCTCATAATTATTATTGCGCGCCACAATGACCAAACCGCGAAAACCGTCATCTGAAACCAAAACGTTTGTACCGCCACCAAAAATAATATACGGGATATTTTTTTCTTTTGCGGTCAATACCGCATCTTTCAATTCATCCGCAGTCTTTGCCTCATAAAAATAATCGGCAGGACCACCGACACCGATTGAGGTGTAAGGAGCCAATTTAACATCGGTTTTGAAATCAGTAATGTTCATAACTATAAGATACATTAACTAAGATACAAGTTACAAGAAACAAACACCAAACAAATTCAAATTCCAATTTTCAATAACCAAACACGCTATCTGTATCTTGTTTCTTGATTTTTGTATCTTTGAGTTTTTCTTCTACTGAAGAAAAACGCGCGCTCCTTCAGTGTAATAATTCATTTCCTGCTCGTTTATTGTATAGATACCATCTGGGTTTCCGCCTCTGGCCAACCAAGTTGAGGCGCAATTATCGGGGTCAGCGCATGTTATCCAATGACGAGTTGCGTCGCCATTTATTTCATACACGCGCCAAGTTACCGGGTCTTGGGTTAACTCAACGCGCGTCCATGCGCTTAACTTAAATGCATCAACTTCGGCTTGTTCAACATCGCGTACAGAACTAAATCCAAGATGAGGATAAAAAGTGAGTACTGTCGGGTTTACTATGTGCCGACGCCATGAACCTTTAATTATCCAGACCTTTGTGTCGTCTACTGCACGGATCAATGTTCCATCTGAATATGAAATATATTTAAGCAGTGTACAATTTTGAATTATCGCGCCATCGCTATTTGTTATATCCAAACAGGCATTTCCAATTATGCTTTTGGGCGCAGCAAAAGTAAACGTAGAACTGTTAACAAATACAGCACTAACTAAAGTGCCGTTAACTTTAAGCGTGAGACCGCTTTTGAAACCCGACCCGTTTACCGTAATAGTTTGACCGCCATCTATATAAATCACTTTTGGAGAAACAGAGCTTACAGAAAAAGCCGCGGCGGCAGGATCAATTAACGACATGGAAAGATTATAAGTTCTGGACGGTTCATTGTCAGTGAAATTTGTTGTTTTAACCTGGCCAATAGGCACAAAAATTACGTTGGCTACTGCGCCGCCTAAACCATCTACCAAAACCTCTTTTTGCTCCTGCGCTGTGTTCAATTTACGCACTTCATAAATATTATTTTTATTTAATAAGACAGCGTTCTTGTAAGTATCGCTTGAATTGGCAGGCGTAAATCCCAATTTAAGTGTCTTTGAACCGCCTCCTGAAATATTTATCCATGAGCCAGCCCAATCTTTTGTGCCCAACCCAACATTTACGCTTGCTGAACCGGTCAATGAATAGGAATTTGTAGGCGCAGTAACTTTGAAGTTGGTGGCGTTTAAATTTATATTTTTATACCCATACCTTTCTCCTGCTTGCGTAGAATTTATGTAATTAGCTATTTGCCAATTTAAAACAATATCGCTGAATGTATCAGTTTGGTTAAGTTCGACCAATGCGGCGTTTATACTGGCAATGCCTCCCTCGACCCTTTGTAGGGATCTGCTCAAAATGCTCGGACTATACTGATCGGCTAAGTAATGCGCAAAAAGTATAACTGCGGCATAGTCAGCCGTCTGGTTGGTCCATTCAGTCAAACTGTCCGTTGGTTTTGCCAAAAAAGCTAAAGCACGCGACTGCAAATAAGAACCGGACCATGTGTTGTTATAGCCAAGAATAGTCGGCGCGTATTCTGAACGCGCTTCGTTGAGCCAAACTTCGTCATCCGCATTACGCAGCTTATCTTTTTGATAAAAAGTTATTAGATGCTGAAATTCATGAGCCAAAAAATTCCTGACCTTGGTAAAATTAAAAATTTGCGTGGCATTAATAAATACCATTTCCCGTTCATTGCTTGAAGGAACCTGTGTGCGGGGATATTCATCATCCGTACGGAAATATCCTCCGGCAGTATCTATGAGCTTACTTACCAATATCGTAATATGAGAATCATTATCAATTCCCGGTTCCCACATTGTTCCGAAAAACTCAATTTCTTTCGGGTAAATAACATTATCAAATTCATTTGCTAAAGTTTGAAGCGAAGCCAAAAATGAACTTTGATCCCCTGCACTTAGTGAAGAAAAATAAGCATCTTCAACATAAAAATATGAGTGCGCGCCGACAATTTTTAATGTTGCGGTAAGTTGTGTTCTGCCTGCCGCGTCGTAAGATCTGTCCACATTGAAATTAACCGTATCCCCTACCGCAGCACCCCACGTAACCGGCAAAACATTACTGAAACTATATTTGGGCGCAAAATCAAGCGGTGTTCCGTAAAAATCTCCGAGGACCGTTGCGTTTGCGCTTGGAGGATAAATAACAAAAAACCCACAAACAATCAGTGGGAACAGCAAAGAAAGTATCTTGCGTCGTTTCAAAATATTTAGCATAAAATCTTATCTCTCGCAGTTCTAATAACCAAGATACAAGAAACAATTACCAAACACCTTACAATAATCAATAACCAAACACGTTATCTGTAACTTGTTTCTTGGTGTTTGTAACTTCTCTCAAGACCAGGAGGGGGTTTTACTCCAATACTAGGTATTAAGTGAGTGCCAGCCCTCCCGGTAATAAATATTATAACACGAGTGATTAACAAGTCGGAAGGCGTCTATAGAAATATAATTTCCGCGCTTATCATTTTTCTCGCTCATTCTCGTCCCGCCAGCGCAGGACTCCGAGGCTTCGGTTGTTTTGTCCAGCTCTAATTTATAAAATTAGAGCTGGAACCATGCCAAAACAACCTCAGAAACCGCTCAAAAAAGTAACCGCGTAAATTATAAACTATAAGATCCAAAACACAGCTTCATAAATGTCGCTCACATAATTACTGTCATAGAAAATTATTACCGCAAAGCCCAAAATCTCGCATAACATACTAAAACGAAAAGAGGCGCAAATAACAAAAAATCCCAACAATAAGTTAGGATTTTTACATGGAGACGGCGGGAATCGAACCCGCGATCACTACTTGATAGGTAGCTGCGTTACCACTACGCTACGTCCCCTTCCGTCTCCAAAAATATTTTAACAAATAAAAACAGCGCGTCAAAGAGATGCGCTGTTTTTAGTGATCGCAGAAACCGTAATGGTTTCGGCTACCTATCAAGTATTTTCATTATACTCCATAATATGCTTCTGTCAAGATTTGATCCATAAATAGCCCATTCGACATGCTCAGGGCTATTTTAGGGAGCATTGCGTTCTCTAAAATAGCAAAAAACCTTGGAAAACCCCAAGGTCTTTCGCCTACCTAGAAAGAGTCCTCTTTCGAGAACACTCACTATGGCTACAGTATAGCAGATAGGGTCATTTTGTCAACCCCGCACCTATCTAGCATTTATTTCTTGCGAAGAACCGTTAAACACTAAATTATTGTTAGTGGCATTAAATGTCTTTTTCCTAAACCTTCGGAAGGATCCCTAAACAGGATCCTTCGATGCTAGATAGGTGCGGGGTCAACCCAGCGAACACCTATTTAAGACTGAAGGCTACGCTCAATTCTTAGTTTGAGTTGAGTATAAGCCTTACCGAATTGCTTAAGTTGTTTTTCTCTTTCTTTTGCATCCTCTTCATTGGCGTAGCCTTCAAAATAAACCAATTTCCAAGGTAAATATTTCTTAGTGTGAGATGATAATCCTGAATTATGCTCCTTTAATCTTCTAACTAAATTTATTGTCCAGCCTATATAATGCGTTTCTCTTGTCTCGCTTTTCAAAATATATACGTAATACATGGTCTTAAATAGGTGCGGGGTCAAGCCAATCCTAACTAATTCTCAACATCCGGCATTATGACGGTCGGACCGGTTACGTAAGAGTTAAACTCTGTAGAATTTACTATATAAACGCCGTCAAAGTCGCGGCCGGATAAAATCCATTCATTGGCGCAATCCTGGCCGATAACACTGTCGTCTGCGCAGGTTATCCAATGCTTAGTGTTGTCATCGTTAATTTCGTAAACAGCAGAAGTTCCATCAAGACGGATCCAGGCAGACAAACTGTAAACCGCAACCGTGGAATCCGAAACCACTTTCACGTTGCTCCAGAATAGGGCTAAATGAGGATAAAAAGTATCAAAGTTTGAGAACAAAACATGTCTCTTGAACATTTTGCCGCCAGAGTTATGTATTATCCAAACCTCTGAAGTGCTCTCGCCTCTTAAAAGATCGCCATCACTATAAGATGACAAAGACGGATCGAACAAAACCATAGCCGGTCCGGATCTGTTGCCGGCCAAATCAACACTCACAAGATTATAATAAACCGGCTCATTTGAAACAGATATATCCTCGTAAGATGTTCCTCTCACGTCACCGGCAATAAGAGTTCCTGCATCTTGAGCAGTTAAACCTCGCGTTATACGCACATGATGAAAATCTGTAGGAGGATTTTGCCATGATAACTTAGCGCCACCGGAAACAGCGACGGCTGCAACATTAGTGGGCAAAGAAGGTCTTATTATGTCGGCTGGGCGCACTATAGCAAAACGGGTAAGGTGGTCTGAAACATAACTTATAGTATTTGTTGAAGTATTAACAACGGCATCTTCAAGTACGTACCAATTACTTTCTACTTCATCAAACACGGCTAGGCGTAAATCGCCCTCATTAACACCGGAAGACAAATTATTTTCAAGATATGAAAAAGTTAATTCAAGAGGTTTAGAAAATGTTTCAACATTCTCTCCTCCTGCGGTTGCGACAATATCATAAACAGCTTTGGTGCCCGCATCTAAACCGGAAGGCAGGGGGTTATCGTTAAATACTTCTGAGGCAATATACGTTTCTACTGTAAATGAAGTGTCAGCGCTTGTGGTTTCCGGCTCAACAGACACTGTTGCGGTACTGCCATCATTTGCAGCGGTTTCCGTAACCGAACCGCCTGTGTCAGTATCTATAGTTTTAGTTTCTGTATTCGTAATCAACGGTGTTTCCGGAACACCGCCGATTATTGGAACGCCGTTTTGCGTTGGAGTCGCCGTACTACCAGATAAAACGGCTATAGTATTGGTGCTGTCATTTGTGATTGCGCTTGTCGGCCCATCGTGATTTCCGGTATTTGCCGCACCGGCTTTAGAGAAAAATATTCCCGTATCGCCGGTATCAAAAGCGCCTGTGGTGCCAGAATCAGATAGGGTTGCAACACGTAATTGTATAGTATTACCAAATGTAACACTATTGGAACCCGCAACATCATATGTGATATAAATACGCGATATTGAACCAGCACCTGTTATGGTCACGCTAGTATTATCTCCACACTGCCAATCATCTATACCGTCCCAACCGCAAATACTATCAACAAGAACATCATCGGTTCCAAAAGTATTGTTTAAACTCGATTCCAACCACATTTTAACAACAGCGATATCGATAGTATCTATGGCCGTGCCGGCATTGCGCACCGTTATCGCGTCAAGCTCGTCGCGGTTGTACCAGCCGCTATCGTCAACATCGAGGTAGAGATCCTCGCCCGATGCCCATGTACCGTTACTGCTCGTGTCGCGGAAAGCGATCAACGACGCCGTTGCCGCTAAATCATTCGTCGCTCCGGTATCAGTGCCCAAGACAACTGTCCGCCCGTCTGCCGCGCAATTTACGTCACCGCAATGAAGAACCCTTAAACCCGTATTTATAACGTCATAAGAACTCACAACTGGAAATCCAAAACCGTCAAGAGCCAAAGATGAATAATATCCGCCGCTATCTCCATCGCTAACCTCTACAATGCTGCCGCCGGCACAGTTAACATCACTACAATGGAGAATCTTAAGATTGCTGAAGGGAGCGCGATAACTCACAACGGGAAAAGCGGATGCATCCAAGGCGATGGAAGGATGCGGCAAGCTGCCGGGGTCGCCATCAACAACAACTATATTTTCATTTCCGCCCGCACAGTTTGCGTCGTTACAATGAAGGATTTTGAGATTGGTGTTAGTAACGTCATCGTACGCAACAACCGGGAAGCCGGAAGAATCAAGAACGAGCGATGAATTATTGCCCACATCTCCCGTCGTATCGACTGCAACGATACTCTCATCTCCACCCGCACAGTTTGCGTCGTTGCAATGAAGGATTTTGAGATCACCATTCGTATCGTCGTGATAACTAACAACCGGCCTTTTAGGATTGGCGTTATCCAAGGCCAATGATTTCTGGTCGTATCCAATGTTTCCGATGCTGTCCACGGTTTCGATGCTCTCATCACCGCCAGCGCAATTAGCATCGTTGCAATGAAGTATCTTGAAGTCCTGATTTGTAAAATCGTAATAGCCCACTACGGGATAACCATTCTCATCAAGCGCTAAAGAGGTATAGTATCCAACAATTCCCGTTGAATCGACGGTAGAGATATTTTCATTTCCGCCCGCACAGTTTGCGTCGTTGCAGTGTAAAATCTTGAGATTGCCATTTGTGCCATCAAAATAACTGACAACCGGATATCCCAAAGAATCAAGCCTCAAGGAAGGGTATCTGCCGACGTCGCCGATTGTATCAACGGCCTCTATGCTCTCATTTCCTCCAACGCAATCGGTGTCGTTACAATGAAGTATTTTAAGATTTCCATTCGTTTCATCATAATAAGATACGACAGGAAATCCGCTGGTATCTAAAGCAAGAGAAGTAGAATACGTCCCGACGTTACCCACTGAATCCACCAAAGACTTCACATCTAAACCATCTCTGCAGTCTCCATCCGGCTCGTACACGATATTCGCCGGCGCGGTGGTTCCGTTAGTGTTACCACACAATGCTGTTCCTGCCGGCATTGCGAGCTTTGACAAGGCCGTGCCGGCCGCTATAGTTTCCTGATTCCCGGCGTTATTGATAAAATATCTCAAAACAACAAAGTCCTGCGTGTTAACCCCAACGTATCCGGCTGCATAGAGCTTATTATTCGCGGCGTCCAAATAACCTGCCAATGCGGCATCGCCCTGTGAGCTGCCAGAATTATACGACTGAATGCCGTCGGAATCCCACGTGCTATCTAGCGCCCCGCCGGTCGTGTACCGAAGAACAAGAATATCATTTCCATTTGTTCCCTGTACTCCCAGCACATAGACCTTGCTGTTTGCGGAATCGAATGCAATAGCATAACCGGTATCCTGCTGCACTCCGCCGGAGTTGAACGTCTGGATGCCGTCAGAGTCCCAAGACGTATCAAGCGCGCCCGTCGAACCGTAACGTAAAATAGTGAAATCTATCCCGTTCGTAGCCTGCTGGCCGATAACATAAAGCTTATTGTTGGCGGAGTCAAAGGCAAGACCGTTTGCGATGTCTTCCTGAGTGCTACCGGAGTTGAACGTCTGGATGCCGTCAGAGTCCCAAGACGTATCAAGCGCGCCCGTCGAATCGTAACGTAAAACGGCGAAGTCCTTCCCATTCGTTCCCTGTTCGCCTGCAACGTAGAGTTTATTGTTCCCGGAATCGAATGCGATGGCATTAGCCATATCGATCTGCGACCCTCCGGAGTTATAGGTCGCGATGCCATCGGAGTCCCAAGACGTATCAAGCGCGCCGTTTAAATTGTACCGCAGTACTGCGAAATCTAAGCCGCCTGTTCCGTATACTCCTGCGGCATAAAGTTTACTATTTCCGGAATCCAACACAAGGGCCTGCACAATATCGCTTTGCGTTCCGCTCGAATTATGAGTCACAATACCATCGCCATCCCACGAAGTATCAAGCGAACCGTCTGCGTTATAGCGCATGATAAGGATATCCTCGCCGTTCGTTCCTTGCTGACCACCAACGTATAATTTATTATTCGCAGAATCAAATGCGATGGCTAATGCTTCATCGATCTGCGTCCCGCCAGAATTAAATGTTGCAATACCATCACTATCCCAAGTGGTATCGAGCGAACCGTCGGCATTGTAACGCAAAACTACGGCATCATATCCATTTGTCTGTTGGTAACCGGCAACATAAAACTTACTATTCACTGAATCAAAAAGGACCGCTTTAACGATATCCGACCCGGCGCTTGAATTATAGGTCTGAATGCCATCGGTATCCCACGTTGTGTCCAGCGTTCCGGTGCTAACAACTGTTCCATCGCCATCAATAAAAGTATCGGAATCGATAGGAGGAAGTGATATATTCAAACCTAAAACGTTTTGGCTACTCGGATAAACATTGCCCGAGTTCGCCGTTCCGTTATTAACAAAAACCGGCGAAGCCGCATAAGCTGTGCCGGGATAAATAAGACCGAAACTCAACTGATATAACACGAGAGAAATAACAGTTAAAGCGTGCAAAATAGTTTGAAAAAATGATTTAATTTTCAGCATAATAAAAATAAATATATAAATTGTTACATAATGTATTATACACCAAGCCATGCGCATACAAAAATATGCTCTTCTGGAAACATTATATTAAATCAATAAGCTGACGAACGCTGGATCTTGGGTTGGGGGTAAGCTGATAAAATACTTGGGGACCGCGTTGGTCTTTTTCTATAATATCGGCCGCGGCTAAGACATAAAGATGTTTTGAGGTCGATTTAAAAGACAATTTTATCTCCGCGGCTATATCGCCTACCGTAGCTTCACCGCTCCTCTTTAAATAGGCTAATATTGCCAAACGCCTTTTATTAGCGAATGCTTTAAATATTTTTTCTAATTCTTTCATAAAATTTGCGGGTAATGAATTGATAAACTCTCCTTATATTCGCACATTCGTACGAATAAGTCTAACGAAACACAAAAATGTACAAGCCATCTAAATGAACTGCGAATGGTGCTAGTGCATCCCCCAAAGGCTCTCCGGAGGCGGGCAGGCGTGCGAACAAGTCTATCGATGCTTTGTATGGGTTGCGCGAATGTGAACATTGCTAAAATTTAGAATAATTCGCACATTCGCACGAATAAGTATTAGAAAATTGGTTAAATATTTAAATGATTGATAATGATCAAAACTAAATTTTTTATTCCTTAATGCCCATTTTGTTGAAACAAAGCGGTGAAGCCAGTTGAGTTGATGCCTTTTGACCGGTTGATGCAATGGTTCCTGAAACTTCTTCCACGCAAAAACGAATACCGTTTATCTGCTCGCGCAGAGCAATATCCAAACCAAATTGCCCATATATTTGTACAGAAACATCTTTTTTTGTAGAAACAGTAAAATTATTTGGCGCGCCAATTAAAGTTAACTTTTGAGTTTCTTGTTTGCTTGTGTATGTTTCATACGTACCTTCAGGCGGTTTTGGTTCAGGGAAAATATGAAAAATTGCCAGGTTGTCCCTGAACGGAGTACGAACGTACGAACGAATGCCGTTCAAGCGCAACCACGCATAAGGCATATCTTCATCGCTTACGCCCTGCTTGCGTACACGAATAGTATCTACAATTAAATCTTCGTTGGGCGGATGTATCCAAAAAACAGAATATTTTCCTTTACCGAAATCCAAAAAGGTGCTGTATGAGGCGGGATCGGGTCCGGCGGGTTCAATAGAAAAAGTTATAACTTGCTCACTCTGCGGTTTGTTTAATGAAACGTCGGAATGAGGAGAAAATACGCGCTGAACGAATATTAAAGAAACAAAAAGGAGGAGCGTTGTTATACCCCACCTTAATGTTCCGTTCTTATTTTTTTTGATGAATAAAGATTTTATGTCTATCAAGGGTTTTAAAAATAACTTATAATTCCTTCATGCGGCAAAAATATTAACGTACTCTAATAGAATTTATCAAATCATCGAAAGCCTTATCGCATTCTACTTTTTGCGGATTGACTGTAAATTTATTCTGTTCAACCAACCCTTTTATTTCTGAAGTTAAGATAAATACCACATTCCCCACAGGAATATAAGCTTCTTTTTTGAAATTCGCGAATTTTCCTTTTGTTGTCATAACAGCCACAGGCCACAATTCCGGCCCAACGTTAACTACACTACCCGTTATCTGATCTATCGAAGCACTTTTTTTGCCGGGCGGATTTAAAATATCCACCCAACCTGAAGCGGAAACGTAGTTTTCATTACTACCTAAAATTAAACTCGCGGAACAATCCAAACCGTCTTTACTTGAAGTAAGCGTACCTGAATTTGGTTGGGAAACCGTCCAGTCTTTGGGAGCGACAGCAGAAAATTTATAATCTGGCCGCAAAATTTTATCGCAAAGAACTTGTGGGTCATCTGCGCAAGGTGCAGTTTTTGTTTCATAAGAAAAACCTCGCTGAGTCTCTTCACCGGAAGGCGCGGGTGCTACAGCCTGCTTGCTCATTATAACGAAAAGGGTAAAAAGAATTACGAGAAAGGCCAAAATAAGACCTATTACAAATATGAACTTGTCGCGGGTTGAAACCGGACGGCGGTTTAAAAATGGAATGTGGTTGAGAAGATTAAACATATTTTATAGGTTAATATTAAAAAATTAAGGTCAATGTTCAAGAGTTTCCGCCAGAGGCGGATCCGCTTTTATTTGGTCGCAAGCGACCATAAAATCGGTGGCGGACAAAAGTTAAAGGTTCAATTCAAATATTTAAAATCAATAATATCGTAACACTTCGACAGGCTCAGTGTAAATTTTTCTATAGAAAAATTTAAAAGAAGCGTAACGATAGGGTCATTAAAAGAACTTCTTGCAAATACTTTTCATACGTTGAATTATTTCTTAAAACTGCGGAAATTGCGTATGCGGGTTTGCCGTCTTTGGCAGAAATTAAAAGCAAATTAGCGTTAACTACTTCTTTGGTTTCCGCATTTGTTATTTTACCTTCAAGAGAAATAGCATCTCTCCCCTGCACGCCAACTTTTTCCTCTATTAGTGTATCTTGAACGGTTTGCTGCCTGAAAGCATTCGCAAAATTTGTATCAAGATATTCCAAAGTTCCCCGCGTCGGTTCTTTTATCACGCTTATAATATAGAGCCCATCGGGTGAGGCAGAATCTCCAATCCAAAAAGCTTTTAATTCTGTGCTTTCCTCTAAACTTGAATCTATGATCCATGAAGGAGAATAATAGAGCCAATAACCTTCGGGTCTGGCTTCCAAAAGTTTCCAGTTTGCAGGCACTTCCGGAGAACGCTCAAGTTGAGAAACAGGAGGAATATTAGTATCAACGCGCCTATTATTTATATACCAAAATATACCGCCTATAACAATGATAACCGAAAAGACAAAGGCGATAATAAAAATAAGTATTTTTGGAGGAGGAAGTTTGGTCATACTTAGAAGATACAAGAAACAAGAGACAATTACCAGACAAATTACAATATTCAAATTCCAAATTTAAAACACGGGTTTGATTATTGATTCGCGGGTTAGCGAATTGTCTGTATCTTGTATCTTGGTGTTTGGTTATTCTTAAAAAGTTTAAGCTATCTTTTTATGAATTTTATGGAATTTAAAATTTCGCGGTAGAGTTTTTCGTATAAAATGCGGTCATTGGCTGTGGCGGTTCCGGGAAGTTGTAAAGAAATTTCACGCGCAGAGCCAGGTGAAACGAAGCTGCCTTGCACGGTAACCGGAACAGAATTCTCACTTTGTCCGGTTGGGACGGGGTCCCAAATAAGGGCTTCTAAAATTCGACGACCACTATTTTCATTCTGTACAAAAAGAACTCCTCCTCTGCCATCTATTATAAGTTCTTCAATTTTTTCGCTTTGTCTTTTGCTGCTTGTGGCGCTTTGATATTTTTTTACGGCGTCTTCTAAATTATTAAAGACTTCCGTATTCCACGTACCCAGCTGAATTAAAACACTTTCACCGCGCTCCCCTTTCTTAACTACAGATACGGGATATTTTATCTGGTCTTGAGGAACTATTACTTCCATCTTATCTGACGGATAGCGGAATGAAATATTACTTGTTTCGGCAACTTGTTCTTTCCATCCTGATGTTGAGCCGAAATGAATATAAAAATTAGTTTGATAGAATTGCCAGAATACAGAAGAATTAAAAGTGAATTGTTGGTGGATTTGCGTCTGGAAAACATGATTTGAGAAAAGTTTAAATGTTCAAACGTTTAAAGTTCAACAATTAAGGATTGAAGAGTTTAAGAGTTCAAATGTTTAAAGTTTAAGAATATCAACTTATTGTATATTTATAATAATAAACATTATTCGTAAAGATGGCTATGCGTCCCGATAGTGATAAATAACGTAACATTTTTTCCAATAATCTGATACAACGCCCGAAGATCACCCGTAATATTAATACTATAATAACCTGAATATTTACCAATAAGTTCGTGATTATTAAGAATTGGGTTTTTTGGATCTTCGATAAAAAGGCGCAGACGCTGCTGCACCTTTTTCTGCTCACTGCGTATCAATTTACGATATTTTTTCCTAAAACCATCGTGGAAAACAATACTCATATTATTTGTTCAAATAGTCGAGAGCCTCATTTACGTTTACAAAAGCACGGGAAATATTCTTTTTCCCTTGATAATCCGCGCTTGCTTTCTTCAACTCTTCCCATACTTTCGGCCGAAGCTTAGGCTCAATAGAAAAAGTCGCCTCACCACTACGAATGAATTCCTTAAGATTTGCGTTCACTATTGTACTCAAAGGAAGACCCAACGCTTCAGCTAGCGTACGAGCTTTTTCCTTAACTTCCTTATCAACTTTTATATTTATAACAGTTTTGGGCATACCAGGTAGTAGAAATTCGATTTTTATCTATCAAATTTCTTCTTAACTTTAATAAAATATACTATCTTTATCTCAAATACCAAGTGCGATTATTTCTTTGTTTCGCCATAGGCGAAACGATCGAATTTTCACTACCTGGCATATACCCATAGTATACACAACGGTTATATAGAGTCAAGCTAGACGAGGAAATAAGATGCAAATTAAAACAAAACTCGCCACTCTTCACGAGTGACGAGAATTGCATGGAGACGGCGGGAATCGAACCCGCGACTGCTGGTTGACAGACAGCTGCGTTACCACTACGCTACGTCCCCTTTCCGTCTCCAAATATATACTACGATAAAGTATAGAAAATCCAAACAAAAAAACAGCGTACCTTTCGGCGCGCTGTTTTTAGCAGTCGCAGAAACCATAATGGTTTCGGCTGTCTGTCAACTAACTTCATTATACTGCTTACAAAATCCTTGTCAAGCCCAAGCCCATATTTCATATGAGCTGGGCAGGGGCAAAACAAAAAGCCTTCGAAAGAAGGCTTTTTGATAATTTAAGGTAAAAGAAGAAAATCTTTTTAAAAATCTCGCTTTATCTACACTATCGCCTAAGCGAATAGCAGGGACAAAGAATAAGATTTTTAAAAGATTTCCAATCTAAACCAGAAATTATTTTGGGTTTGTGTTCACTAGGAAACCCCGCACCAAGATTGCTTTCGCAATCATGATGCGGGATAATCCTCTTTTTCAATCCCTCCAACCACTCACAAGATGGTTGACGGGTTAAAGTTCATTAGTTCGGGCATTATGACAGTCGCGCCGGTTACATACGAATTGAACTCGGCAGTATTGACGTCATAGATACCAGCTGAATTGCGTCCTGACATACTCCATTCATTGGCACAGTCCTGACCAACAACGCTGTCGTCAGCACATGTTATCCAGTGTTTGGTATTGTCATCGTTGATCTCGTATACAGGAGCTGTTCCCACAACACGGACCCAAGCAGACAAGCTATGTGCTGTAACTGTGGCATCTGAAACCATCTCCACGTTGCTCCAGAATGGGGCTAAGTGAGGATAGAATGTGTCAAAGTTTGAGAACAAGACATGTCGCCTGAACATCTGAGAACCAACGTGTTTGGCAATCCAAACTTCAGCACCTGTTCCTTGGAACAAGGCGCCATCAGCCATCGTAGAAGGAGGAGCAACGACCGTAATGTCTGTCGCTTCACCGCCACCAAGCACATTACCCAAAAGGTTACCGCCTGTATCACGTACCTGACCAGATGACACATAGGTCACCGCAGGAGCTGAAGTATCAACAGCAGTACCTTCTGTTACGTCAAATGAAAATACGTTGTTAACAGTAGCAAAAGTGTACTGGGTGTATGACAGGTTGTTTGAAGTCAAACCGTTCGCGGCAAGAGTCTTGCCAGCAACAGCCCAACCACTAGTTGACAACGCGGCATTAACAACAGTACCGGCTCCGTTCAAGATTGTTTCGGAGAAGACAAGGACCAATTGGTCTATCTTGCCATCCAAATCACGATCCTTAAGAAGTTTATGCACTGTCAACGGTAAGACCAAGTCGCGGGTTGCGAATTCAGCAGCGCCGTCCCCGATCAACACATCGAATTTCATGTTATCGGCTGGGGCAACGTTGAATGTCGCGATCTTGTTTCCGGACGGGTCAGCCAAAGTACCTTGTACGTACTTCAATTGAGGATACGAACCGGTGTTCTCACCGACTTCCGTGTAGCTAACAAGCAAACGGGAATCAGTTCCGCCATTAACAGTAGTAACAGACGCGATAGTGAGGTCAGGCGTTACGTTGCTGTTTGAACAAGCACGGTAATCACCAATTGCTCCGGCGCAAGCCGCCACAGCAAGACCCAAACTGTTTACGTTAAAGTTAGAACCACGAGCGGCGGTAAAGTCAGTAGCAACAATTGTGGATGCGTTTAAGAGACCGCCAAACTCAACGATGAACGAGTCAAGACGTCCGTCGCCGTTGGCGTCATTATTCTGAACGCGCAACACAAGAGGAGCAACTGCCGGGGTAACGGTCAACAAAGTAGCGGCAACCTGGTCGTTCATAGGATCGGCTGCGTTTCCAAGCTGGGTTGAAGTGTCAGCCACGGTATTGGATGAGGTATTTCCATGCATATCAACAATCTCATTTGTTTGCGCTTGAATAGTATCTGCGGCCGCAAGAGCAACGTTAGCGCTCACAGTAGCTGTGAATGTTACGGTGCGTCCTGAAACAGAGATAGTACCGTTGTCAGGCATTTCAGCGGCTGTAACAGTTCCCCACGCGAAGTCCGAAGGACCAACCAATAAGCTATCAAGGGTCCAGGAAGTCCTCATACTTGAGGGGTCAAGCGGCTCGGAGAAGACAAGTGTCATTGTCTCACCGGACTGCCAGATATCATCAGCAGTTGTTTCATAGAGACTTGCAGATATAATGCGAGGTCCCGCAAGTTCTTGTTCAACTACCGTTGAAGAAACGATACTGCCAAGCAAGCTTACTGAATCAGCACAGTCGTTATCGGCATCTCCTAAGGCGCAGATAGCTGAACCATCAGCGGCGCCGTCGTCAGTATAGGTCCAATCAGGAATATTATTGGTATCAACAACTCCGGACTGAGTTATCGGGAAGACCAAAACGGTATTATCGTCTTCGGTCAAAGGAGCAACTGCGGCAAAGGCATATCCGCCTGACAAAGTCATGTCTATAGAAGGTACCGCGCCGTTATCAACATCAACATTTTGGTTGAATGTTACGAACAAACCGTCAAGCTGACCATCGGCATCGTTATCGGCAGCAATTGCCGCGACACCGGCCGCAACGTCATCCAAGTCAACAAAGTAAGCGGAAATAACGAACGGAACTGAACCGGTTACAAGCGCAAAGCCTGTTACCGAACGAGCTTCGTTAGCCGCAGTATCAGACAAAGTTGAAGCGGCAGTATAGTCAAGAGTAAAGACGTTAGCAACATCATTACCGCCCGACTCCGTAACTGCCACAGATACTGTATCGTTTGCGTTAGCAGTCGCGGCGTTACCAGCAGCGGCAACAGCGCCGGTTGAGGTTGAAAGTCCTGATACCGCGCCCAATGTATAGGTCGTTGAAGGAACGTTAGTTGTGTTCCTCAAAACCAAACCTGACGAAGTTGAAGTGCCTGCCATTGCTTCGGAAAGCACGACACGCAACTGGTCAACTTGTGAGTCGCCTTCTGTGTCGCGCACATCTGAAGCGGCAAGAATTACCGGACGGGCCTTGTCTGTAGTCGTTATTGTCTGGTCAGCCAATACTGTACCGGTTGCGTCAGTAAGATCATTAGCACCACCGGCCGTGAAATCGTAAACAACTGTCCAGGTGTCGCCTGTTGAAGCAGTGGCATTACAATATGTACCAACCACTTCGGCAGTACAATCCGCAGACTGTCCGTCACCCGCAAAATCAATTTGGAAGGTGTCGTTCAATACTGTAGTTGTCTGCCATGTGCCGTTCGCGAGCAAATCTATTTCATCAACAGAAGCAGGCGTGGACTCAATATTATTGGCATTTCCGCCTATCGCACTCGCAAAGTCATCTGTAAGTGTAACAACGGCAGCCATTGATTCAGAGAATTTAACGCGAGCGCGGTCAACATTTCCGTCGCCATCGTTATCGTATGTCCAAACATTCTGAATTGTCGGAGCAACGTTATCTGAACCGAATGTTATGGTCTTTGATTCGTTGCCTGTAGTATTTGAACCAACCGCCATGTTACGTGTATTGGCAGTAGTGTCATTCAACTTAAGACCGGTTAATGCATCGCCCCAAATAGCCGCGGCAAATGTCTGGTCGGCAACACCACCTCTTGTAAGGAAGGTGATGAACATATCATTGCCCGCATCATTTCCTGTATCAACTGACGGAGGAGTATAAGCTAAAACGTCCGGATCGTCATCACCAAGCGTGTCGCCCCATGCAATACCCATTTCATAACCGGCATGCAATGTGGCATCAGCAAAATCACTGAAACCTTCATTAATAGAATCTGCCAAAGGAACCTGATCAGCAACTTCAACTACGGCATCTAAGTTCGCATGAGCAAATACTGTACCCGTTAAACCACCACCAGGAATACCGTCAATTGTCCAAATTGTTCCAACAGGACTGGCTTCAAGGGTCAATATTTCGGCTGTCAAACCAGCACCAACTTTTACAAAGTCATCAGCATCAGCATCTGCTTCGGATGTGAGTTGAAGGGCAGTGATTCCTGCCGGGTAGTTTGCGACTTCGGTAACCGTGTCGGTCGAGTCAGCAGCTGCTTCCGCAACTCCTGCCATCGCCGAATCAACAGTAATCAGTGTATGCGTGGCCACAGCTCCTGCGGCCGCAACACACGCGTTAGCCGCAGCTGTGGCGTTTGTGATATCCGTCACTACAGTAACAATCCGGTTGAATGCCAGAGCTGCGCTTGCGTCTAAGAATGTAATCGCATCACCAACCGCCAAGCCAGCGGCTGCCGCGTCATCAAGACAAATAGTTGTCGTCGGCGCTGCAATGCCGTGCCCGAACGAGTCGGCAAATACTGCGGCCAGCGCTGTCTGCGCAATAAGCGTAGTGTTAACGGTATCGCCATCAGCATCAGCATCGGTTGCGCTTGCGCGAGACACAGCATCAATTAACGCATCGTTGCTGTCAAACACGCCGCCTGTTCCGGAAAGTCCGGAGTCAGAATAGAAACGGGCGGTTTCAATATTTGAAAGAGCCGCTTCGCCGTTTCCTGCTCCGTCGTCAGATTTTAACTGCACAACGAATGATTGCAGGGCTTTACTATGAGTTCCATCATTGGCATCCATTACGATGTTGATTCCCAACACCGCAAGTTCGGATTCACCAAGAGGAGCAATTCGAGGATTTGTCGATGTAATGTCTGAAACAACCGCATCGTTTGATGCGAGTGCTGAAGGAACACCCATAAAGAGTGAACTTCCCACCAACCACACTGTAGTTGTTGCAGAGAGCGTTACAGAGAGAGTCTTGGACGCTGCGCGTCTAAGCTGTCCTCTTTTTATTAAATGATTCATATATATTTTTCCTTTTAGAATTTGTGCACGGCGGGCTAAAAATATTTTTCAGAACGACGCACACGGAAATTAATTTTGATTTTTTTACCAATTGTCATCCCGACGAAAAATGTCGGGATGCACGTTGTTGTAATCTCTCGCTTACGCTTGAGAACAACAACGGCAATTGCAATTTTGTTTCTCTTAAATAATTCGTGGTTCGATTTCACTCACCACAAGAAATATTTAAGAGCGTAGTTTCATCGCGAGGTGATTTGTGATTCGCCTTCTGTATGTTCCCGCCTTCACTAAAGTTACGGCGGGCAAGTCGGCGAACAAAGCCATCATCGACCGGATTACTTCTACTAATAACTACTAAACATTCTCCAATTTTCTGTTTTTTTATGGTTCGATTAAACTCACCACAAGCTGCAGAAGAAATGAAGACCGATAAACTATTTCTAACGATATCAATTTTCAATTTTAAATTTTAAATTTTCAATCAATGTTTAAATGTTTAAATTCTAAACACTTTTACACTGGAAAACATTAAAAAGATGAAACTGAAAAGATATTTTTGTATGGCTCGTAGTTCGATAAATCCTTCGATAAAACTCAGGACTAACTCACCACAAGCATACTTAATTTTACATGTCTCACATGTATGCACAGCATCCATATTTATTTGTAAAGATTCTTTCCGAAAATTATTGAGAACCGCACTTTCGTGGCGTTCTCTTTTCTTTTTGGTTATTTCTGTACACCTACTAAGACGTTCCTGACGAGTGATTCTTACACTTCGATTCACTCAGTGCAGGCACTTCGATTCACTTTCGTTCACTCAGTGCAGGCACAGAATATCTATAAAGAAAAGAAAAAACTAGAAACTGCTTTTTTGATTTGTAAACTTGACGAAATTTTGTATTATCTTTTGCTCTAAAAGGTTTAACTCCGGAAAATATTTCACACTACTCGTAGTTCGACCCTGCTCACTACTAGAAATCAGCCGTAAAAAGCGGCCTCTTCTTTGAGTTTAGGATAATATAAACATCTCGTATAAACGATATCGAATGCCCCATCTAACAAGGCATTTTCGATACTTAAATTATACCACGCTAGAAAAACCCAACAAATAAGACAACTGTGGATAAGTAAATCCAATAAGCCTTATCTGAAAAGAGTATTTTATCAGCACCCGAACCAGTATACATAAAAGCATTTATTCGTGCAAGAGTGTACCATTCAACATTACCTCTTGGCGGCTAGCGGGTAGAGGGAATGGCAAGCAGTAATCCTATTCGCGCCTTCTGCGGGGATGATCATTGGCAGGGCGCTGAGCAAAATGCCTTCCGGCAAACTCGTCCCCAGCCCTAATTTTTCGAAATTAGAGCTGGGTCCTCAAACAGTGCCTTGCGGTATCCAGTTTAGCGCGCCAATTTACATCTCCTCATATGTCGCCTAATGCTCTAGGCATCTTCTGCAGATAAAGAGTAAAAGAAACGGGTTACAATGCCGACCAAATGACAAAGATACAAGGTACAAGGAACAAGATACAGACACTACTCAAAATCCAAATTCCAAAGCCTAAATGCCAATTCAATGACTAAAACTCAAAATTCAAAAAACAATCTGCAAATCCGGCTCTGCTTTTCGCAATTAACGACAAATATCTTCTATAGACTATGAAAAAGAGCGCAATAATAATGCTAACGAAAAATGCGGCAATTAACGAAGAAACAAACTCGGCTCTAATTTTAAATTTAAAATTAGAGCCGGATAAATAATAACTACGGGACTACCTATATATACTCGCGTAATATTTTGCGGAATTCTTTTTTTAATTCAGGATGTTTTAACGCAAAAGCAATATTGGCACGCAGAAAACCTACTTTACTGCCGCAATCGTACCAATCTCCATCTAATTCATGCCCATAAATAACACCTTTCTTCAAAAAATATTTTAATCCGTCGCCAATATCCAATTCTTTGCCCGGTTTTTTATGTTTTCTTAAAACATCAAAAATTTCCGGAGTTAAAATATATTTTCCGACGATAGCTAAATTTGAAGGAGCTTCAGAAGGTTTAGGTTTCTCTATAATATCGGTAATCTGCCATGCGTGGTCCCCTACTTTTTTTGCGGAAACAATACCATACAGATGCGTCATATTATGCGGAACTCTTTTTAACGCAACGACCGGATCGCCATATTTTTCAAAAGTAGGAAACATTTGTTTTAACGCGGGAACTTTACTGTCAATAAGATCGTCCCCGAAAATTACCGCGAAAGGATTTCTTCCCACTAAATGTTCCGCGCGAAGTATCGCGTCGCCATGCCCGAGCGGTCGGGGCTGGCGAACATACGCGAATTTCGCGAGACGAGAAACTTTTTTTACTTCTTCAAGCGCTTTTTTATTTCCTTTTTCAACCAACGCGCTTTCTAATTCAAAGGATTCATCGAAATGATCTTCAATTGCTCTTTTCCCGCGACCGGTGATAAAAATAATATCCCGAATACCGGAATTTGCGGCTTCTTCCACCAAATATTGGATTTGGGGCTTATCTACAACCGTTAACATTTCTTTTGGCTGGGCTTTTGTAGCCGGCAAAAAGCGGGTTCCGAAGCCTGCGACCGGGAAAATTGCTGTGTTGATTTTGCTCATAGATTTAAATTAAAAATTAAATTTGAAGTCTTTTGCTATATATATAGGTAATGAGACTATAGTTACCGTATCAATTTCCGCATCAGAAAGCACGAATGTGCTTTCTGAATAACCAAGATACAAGAAACAAGGTACAAACAATAAACAAATCACAAGATACAAATAACAAACACTGACTAATTGAGCTTGGTTTCTACCTTCTTAATAATAGCTGAAAGTATATTTTTAAGCTCTTCGGCTTCTTTCCATAGCTTCCTTGCTCCTTCTTTTTGCTCCGGATTGGCTTCAACTAGTAATTCTAACCAGTGCAGTGTTTCTTTAGCCTCTTTTCGAGCAATGCGTAGTCTATTGAGAAAATCTTTCTTACCCAAAGCATCATTAGCTTCCCTATAATTTGCGCCCACAGAACCTGCGGAACCCACCAATTGTCCTGCAATACGACTATTTATTGAATCTTTTGGCAATTGTCGACAAAGACGCACAACCATTTTACCAAATTCGGTAGTTCTATGCTCAAGATCAAAGTTATTTCGTGTAGTTTTTGGTGGTTGATTATTGGTCATTGAAGCTTGTCTGTATCTTGTTTCTTGGTATTTGTATCTTTAACGCTGTTTTAAGCTTTTCACTTTGCGCTTTACACTCTCTTATTTTTTCGCTTTGCACTTTACGCTTTCTAAAGCTCTAATACTGAATTGTCGCCTACGATAAGCTTGTGACCCAGAGGTATTGATTCTTTTGCTGAACGAATAAAAGCATTTGTTCCGATAAGACTGGCAACAATGTTGGCATGAGCATTAATGTCTGCTCCGCTCAAAACTATGGAATTCTGAATTTCCGTATTAAAAACCTTTACATTTGGGCCCAAAGAAGTATATGGGCCGACATAACTATTTTCCACAACACAATTGTCCCCTATTATCGTGGGGCCGTTTATTAATGTATTATCCCCTATTGTTACGTTAGAACCAATAGAAACGCGGCCTTGTATGTTTGCTGAGGCGGACATTAAGATGTTTTCTCCCCTCTCACCTAAATTCAAATTATCCAGAACCAATTGGTTACACTCAAGAAGATCTTCAGGTTTTCCGGTATCCTTCCACCATCCTGTTATTTCTTCCCAAGAAACCGCTTTTTCATTCTCAAGCAGCCATGTGTGGGCATCTGATATCTCTAACTCTCCCCTATGGCTTGGTTTTATATTACTTACCGCATCAAAAATATCGGGACTATAGATATATATACCGGTAACAGCAAAATCGCTTGTCGGATTAGCCGGTTTTTCTATAACTCTTACCAGCTTATCTCCATCAAACTCCGGAACACCGAAACGCTGAGGATCGTGAACCTTAGAAAAAGCCAGCAAAGCGGATAAATTATCTCTGTTAAAGCGGTCTATTAAAAAGGTCAGATCCGTCAAAACAATATTATCTCCCAGATAAAACAAGAACGGCTCATTATCCACAAATTTCTTTGCGCTGGCCACCGCATGCGCAAGGCCTAAAGCGCCGCCTTCCTCCAAGTTGAACCGTCTCCAATTTGTGTCGGCAATTCAGTATCGCCCGGATTAATAATAATACCCACTTCTTTTATTCCGGCATGTGCTATTTTTTCCAACGCAAAAAATATCATCGGCTTATTCGCGATGGGTACCAAATGTTTATTTAAAGTAAAGGTAAGAGGACGAAGACGAGTGCCCCTGCCTCCTGCGGTGATTATAGCGCGCATAATAAGATACAAGGTACAAGAGACAAGATACAGACAATATTCAAATTCCAAATTTTAAATACAAACGTGTTTGGTTATTGAAAATTAGTTATTGGGATTTGTCTGGTTATTGTTACTTGTATCTTGATTTTTAAAACGAAATTCCAACTGGATGCTCGTCATTGTAAAGCTCGCTTTCGCTCGCTAACAATGTCGGCATGCGGTAATAGTAAGGAAAAGTGCGGTAACTATGCGGTAATATAATAGCTTCGCGGTGCGACGCCTACGCGTTGTATCAAGCCCCTCTCGCAAAGAATATTTAGATCGTTCCGTATCGTTTTTTCAGATAAATTCGGGAAAAGCTGACAAATTTCCTTCAAAGAACTCCTTCTTTTTTCACGCATAAGTATAAATATGTGCCTTTGCCTATCCGGCAAGAGACCCTCATTAAAATTCCAACCCTTTGTAGCTATGCCACCGCTCTTCCATACAACAGATACAGCCTGCCCCGACGCCAAGGGGTGCGGGGTGCCAGGAGCTTCATTGGTCATAGTCTGCGCTATAGAGTTATCCACAGATGATACGGCTACCGCTTGAGCTATCGGCAATTCACTAACTTGCGGCTGTGGATAACCTGTTTTAGTTTCGTTTACGTAATGCTGTTTTGAGGTTGCGCCTGGCGACGTCACCGAATTGGGAGTAACTAGATGAGTTTTTTGTTCCACGGAAATATTTGAAGTATTAAACTCAAGCCCAGAATTGAGCTCTTTGGCAAATGTGTTTATATCCTCATATATTTTTTTCAAAATTTCTTCTTCAAAATATTTTCTTTCGTTAACAACAGAAACCAGAGCTGACAAAACATTTACTTTCGCCAATAATTGGGGCAAAAACTCTTTTTTATGCAAAAAAACGTGTTCTTTCGTGGATAAATACAAAAAACCATCCTCTATTACCTCAAGAGAACGATCGCGCAACCTGTTACTTAATGAAACTTCGTGCAAGGGAAGCTTATCGGCCAAATTCATAACATCTTTGGCAATATTTATAAGTAAATGGTTAGAGGTGTCCATAAAAAGTGTAAAAAACAAATACTAAACTTATAGCTGTGATACTATAACAAAAGTCGCCAGCTAGAGCAATACACAAGACTTTCGTATTTATATTTTCTCGCTCATTCTCGCGCCTCCAACGAGGCGCTCCGAGGTTTCAATTGTTTTGCTCCTCGCTTCGCTCGGAGACCATGCCAAAACAATCTCATGGATTCGACTTCGCTCACCATGACCCTGAGCCGGGTCGAACGGGTCAAAAACCGCTCAAAAATACAAATGCGAAAGTTTACAAAATTATTTATATTATTCTTTTCCGGAGAGCAGATAATCGTGAATATATTCTTCCAAAGATATTTTCCAATCCGGCAACGCGGTAAATTTAGAATTTATCAGCAAAGAAAACTGCGGACGTTTAGCGGCCCTTTCCAAAGTATTACTCCCTACAGGAACTATATCTGAAGCAAAATGTGATAATTTTATTATTTCTTTGGCAAATTCGAACCAAGAGATGCCGCGCGTAAAATGATATATGCCTGAAGGAAAATTTTTAAGAATCAATTGCTGCGTAGCCAAAGCCAAATCTTTTGTATATGTGGGTTTGCCGTGCTGGTCATTAACAATTTTTAATTCCTTATTTTCTTTTGCCAAATTATATATAGTTTTTACAAAATTTTTTCCGCTAGGACCAAACAGCCACGAAGTGCGTATCAGATACCATTTTGCCCCATTTCTGGATTTAGCCGATACTTGCAAAAGTTCTTCACCGCGTAATTTTGAAAGACCGTATATATTAAGCGGCGGACCCGGCTTATCATCTTCTTTATAGCCCAAAGGATTTGCTCCCGAAAAAATATAATCAGTTGAGTAGTGAACAAATATTGCGCCGACATCGAACGCAGCATTTATTAAATAACGGACGGCTTCGGCGTTTACGCGAAACGCATCGGATTTATTTTTCTCCGCGCCATCAACATTTGTATAAGCGGCGGCATTGATAATTATTTTGGGATTAAGTTCGGATATTTTAATTTTAACCGCATTCTCGTCGCAAATATCAAGATCTTCTCTGTCCCACGCAAAAATTTCCTGATCACTGAATATATTACAAAGCATAGAGCCAAGCATACCCTTGGCTCCTAAAATTAAAATCTTATCTTTTTTTACGGTTTTACGCGGTTTGGTATTGCTTTTCATAATACGCCTTATGTTCTCCGGATTTTAACGGCTTCCACCAAGATTCGTTCTCTCTGTGCCATTTAACAAGATGGGCTATATTATTTTGTAATTCGTGCCGGCTTTTCCATCCCAACGACGCCAATTTTGAAGCATTAACCCTATAACGACGATCGTGACCTAGCCTATCGCGACCCCATTCTATCCAAGAATCGTCTTTACCGAATTCTGATAAAATAATCCTCGCAATATCTAAATTTGTATATTCTTTATCCTCCCCGCTTGCAAGGTTATAAACGTGCCCCGGTTCACCTTTACGTAAAGCGGTATTTATCCCTGAACAATGATCTAAAACATGGGTCCAATGGCGAGTATGCAACCCGTCCCCATAAACAGGTATTTTCTTGCCTTCAATAAGATTGGTTATAAGCAACGGAATGAGCTTTTCCGGATATTGATGGGTACCGTATGCGTTAGCTGACCGAGTAATAACTACGGGGGTGCCGAATGTGGTGAAATACGATAACGCTAAAATATCCCCGCTTGCTTTGCTGGCGGCATAAGGACTGCGTGGCGCCAGAGGAGTATTTTCTGTAAACGAACCCTCATGCGCCTCGCCATACACCTCATCGGTTGAAACCTGCAAAAAACGCGGTATGGATAATTTACGCACCGCTTCCAACAAAGAATGAACGCCTACGATATTGGTCCGCACAAAAGCTTCGGGATCAAGAATGGAACGGTCAACATGACTTTCTGCGGCAAAATTTATTACAGCATCGGGCTTATACGCAGCTACTTGCGCCATAACTTTGGAATTATCCGCGATGTCGTCTTTAACAAAAGAATAACGCGAAGAGAAATTTTTCTCCACGTCTTCCAAGTTTTTAAGATTACCCGCATAAGTGAGTTTATCAAAATTAAGAACAGAATCTTCCAGATGATTCTCTAGTATATATCGAATAAAATGAGAGCCGATGAAACCACAACCCCCGGTTATGAATAACTTCATATTAAATTTGTAAAAATTTATTGTAAGTCTCCAGAGGCGACTCCGCGTCATTGTAACCCTTCGCAAGCTTAGGGAACAATGACGGGAAATGAGAGCCGATAAAGCCGGCTCCGCCTGTAACAAAAAGTTTCACTTTTTAAAATAAAAAATCAAAATGCAAAAATCAAAATTTTTGTACTTCGCCTTCGGCGAACTTTCTGAATTTTGATATTTGATATCTAATTTTTAATATAAATTAACGATTCTTGGTGCTCCAATCAAAACCTATCTGGGGATCGTCCCAAGAAATTCTCTCTTCATCGGGATTTTGAGGATCATAGGCTTCAGTAGTGTGATAAAATAATCCGACCCTATCTTCTCCAAGCACGCGATAACCANCTGTGCCATACCACGAATTACACACCAAATATCGGTTTGGCGCTTATGCCAATGAAACGCTTTTATAACGCCCGGATAGGTTTCTGTATAAGAGGTTTGCTTTATGTCCGCATACGTTTCCTCGCCAAATTTCAGGGCTTCCGTAAAAAAGCCTCTGTCGTCCGCATGAAGTAACAGTTTTTTAATTCTAACGCCTTCTATCATACTTAATTATAGTATTATAAATTTTTAATTAAGCAAGAGCGAAAAAGCATATGCGCGTATTGCTTTTCGCGCTGCCTGCGGTAATGCTTGTTGCAAGCCGTTTCGCAAGCCATCTTCCGGCAAACTCGTCGCTCCGCCAGCTGGCGGAGCTCCTCAAACAACGCCTCACGATATCTTGCTAAACGGGCAACTGCGCATTTCCTCGGATGCGCCTAAAACCGCCTTAGTTATAAGGCGGTAAAATATTATATTCCCAATTCCACAAAAGAAAGAAACAACGCCACCAGTGAATGACTATCCGAGATGGCATGCTGTCTGATCTTGGTCCTAACTTCCAAAGAAGAAAGAAGTTCGACCTTAATTGATTCTGACGGATCAAGTTTTTGCGGTCCCGCGTCCGGAAGACATGTGACCAGATAAAAATTAGGGAAAACGCTATGCGTACTTGAGTCCTGAGCGATCTCACCCAACCACTTAATACCGGTTATGGTTATTTCACCGACTTCTTCGGTCAATTCCCTTAAAGCCTTAAGGGCACCGATGTCTTTGACGCAAATATTACCTTTTTGCGGCAAAATCCAATTTGCATTTGGCTGGAAGTAATCGTCGGGCGTACTAAAGCCTCGCGGAGCTTCAAGCATCCATCTGCCGCAGGCAGGACGATACTGACGTACCAAGATAAATTTATCCTGATCCGCAACAACAGGGACGATTACGCTGCCATCGGATACCGAACCGCTCGCATTAAACCGGATAGCGTAAGCGCCTTCACTGCCGTTTGGGAAACGCACAGTAAAGACGATATCTGTGAAAAACTTGCTGTTGTAGTCATGGATACTTGAAATATCCAAAATTTCTGTTTCGCCTTTTGAGCTATCTCCTAAATAATTTAGCTGTCGCAGATCTCGCTCTTTTAGTACTTTGTTTAAAACAGCTAGGCGTTCATCCGACATTTATCCATCTCCTTTTGGATTAGGAATCTATACCCCTTGCTAAGGAGCTGTTATTTCTTGTTATAATATAAATTTAATAATAAGTCAATATTATATATCATTCTCTTCCTTGCGCCATTTTTTTATCATGTGTGAAGCGTATAGAAGATTTTCGGGTGTCCCTGCGTCAACCCACTCTTCTTCTAATATGCTGTAGGAAATTGAAAGACCACGCTTAAGCGCTAACGTTATTGCGTCAGAAAGCTGATATTCGCTATTGTGTCCCGGATTCAGATCTTGCAATACGCTAAAAATTTTGGATTTATAAAAACTTATGCCGACCATAACAAATCCTTCTTCCGGTTCTTTTGGTTTTTCAACTAATCCCGTAATGCGATCGTCTTTAATCGAAACTACCGTATGTCGATTGGCGTGTTCATACCAACGCAACATCACATGAATATCCGTATCTTGTTTCTGCCATTCCTGATAATGCCGTAGAAGCGACTCGGTATAGATCTGATCGCCCAGATGAACAACAAATGGCGAATCTTGGATAAATGAATGAGCAATACGAACCGCATTCCCGATACCGTCAGCCGGCCCCTGTTCAATATACTGATATTTGGGGCCAAGATAATTTCGAATAGTATCACCAAAATGATCTCCGATAACTATACCGATACGCGCGGGATCTGTGATATCAAGATCCGCAAGATGCATAAGAGCCCAATCGATCATTGGCCGGTCCCAAACCGGCAAAAGATGCTTATTGGTAATGTCTGTACAGAGATGAAGGCGCGTTCCTTTACCGCCCGCGAGAATAAGACCCTTGAGAGTCATAATAATTTAGATAAATAAAACAATATTTGAATTATTCGCGCGCAGAAGCGATAAATTCATTAATTTTTTCGATCGGAATAAAAGATACTATATTATTTATTTTAACGCTTAAAGCAAGTACTTTCCCTTCCGTATTAAAAACAGCCGCACCGGAAAAAGATTCTGTACCAAAAGATGAATTGAAACCCATATCGCTGGCTGTAACCTTAGAAATATAGCCAAGTTCAATGCGGCTCTCTATGGTCTCATTTTCAAGCGCGCTCAACATAAATACGTTATCTCCCAAAGAAACTTCGTTTTTAGAAGCAAATTCCGGAGTATAAAAATTTCTGTCTTTTACAGAAAATAATGCCAACTGCGAAACACTATCTACTTTCACCAGTTCAGCAGAAATTTGTTCACCCGGCAAAACTATAAAAAATTTATCCTGACTTCTTGAGGTTATGCCCTGCGCCAAGGAATAAGGCGTAATTATCCAGCCGTCTGAGGTAACAACCAGAGCGCTTGAGGCGGAAACTGTTTGCGCGAGCCTTTGACGCTCAACTATAACAATGCCTGACCTAACCTTCTCAGCTGAACGCGCAACAGCATCCGCTTTATCAATTATAATTTGTTCGGGCTCCTGGCGAATAACAGTTATACGCTCACCGCCTATATTCAAAAATTCAACACTGCTTAAAGCCGGTACTCTGGCCACCAGAGAAGGCAAAACTATTATACCTAAAAAGCCGCCCAACATGCTTAGGACAAACAAAGATACGATTACTGCTAATACTTTTATTTTGCGCATAAAATTATAGTAAACTCCTAACGTTAAGGTAACCACGGACCGCGAATTAAAAGAGCTGTTAAAACTATACAAAAAACAGCTGAAACTTTTAAAACATCAATTATCCTTAGATTAGAGCGGAACAGGCGTATAAACAAATTCGCCAACGCGTAATCTATCGTAATAAGCACTGCGGCCACGGTCAATGGCGCAAAAGGCCAAAAGCTCATAGCCAAAAAGGCTTCAGAAATAAGCATGGCCGTAACAATGGAATAAAGCAATATGCGTCTGTTTGGCACGGTCAAAGCGCTTACGCGCGTATGGCCCTCAAGACGTATAAATATAGCTATGCAACAAAAACATAACCGTAAAAATTATAGCTTGTATCCTGTTTAGCGCCGGAGGCACGCCTCTGGAGGCGCGCACGCGCTCCTCCAAAGTTAACCATAGAGCCAAAGCCCAAAGCGCTATAAACAAATGAGGAATTATATTAAATTGAGCGTTATCGCTATCTTTTGGAAAAGCAAACAGGAAAAAAGATATGCCCGCAAAAACAACCAGAAAAGTTAGAAGTAATGTGGGCAAAAACCTAAGCTGCCATGTAAAAAGCGCGACTACCCCAGCAAAAAGAGAGGCTAAAATAAAAAATAGCCGCCAGTCGGGGAAAAAAATGCTTCCTTCGCCGGCGACTAAAAAAAGGATCGTTAGAAAAATGGGAACAAAAGAACGCATATAAAAGCGGAAAGCTAAAAGTGAAAAACGCAAAAGATAATTACTCAAAAATTCAAACACTTAAAGATTAAAAAGTTCAAAGTTACAAGTTCAACCCAGCTCTGATTTTTGGCTTAAAAATCCGGCTGGGCAAGAGTTCAAAATTTAAAAGTTTAAGGTTCAATGGTTCAAACCACAGCTCTATTTTATACTCTAATAAAATAGGCTGAGCAAGCTTTTAAGCTTTAACTTTACTTGGTTTTGAAGATTTGGCTGTTTTAGCAGAACGTCCGGTTTTATTTGCTGAAGCCGCGCTATTTATATATATTTTATTTTCACGGACATCGACATTAAGATTAGCTCCTTCTTTAACCGAGCCATCAATAAGACTTTTAGCCAGCACATCCAAAACTAAACGCTGAATTACCCGTTTCAAAGGCCGCGCCCCGAAAGCAGGATCAAAACCTTCTTGGGCAAGATATTCTTTAGCTTTGACAGATACATTCAATTTTATCTTGTTATCAGAAAGGCGCTTGGCGATATCCAAAAACTGCAGATCTACGATCTTGAGAATATCTTCCTTTGAAAGATTGTTAAATACGATTATTTCATCCAGACGGTTCAAAAACTCCGGTTTGAACCTATCGCGCAAAGCGGAACGAATGCGGTCTTTAAGATCGTTTTCGCGCGCTGCAACTTCCCCGGCATTCACATTAGAAAAACCCAGCTCTTGCATGGCCTGAGCATATTCACTACCTACGTTTGAGGTCATTATAATCACGCAATTTTTAAAATTAGCTATACGGCCACGGGAATCCGTTAATCTGCCTTCATCTAAGATCTGCAACAGGAGATTGAATACTTC
>LBYG01000014.1 GCA_000996085.1 Parcubacteria group bacterium GW2011_GWB1_40_14 | reverse complement strand
TTTTTTGTAATTGTATATTTCAATTCTGATTGTCTTCAGCAAGATTTGCAATAGCTATATTAAGCACATCAAGTTTTCCAAGTAGCCTTATGTATGCAAGTTCGATAGTGGGAGCCATCGCTGATGCCAGTTTAACATTTCCGTTTGGTAACGGACGTTTTTCTGTTGCAAGCTGCCAGCAATCTGTATTTTTTTTGAACAACCAAGCGGGCAAATTTAATGTAAGAAAATCAGCTTCGCTGATGCCAACAGTAACGTCCCAGGCTGGACCGGATATAGACCAGTTAAATGGTTCTGTTAGAAACGCGCCTTTCGGCAAAGCTTTTCCGACTCGTTCACATGCTTCTTGAGTTTGCCGATCCATTTTAGTTCTCCTTGAGTTGCGAATTGTTTAAGAACGTCTAAATAATATAGTTACATATATAATGATTGATGCCAATATATATTGAAAATAGCAAAGTTATAAAAATATTATTATTTAAGTGGTTTTCCTTGAGAAAATAAAAGATTACTGATACGCTGTGGGTAAAACCACAGAGTTTTCTTTTACAGGAGAATATTATTATGGGCAAGCCGAAAGATACTTTTGATGATATTTCGCCAATAGATTACCGTTATTGGGATGAAGAGACAGCAAAATACTTATCCGAAAAAGCATTTGTTAAGTATAAAATACTTGTTGAAATTTCTTTGGCCAAAGCTTTATATGAACGGGGGATGTATTCTGAATCCGTATTCCGGGAAATTAAAGCCGCATGCGGACAAGTTACGGTTGAAGAAGTTTATGATGAAGAAAAGCGCATACATCATGATGTGCGCGCGTTGGTTAATTGCATCCGAGCTAATGTTAGCGCAGAGGCAAAACCATACATACATTTGACCGCAACGTCTTATGATATTGTGGACACCGCAAATGCACTTCGCTATAAGCAGGCCTGTGAAAACGTGCTCGTTCCGGCACTTATTAATCTGGAAGAAGTTCTTATTTCATTAGCTTTAAAGGAAGCAGAAACCACGCAGGTTGGCAGAACCCATGGGCAGCATGCTGTTCCGATAACATTTGGCTTTGCTGTTGCGGGCTATATAAGCCGCATAGGCAAATGCATTAAAGCTTTGAATTTGCGCTCTGAAGAACTTACCGGAAAATTTTCCGGTGCAACAGGAGCATATAATGCTTCTTCGTTATTTTTTGATGACCCTGAAAATTTTGAGCAAGATATACTCAGCGAACTTGGACTTTTTGCGTCAGAACATTCTACCCAGATCGTTCCGCCCGAAGCATTTACTCGACTTTTTAGTGAAATTATTATTGTCGCGGGCGTGCTTGCAAATTTAGCTGATGATATGCGCAACCTTCAGCGAACCGAAATAGCTGAAATTCAGGAAGATTTTGAGGAAACACAAGTTGGCTCCTCGACCATGCCGCAAAAACAAAACCCGATAAGCTTTGAAAACGTAAAAAGTTCTTGGAAAATTGTTGTTCCGCGAATGATAACCGTATATATGGACCAAATAAGCGAGCACCAACGGGATCTTACAAATTCTGCTTCGAGCCGCACTTACAGCGAAATAATTACGTATGTTGTCTACATGGCTAAAAGACTTACCCAGGCAATGGGTTCGATCAAAGTAAATAAAAGAAATATTAAAAGAAACTTAAGCATGCAGAAGGGATTGATACTGGCAGAGCCTTTGCATGTGGTTTTAGCTGCGTTAGGACATCCTGACGCCCATGAAAAAGTTAAAACTTTGGTTCGCAAAGCCCAAGATGAAAATTGTAATTTTCACGACGTGATTATTTGTGATTCTGAAATACAGAAATATCTAGAAAAAATGACGCGAGAGCAGCAAAAAGCCGTTTCAAGCGTATTTTCATATAGCGGCATTGCGGCTGAGAAATCAAAAACTATTGCCAAAAAATGGAAGAGAGAGTTAGGGCTTTAAATAAGTTTTAAAGCGCCATCTAAAAAGATGGCGTTTTTATATTAGAAATTAACATTGACAAGTCTTAATTTTTATAGTATAATGTAATAACTAAATCTAGTCGTTTGAAAAGGAAATAAAAATGTTTTCACCAAGCATTCTGCGGCAGATGTTCCAAGGACAAATTTTTGTTGTCCTTGCTGATGTAAATAAACATATACTGGGCCAGTGTTCTTACTGTCGTTGGCCGCACCCGTTGATCGAGCTTAAGCTATACGACATAGAAGACCAGCCTGTAGGCCAGCGAGAGATCCTTGAGAAGCCGGTCGTTCCATACGTACTGGCTCCACACACCATAATGGGTGTTACCTGTCCGGGTTCAGGAGAACAACCCGAAACAACTTCTTCTTTGTTGGTTTAAGTTCAAAGGAGCAATACGTGAATGTTTTGTCTCGACTAAATATCGTCAGCGATTCCGGCGATTGGCGGGCCCGCAGACTCAGCAACTTATCGGATGATCCTTTCATTCTTGATGGAGTGAGGCTCGCATCTGTTGAGGGTTTCATTCAGGGAATTAAGTTTCCCGTAGGTGATCCCTTAAGGAAGTTGGCTTTCCTTTCCGTCGGCATGACTGCGAAGCGTTTGAGCAGACAAGCTGATCGGCAAAGCCGTTGGGTTTGGTGGAACGGACGAGAGTATCCTTACGGAGCTTTTGTCCATCACAAGCTCATTGAACGAGCTATCCGCGCAAAGTTCGAACAGAACGCACGCGCAATGAAAGCTCTTTTGGGCACCGGGGACAGCAAGCTTGTCCATGAACTCGGACACTCCGAAGGTCTAAGAACATCTCTGCCCGCAACAGTTTTCTGCGATATCCTGACAAGGATCCGCGAGGAAACTTCGCGAGCAGTTAAATAACAAAAACCCGTCAAAACTTTAAATGGTTTGGCGGGTTTTAATCTATTCTATTTCGGCACCAAAATGATCAAATATATCTGCGGTTTCTTTTGCGCGTTCTTCAATCTCCGCAACTAATTTTTCCAGGTGTTCTTTGCGTCCTTCTTCGCGTATTTCCCACTCGTGAAGTCCCGGCTCGTGCTGTTTAACCAGTTCTTTTTCAGTGTGATGGTACGGAGACAAACCTTCTCGTTTTAAGATAGATTCTATGGCCCAGTTAAAAGCCATGCAAATATTTTTATTGTCCGAAGCAAAAACTAGCATAAAATTTTTATTTCTTTCCGGGTGTTCTTTTGGCTCAAGAAGATTCAATTTTACATCGTCAATTTTAATCATACCAGGTAGTAGAAATTCGACTTTTTAGGTAATAAATTAAGAAATTTCTATATTAAAAATTACGAATTATTATTATAAAAGTTGACCAGGCATTTTGTTCGCTGCGCGAACGGTTGAATTTTCACTACCTGGCATAATCGTATTATCGCATAAGTATATTTTTTATCATATGTGGATAAGGCGATTTCGAATATTTAAGTATTAGTACTATAATATGTATAACTTATGGATAATAATCCACAAAAAACAAATTTTACACAAGAGTTTGTAGAACCAGAAACAAAGCCTTATAAACATAAGATAGGTACAGATATTGCCTCAAGTCTTTCCGGATTTATTTTCGGATTTGTTGCAGGCTCTATAGCTATCGGATTGATTTGGTGGGCTTATGCGGTTTCTCGAGTTCAAACCCCGTAAAATATATTAATTTTAATTAGAAATTCGCTAATTTTTCACTTAGAAAAGCGGATTTTTACTATACTGCCATGCAGAGATTTAAAAATATCTATCAAGATTTCGTTTCGGGCGAAGCGAACACTTACCACTGGACAGTCGGTAGAAAAATCGCAACATCCCTTTCCGGATTTGTTGCAGGTTTTTTTGCCGGGTTACTGGCGGCTTGGATAATGCAGAATTCTACTGCAGATTCTTTCGATAAACTAAAGTAACATAGTTATCAGTGATTTTTAGTCCAGTCCCAGATGATCGGGCTGGATTTTGTTTTAGGTGCTATTGACAAGTTTTATAGTTGTGCTATAATAAATTAAACAACAAATCAATTAAGGAGATTTGCAATGATGCTCTTTATTTTGAAACGGCGTGGTTTGGCAGATGGTGAAGTGGTAGGACAGTTGGTTGCAGCCGAAACGGTAAAATCGGCAAGGCAATTGGCTAGTCGAGAACTGGAAGATGGGGGATCTGCCGTGTGGCTTAACGGGAATCGGTCATCCTGTAGGATGATTGGAACGGCAGTGTCAACAGTTAAGCTCGGCGTTCTTCTGGTCGACTACCAACCCACTCGCCGACTCTTTCGCGACGGTGGCGGTGGCGCAATCTCTATCTGGTAAGAATATAGGGATGGGTTTCAAAACCCATCCCTAAACTTTTGAACTCTTGACACGGTACCTTGTGTGCGTATAATGACAACAGTGAAGAACAGATAATTCGCTTTAATAACTTCACTAATTACTATAAATCTCATGTTCAATAGCAGATTAAATCTTTTCATAATAAGCGGCTAGCTATGCACGTTCGTTTTGTGACGTATGCGCGCCGCCAAGGGCGCGTTTTTGTTTCCTCAAAGGAATATTTTTAAAAAATAGTTCTTTGAGGGGATGAAAGGAAAATAATGGTTGAACGAAAAGAACGTTGAAAATTCTCCGCCACTTACTGTAAGGTCGCTTGCGACTTTATAAAGGCGGATCCGCCAATTGGCGGAAAAGTAGGTAAAATGTAAATTAAATCACTCCAGCGAGAATTTTATTATCCCGCGTTTGAATTAAGTTAAACTTAATTCTGTCTAGGCGTCGGGAGTTGCATTATTTCTCGCGGAGCCAAAAATAAGAGCATATGGTGGATGCCTCGACATAAATAGCCTATGAAGGACGCGGCGTGGCTGCGATAAGCCTCGGGAAGGTGCTGAGCAACCTATGATCCGGGGATTTCCGAATGGGGTAACCTAATTTGCTGATTAAGGCAAATTGATCTGGCCGCAAGGCTGGATCGGGAACTCGGCGAAGCGAAACCTCACAGTAGCCGGAGGAAAAGAAAAGAAAGTTAACATTTCATTTTGCTTTCAACTTTCAGTCGCTAACTTTTGTTGGTGCCTGAGAGTTGATCGTTGAAGCGTTATGTTAGCACATTCCCTTAGTAGCGGTGAGCGAACAGGGAGTAGTCCAAACCTGACATCACTTGTGGTGGCGGGTGTAGTAAGATAAAGACGTTCCAATTTATTGGAGAGAAGTTATTTTGAGTTACTTAGTAGAAGACTCTGGAAAGAGTCACCAAAGAGGGTAACAGTCCCGTAAATGAAAATTAATTCATACTTCTTGTTTTTATTCTTGAGTAGCCCGGGGAAAGAAAGCCCCGGGTGAAGCAAGGTCAACTAACGACCTAAGACTAAATACTATTTGTGATCGATAGCGAACAAGTACCGCGAGGGAAAGGTGAAAAGTAGCCCGGTGAGGGCAGTGAAATAGAACCTGAAACCATATGCTTACAAAGAGTCGGAGCCTCGCCGCAAGGCGGGGTGACGGCGTGCTTTTTGTAGAACGATCCGGCGAGTTTATGTGTTCTGCTGCTTAAATTATTTTCATAATGAAGGCGCAGGGAAACCAAGTCTTAAAAGGGCGTAACCTTACATATTACTTATGGCTCGTGGCCGTCCCTATTTATAGGGGTTGCCATATGCCATTTGTTGTTTGTTTGGTAAGTAGGACACATAAGACCCGAAGCCAGGTGAGCTACCCATGATCAGGATGAACTCCGTAGAGATACGGAGGGAGGTCCGAACCCATAAGCCGTGCAATACTTTGGGATGAATTGTGGGTAGAAGTGAAAAGCTCATCGAACCTGGTAATAGCTGGTTCTCTCCGAAATATCTTTCGGGATAGCACTATATAGTATCTTTGGAGGTAGAGCACTGAATGGTGTTCATTGGCCTTGCGCCAGGAAAACCAATCAAACTCCGAATGCCAAAGACTTTATGTATAGTAGTTAGACTGCGGGGGCTAAGCTCCGTAGTCAAAAGGGAAAAAGCCCAGACCGCCATCTAAGGTCCCCAAATCTTCGCTAAGTGCAAATTTCAAGGAAGTGTGGCTTCACAGACACCTAGGAGGTTGGCTTAGAAGCAGCCATCCTTAAAAGAAAGCGTAACAGCTCACTAGTTTAGAGGCTACGCGCCGAAAATGTATGGGGCTAAGCGAAGTACCGACGATGCGGATTCTACCTAACTTTTGCGATTTAGATTATTTTTTGTAATCTTTTTGCCGGATTTTTCTGGTAACTGGATGTTAAGAATAGTTTGAATTGCAACAGTTAGGTAGAATGGTAGGAGAGCTTATCCTGCGCAGTGAAGGCAAATTGTGAAATTTGCTGGAGTGCAGGGTAGTGAGAATGCCGGAATGAGTAACCACAAGTCATGTGAGAACCATGACCGCCGAAAGCCTAAGGTTTCCGTGGCAATGACAATCAACCACGGGTTAGTCGGGCCTAAGACCAACCCTAAAGGGGTAGTCGATGGACAGCAGATTAATATTTCTGCACTTCTTAAAGATTCAATGGGAGGGACAAATTTTAGTAGTCAGCGCGCGTTATTGGATTCGCGTCTGTTTCTTAAGGAATTTTGCCAGGCAAATCCGGCAGAATGTCTTCAATGACGATTCTAAGAGATGCAGGGAATTCCATTTATGGAAGAACGCTGATGAGCAAGGTTTCGAGAAAAACTTCTAAGGTTAATCTTTATGAACCCGTACCGAAGACCGACACAGGTGGGCCGGTGTAAATGCACCAAGGCGAACGAGTGATTCTTCGTTAAGGAACTCGGCAAAAAAGTGGCCGTAAGTTTGACGATAAGGCCTCCCTGATTTATTTCAGGGCGCAGCTAACGACCCCTAGCGACTGTTTATCAAAAACACAGGTCCCTGCGAACTCATTAAGAGGATGTATAGGGGCTGACACCTGTCCAGTGCTGGAACCTTAACGGTTGCGGTGATAGGGATGAGATTATATCAATTTTTTATTGCTAAAGCCCGAAGGGCCAGTGAACGACAGCGATAACTATAATCGTTCTAAGGTAGCGAAATTCCTTGGCATGTAAGTTATGTCCCGCACGAATGGTGTAACGACTGGGGGACTGTCTCAACGAAGAGCTCGGTGAAAATGCAATGTCCGTGAAGATGCGGACTACCTGCAACTAGACGAAAAGACCCCGGAAGCTTCACTACAGCTTGATATTGGCGATGCTTTCCAAATACGTAGAATAGGTGGGAGAGGTTGAAGGCTTGGTTTCGGCCAGGCTGGACTCGACAGTGAAATACCACTTTTTTGGAGCGCTTCGTTCTAACGTTGCCATGTTAGCAGCATGGCGCGGACAGTGTCTGGTGGGTAGTTTTAGTGGGGTGCTATCCTCCTAAAAAGTAACGGAGGAGTTTATCAAGGTTGGCTAGCTCCGGATGGAAATCGGAGCGATAGCGTAAAGGCACAAGCCAGCTTTACAGCGAGACATATAGGTCGAGCTGTTGCGAAAGCAGAACTTAGTGAACCGACCCTTCGATGTAGTCGGGGGGAAGATCAACAGACAAAAGCTACTCCGGGGATAACAGGCTGGTGAAGCCCAAGCGTCCATAGCGACGGCTTCGCTCGGCACCTCGATGTCGGCTCATCTTATCCTGGTGGTGGAGAAGCTACCAAGGGTTTGGCTGTTCGCCAATTAAAAAGATACGTGAGCTGGGTTCAAACCGTCAAAAAAATTCCCATGCATTGTTGGGTTAGGCGGCCTTTTGTGGCGACACAAAAGTGAAGCCGCTCCGCTTTTGCGGAGCAGCCTCGTTTCGTAATTATACGAGGCGGGAAATCGACTCATATCGGTGAAGTCCTTTCATACTTGTTGTTTGCAAACAACCTGTCGTATGATCGCGATAATACCGAGGGAAGTCAGCGCATTTTGCAAAGTAAAATGCTAAGTTAAAAAGTTAAAGCGAAAAAGTAAAAATTTAAGCGATTTGCCTTTCGGGCAAAATTATAATTCCACCTTTGGCGGAATACCAAAATTTTACACTTTAGTTTTTAATTTTAAATTTAGCGAGCTAGGCGAGCGCTTGACCCCGTAGAGACTTAGTCCGATAAGGACTGGAGTTATCATATTGATAGCTAAGACGTCGATTATCCAGCCCCAATTTTATAAAAATTGGAGCGGGATAGTGGTATAGTCCATGCACTTAGTAATAAGTGGTTTAACATGCGCGAGACAGGTTGGTCTCCTATCTGTTGCAGGCGTAGAATCTTGAGAAGACTTGCTCCTAGTACGAGAGGACCGGAGTGAACTGACCTCTGGTGTACCGGCTGTTCTGCCAAGAGCATTGCCGGGTAGCTATGTCGGGAACGGATAAGCGCTGAAAGCATATAAGCGCGAAGCCAACTTCAAGATTAGGATTCATAGCGTCCTAGTAGATGACTAGGTATTACACCTGCTCAACATTTGCTGTTTTAAGAAGACTTAAAATAAAATCAAGTATACTGAAAAGAAATTTATGGATTTAAGTAGAAACTGGAATGGCAAACGTTGGGCGGGTTCATAGGCTGCAAGTGGAAGCGCCGTAAGGCGTTAAGCTGAGCAGTACTAATAACGCATTTTGGCTCCGTTAGAAATAATGCAAAGCCGAGTAGTGAACTTTGTTCTACTACTCGGTAACGAATGGTTTAAGATACATTTTTAATACTTTTCCGCCTCAGGCGGATCCGCCTTTGTAAGGTCGCACGCGACATTATAATCAGTGGCGGAAGAATTTTGGATCTCCATGGTGACAATAGCGGCGGTGCCACACTCCTTCCCATTCCGAACAGGATAGTTAAGCCCACCAGCGCCGATGATACTTTAAAGGGAAAGTAGGTCGTTGCCATGGTTTTTATTTTGGTTTGAGATGGCGCAAAGCCATTCGCGTCTGCAGGGACCCCTCCATTTATATAGCCGTTCCGGCTAAATCGGTCTTCGCCCTAATGACGCTCACGGCTTTTCGCCGTCTTTTAATTTTGTATTTTTCGTTAGTCTTGACATCGATTTAAATTCTTGTATAATAAGAATAGTTCTTTTTACGTAATCAAAAGGAGAACGTAGTGAGCCGCAAGGAATTTATTCTTTGGCCCTGGAGTTCAAAAACGAATCAGTTCGTTTTTTGGACCGTTTATCTGTTTTTTTCTTTTTTTGCTGTAATTGTCGGGATTTTGATTCCTTTTATTCAATTTTCAGTCGTTTTGGTAGGCATTTGGCTGCTTAGTTTATTGATAGCTGTCGGTTTAGCCTTTTGGGATGACGCGGCACATAATCGTATTTAATAAAAAATAGACGCTTTTAAAAGCGTCTTTTATTTTTTAAATTAATCTTTATAGGCTGAAAACCACGTAAAGAAAAGGTTTTTGTGTTAAAATGGGACACAAAATAAAATGTAAGGAAAAATAGTATTGATCGTCATATATAACGAAAAGGTTATTATTAATTAACTTTTAATAAAAAATATGAATAAATTAACACAAATTACGTCTACAATGGTGCTAGCTTCATTGCTTATGGCACCGGTAGCTTTCGCAGATAACGATTCAAAAGAAAACCGTTCATCTAATAAACCGGCAAAAGCTAAAAAATTCGAGTTAACAGGAGTCGTATTTGCGGTTGATTCAACAGCAAATACAGTTACTGTTAAAAACGTGAAAGGCAATAAAGTTGTTCGCGGTAAAACAGAAGTTGTTGTTATGGTTGTTACCGATACCAAAATAACCAAAAACGGCAAAGCAGCCATTTTAGCCGACATTAAAATACGCGATACTGTACAGGCCCGGGGTACTTTGGATGGAGAAAAATTAGTTGCTACAAAGTTAAATGCCCGTTCTGCAAAATTTGAGTTAACGGGAGATGTTGTTTCTCATGATACTTCAGCTAAAAAAATAACTCTTACGGTTAAGACGGCTAATAAAATTGCCCGCGAGTTTAAAACAAAACAATTAGTTATTACCTATAATGATAATACTAAGATCGTATTGAAAAAAGGCATCGTTTCTTTAGCTGATATAAAGACAGGCGTGCGGGTGAATGTTAAAGGCGTTGCCGAAGGAGATGCTTGGATAGCTTCACGTATTGCTGTGTTGGGCAAAATAAAGCAATCTACTAATACAACAAATACCGAAGTAAAAACTACAGCAAAGGTAGAAATTACCGAAAATGGGTTTGTGCCACCTACGGTGACCATTAAAAAAGGCGGTACAGTAACTTGGGAAAATGAAGCTACTGCATTAGCCTGGCCTGCTTCTGATCCTCATCCCGCACATACAGGATTAGCAGGTTTTGATGCAGGATTAGGACTGGTTAAAGATGCTACGTACAGCTTTATTTTTAACACCGCAGGAACATTTGGTTATCATGACCATTTGAATGTTACACATACCGGCACTGTTAAAGTTGTGGAATAGGTTAGAAATAATTAACTAAAATTTTTATATCGTTCTGTTCCGCCATCTGTAAGCTGACAGATGGCGGATTAGCAGAACGGTATTTTTTTGCCGCATAGTTTGGTATAATAATTAGTATGTCAGACGCGACGAAATTTACATTCATTGGAGTTAGTCGTAAACCTAAAATGGGTGGCGTGGAAATGGGCGCTTTTGTCGTTGAATGGCAGGGCGGAGTCAGGCGAGTGACCGTCGCTGTTGAGGACGAACTTTTATATGACTGGGGGTATAACAAAATGGGCTTAAGACCGGAACAAGAGGGGCCCACCCTTACTCAACTTCTTGAAATGTTAGGAAGTTATTACCTTACAGAACTTGTTGCCTTACGTGAAGAACCTCACGGTTATATATTTTCTAAAAAAGATTTTTTGAATAATGAAGGAGGAGTTATACCGTTAAATGATGTAATGATCCAAGTTAAAAGCAGAGATTTTATATTGCATAGGCCGCATCAATATGAATAGTAAAAATTAAAAAAAGCCCGAAATTTTTTGTATTCAGCCTCAAGAAAAGCTGCTTGTTTTTTTAAAATCTAATTTAAATTGTCAGAAATTATTATCAGATTTATTGCTTTTAATTTTTCTGTACGTTAAAATACGTCCCATGCTTGTACTCGATTTGGAAACAAAAAAACAATTTTCTGATGTTGGCGGTCAGGAATTTGCCGATAGGTTAGGCATTTCTTTGGTTGGTGTTTACGATTATGTTGACGATAAATTTGTTGCTTTCAGGGAAAGCCAAATTGATGAATTGCTTAGTTTGATAAAATCCAGAGAAAAGGTCATCGGTTTTAATATAAAAGCTTTTGATTGGAAGGTTTTACAGCCTTATGCCAAAGAACTTTTTTTGAAGAACGTTCCAACGCTGGATCTTATGGAAGATGTAGCAAATTTTCTTGGGTTTCGTGTCGGTTTGGCGGCATTATCCGAAACAAATTTAGGAGAAACAAAGAGCGGTCACGGTTTGGAAGCGATTAAATGGTATCAGGAAGGCAACTGGGAATTATTAGAAAAATATTGTCTGGATGATGTCCGCCTAACCCGTGATCTATATGAGCTTGGCAGCAAACAGGGATATCTCAAAGTACTTAATAAAAACGGCTCAACCTATATTGTTCCGGTACGTTGGGGCCGCGAAAAAAGTGACCATGATATATTAGAAACTTTGAGAAGGGCTCAACTTACAAGGAGGCCGGTAGAGTTGAATTATATTATGCCGGGCAATAATCAGGACCCCCAGGCAAAAGGCATATTTGAAGTAAATTCGGTTTTATCAAAAAAAGCTGATTTGCGCGATTATTCAAACGGCAAAAATCAGGAAATTGCTCTGGTAAATATATTAAATGCCGAGATAAAAGAAGTTCCGCATACACAGTCGCTTTTCTAGCGTTTAGCGTTTAGCGTAGAGCGGTTAGCGTTTAGTCCCGTTGCGTATCTTAAACGCCATACGCTAACCGCGAAACGCTTTTTTGGTTGATAAATTAATAAATTTATAGTATTTTAATGAAAGCTTTTTGATAATTTAAAAAGGAGGATTCGTAATGACTTTTCGTTCAAAAATGCAGGAATTGAAATGGGTTCTGTTACGTTTAGATGAATGGTTTTTGACGGGTAATGATTTGGCCGCCGTCGCCGATGGTTTAAAGCCGGCTACTGATATAGTTAGAATCGATTCTAAAAAGTATGAGATGGTACGCGGTTCTTTAGACATGACAATGAGGCATTTGTGGGATATTGCGGAAAAAGAACAAGACGCCGAATCAATCCTTATTGAAGCCTATCGTTTTCGAGTACTGCTTAAAGAAATCGAGGGTCTTTCTGCTGCAAAAGCAGTTGTAAGGCTTTGTAAGATGGGCTACAAAGCAAATTTACGTTTTGATGCTGAGGAAGATCCTGCGCTTGAGATTATGCTCGGCCTTTTATATGGTTTTGAGAGATGCTGTATTCGTTTTTATGCAGAGCAAGGATACTTTTATCATCGTGTAAAGCCTGGTTGGCAGGCGAAAGATAACTTTCACGGGTATATCAGATGTCCTTCTTGCAGACAAAATGACGTTCGACCGTCCTGGTATAGAGACGACAAAAAATACAGACGTTATTGGTGGCAATTATATTTGGGATTAGCTTAATTTTTTATGCTTGGCAGAAGCCAGGCATTTTAATTTGACAACAAAATCAGATGTCCTATACTTAATTTCGAACTTAGTAGTTAGCAAAGCGTGGTTTAAGCTTTATAGGTTTACCACCGCGTCCTGCCGTAGTCCCGCTCTGCGGGACGAAGGAGGGCTCGTTGCGGCCAAGAGTTCAGTATTAAAAGGTCGTAATTAAAATATATTTAGTTAAGTAAATAACAGATTTTATATAAGTTATTTACAAAGCTATTTTAGTAATAAACGTGGCTTACGATAATAATCAAGGACCACGCTTTGACCGACCGATGTTTCAAGGAAACTGGAAATGTTCCAGTTGCGGTAATGAAATTACCGAGCTTCCTTTTAAGCCGGCAGAAGGTCGCCCTGTCTATTGCAGGGATTGCTACAAGAAAAACCGTCCTCCGCGACGTAATTTCTAAGCATATAAGCGTAACCCCGTCAGTTATACTGACGGGGTTTTAGTTTCTGATATATGTTCTAAATAGCGTATTTTAAAATTAATGCCCCCTCCGACGTTTCGCCAGCTGGCGAATCGGAAGGGGCTTTCAGTTTAAAAAAATCTTTGAGTTAAGATGCCAGGACCATTCTTCCGCCGCGAGCCTGAACGCAGCCGCTTTCTAGACAGTCTCTGTTAAAACAGTAGACGGTTTTATCTTGCCGGAGCAAGATTCCAGAAGCGTCTTGGAGCTCGACAACGTAAGTAGCGTGTCCTTTTTCATCTATTCGATTGGAGTTTCGTATCTTGGTCAGTCTTGCTGTCCGATCTTTCGGCACAAAATCATTTTCCAGAAGATACTTAACCAATCCATCATCCGGTTCAGAATGCGGTGAGGCCACCGGCAATTCTTTCTCAGAGATGATCTCTCCATCAGAATCGAAGATGGTTTTTAGAACAAAGAACATCCTTCCTTCGGAGTTCTGCAGTTCAGTTAGGTATGTTGAATTGCCATATTCATCCGGTTGTCTGCCGGCTCTGCTCATAGTAGGGTCTCTTTTCTGGCTATTTTTACGTTGTGCAAAGAACGAGACTAAGGTCTTAAGTAATGATATTATATTATAAATATCTACAAAAGTCAACCCCGACACTAGTTTTGCATAATGAGCTAATAATTTTGGAGCGTTACAACACTCCAAAACTTTTGTATTATCGTTTAAAGGTTAAAGCTTTATATCTGCGAATATTTCTGTCGCAAAAAGGTTGTGGGGGTCAAAAGCTTGCCGCCCTTTAATAATAAGGATAATATATTTAAAGTTCTTTGAAAGCGTTAGTCCTGAAAAATCTGAAGGAGAGACATAATTGGACGCTAAACAAGCCGCGGATAAAATCCGGCGCATGTGTTTTACCGAATTTATAATAACTCGCTCTGAAAAAGGCTATGTTTTTAGCAGATTCGTTCGAACCGAAGAACGCCGCAAAATGAAAATGAAAAGCCCTACGGGTGAAACAATCGAATTTGAAATACCAGTTTATATAATACAGAAAATCGCAGAAGCTACTACTTTACCCGAACTTGCGGCAAAGCTAGAAGAAAGCGGGTGCAAGTGATGGTTTGCACAAATTGTAAAGGGAAAAAAAAGTTTAAGAATTTAGAATGTTGGTGTATAGCCGGTAAAAAAGATAAAATTCCGCTTGCGGATTGTAAAATGTGTTCAGGCAAGGGCAAACATAATTCTACTTGTCCGCAATGCAACGGTTCAGGCAAATCCCCGGACTCTTACGAGTTAACTTTTATAAATGCAGATATTAAAAAACAAGCCGTTGTGGTTATTGATAGTAATAATTTGCCGTCTATTGTCATGACGGAAGGCCAGAATTCAGGTTATCCTGATAAAACATGGCGAAATTGGGTTTTGCCTTACGGCGATATTTTTAAGAAGGCGTTTGAAGATATTGGCGTATCTGAAGCCACTCATTTTATGTATTATCGTGGTATTCCTATTGAATTTGGTTGGGGCTTTCATGATATTGGTATTGCAAGCAATAGAATGGGTTGGGATGCAGATCCAAAACCCGAAGAACTTAAAAGGTTAGCTAAAAGAGCCGTGGGTGCAAGTTTCGCTTGGCAGGCAAGTCAAGGCAGATCTCTTGTTTGGGAATTCCGTTCACGTCAAACTACCGAAGAATTGCTTGATAAGCTTTATCAGATGGTTTCTGCGCGCAGATATGGTTATCAATTCAGGGTTACTGAAGGCAATATTGCCACGGGTGAATCCGGCTGGGGTTTATGGTTGGTTTCTGCGGATGGCCAGGAAACTTACGCCGAACTTGCCATAGCTTATGATTTCGATGTTGCTCTGCAAAGTGCAATAGAATATTTAGATATAAATTTTAATAAGTTAGATAAGAAGATCAAAAAACTTAAAGCTGAACAGCAAAAAGAATAAAAATAAAGCTCCGATGTTATATCGGAGTTTTTTATTATTTTTTAACGTTTATTTCTAGGTTGGTTCAGATATGTAATGCTCGGACCGCCTGTAACTTCAGGCCACTCGTTAGTCTTATAGGCTAAATAAGCAATTTTTATTGTTGAAAAAATACAACCAAAAGCAAAAATTCCCCAAAACATCGCAAATCCAATATTCGTTGACGTTACTGTAAGATATACAAACGTTAGGTCTAGTAAAAACATTAGAGCAAATGCGATAATTCCTTTGAACACACGGCCTCCTTTTTGTAAACGAACCTTTTGCATATTAGCTATTTATTTAAGAATTCACAATAGATATAACTTGTTGACGGGGTTTTTTAACAAGGTAAACTTAATGGATACTATTATGCGTAAGGCCAAAATAATTTTTTCAATACAAAAACTTGAGGTTTGGACCAAAACTAAAAAGGTTGTGGACGGCGTTTCTTTTAACATAAAATCAGGAGAGCTTCATGTATTAATGGGTCCAAACGGTTCCGGAAAATCCAGTTTAACGTTAGCGCTTGCCGGAGACCCTCGCTATATTGTGAAAAAAGGGAAAGTTTTTTTGGGAACCAAAAATATTCTTAAACTTAATCCTGAAGACCGCGCTAAAGAAGGTTTATTTCTGGCTTTTCAGCACCCTGTTTCTTTGCCGGGCGTTTCTTTGGTAAATTTTTTAAGGCTTGCAAATAACGCTATAAATAAAGAACATATGCCTCTGCTTGTCTGGCGTAAACATTTAACTGGAATGTTGGAAAAAGCAGGTTTGTCTGAAAATTTTGTGGATCGGGACGTAAATGTTGGTTTCTCTGGCGGAGAACAACGTAGGGTGGAATTGGCAACATTGGTCACTTTGCGTCCGCGTGTCGCGTTATTAGATGAGATAGATTCGGGTCTTGATGTTGACGGTTTGAAGTATACGGCAAAGATAATCGAAAATATGCGCCGGCAAGGAACAGCTTTTATTTTAATAACTCACACGACCCGACTTCTTAAATATCTTGCGCCAAATAAAGTCTATGTTTTAAAAGCAGGCAAAATAATAAGCGGCGGAGGAAACGAATTATTAACAAAAATAGATAAAGAAGGTTTTAAGAACATTCGTGTTTTTAAAGATACAAGGAACAAGAAATCCTGAAAGGATGCCTTCGGCACAATAACCAGACAAATTACAATAATCAAAAGTTCAAATTCCAAAGCTCAAATGTCAATTCAATGCTTAAAATCCAAACAGAGAGAGGGTTTTTGAACTTTAGTCCTTTGGATTTTGTCATTTAGGTTTTGTCTGTATCTTGGTGATTGGTTATTTGAATATAGATTTTAGTAAAGAGCGCAATTTATGTCAAAACAAAAGATGAAAGTTAATAGAGCCTACCGATTTGGTTTTAAAATGCCTGAGAATTATGTATATAAATCCGGTATGGGCTTAACCAGAACAGCGGTAGAGGAATTATCTGAAATGAAGTCAGAGCCGGAATGGATGAGAGATTTTCGTCTGCGTTCTTTTGACATATTTGAACAAAAGATCATGCCTGTTTGGGGAGCAAATTTAGCACAAATAGATTTTTCCAATATTCATTCTTTTGTTCGTTCTCAGGATAAACAAGGTAAAACCTGGGCGGATGTTGCGCCGGAAGTCAAAAAAACCTTTGACCGTTTAGGAATACCCGAGGCAGAAAGAAAATTTTTGGCCGGCGTTTCAGCCCAATACGAATCAGAAGTAGTTTATAGTTCTGTTCAAGATAAGTTGGCTAAGCAGGGAGTATTGTTTTGTGACACAGATACCGCAGTTAAAAAATACCCCGATATCGTTAAAAAATATTTTGGTACAGCAATACCTGCCGCAGATAATAAATTTGCCGCTTTAAATTCCGCATTTTGGTCCGGAGGTTCTTTTGTTTATATTCCCGCCGGGAAAAAAGTTGAACTGCCTCTTCAGGCATATTTTCGAATTAACGCTGCCCGTATGGGTCAATTTGAAAGGACGTTAATAATTGCCGAGCCTGGGAGTTCCGTACATTACGTTGAAGGATGCACTGCGCCCACATATAGTAGCGATTCTTTACATGCGGCAGTTGTTGAAATATGACGGCATAATGGAATGGATTGACGGCAATTTGGGAAGCAAGATTACGATGAAATATCCATCCGTGTTTTTACGGGGCAGAGGCGCAAAAGGCGAGGTTTTATCGCTTGCGGTTGCGGGTAAAGGACAACATCAGGATGCCGGCGGGAAGATGATCCATTTGGCGCCCGATACATCTTCTTCTATTATTTCAAAATCTATAAGTTTTGGCGGAGGACGCACAAGTTACAGAGGCCTAGTTAAAGTGACAAAAAACGCCAAGAGAGCAAAGTCTTTTGTAAGGTGCGATGCTTTATTACTCGATGAACAATCGCGTTCTGATACATATCCGACAACACAGACTGATGAGAGCGATTCAATTCTTGCCCATGAAGCAAGTGTTGCAAAATTGGGAGATGAACAACTTTTTTATCTTCGCTCGCGTGGTTTGAATGAGGCGCAGGCGACTTCGCTGATAATTAATGGATTTATTGAGCCTATTGTTAAGGAATTGCCCATGGAATATGCGAGTGAGTTAAATAGATTGATTGAGATGCAAATGGAAGGGAGTATTGGGTAGGGTTGCAAGTAATATCTTTTCGCTCATTCTCGTCCCGCCAGCGCGGGACTCCGAGGTTTCGGCTGTTTTGTCCAGCCCTAATTTTGTAAAATTAGAGCTGGAACCATGCCAAAACAGCCTCAAAAACCGCTCAAAGACATTTCTTGCAACCCAAAAGAAAGAGGAGTGGAGGGAGACAACAGCGCATTTCCTCGGATGCGCTTAAACCAACACGCGCATCTTTTTTAAGAGAAAAGAAGCAAGCTTATTTGTGATAGAATAAAATTGTGATGAAATTTAAGCTTACTAAAACAAATAAACTTATAGCCTTAACGGGCGCTATCGCCGCCATAATTATAGTTTGGGGCGGAGTTTTTATGATAAAAGAAGAATCCTTAAACAACGATTATTTTTTAAATAAATCTGATACTATTGCAAAACAGGCAGATAAATTACGAAAGCAAGTTGAAAATCAAAGTCTCAAAGAAGATATAAGATTTAAGAAGGAAGAGGCTCCAAATGGCAAATATTCCGTTATTGTAACAAGGAAAGACATCCCCATTTGGTATAGGTTTCAAGAGGCTGGAGATGGACCTTACGTTATAGAGGAATTTAATTTATTTTTTGTTAATTTGATAACAGGAGACAAAAAGGAGTTTGAAATATATGATCTTGCCCCAAAAGAATTGCTAGATCCTATAAAACAAATTCCAGCGACCGAAACGTATATACTTGATCCTACGTTATTGGGTTGGTCGGCCGATAGTAATGAATTTTGGGGTACAACCAATATATATTGGGGCGGTTCAGATAATCCTACTCCGGAAGCTGCATCTCTTTTCAAAATAGATATTAATACTTGGAACGTAGAAAGATTTATGGTTCCGGCACAATCTATAGAGTGGTTAGAAAAACAGGATTTTAATGTTGAGCGAAAACTAATATTAGTTGAAACCATAACACAAAAAGAAGAACTGTTTTTGTATCTTTATGATATTTTAAAAAATAAGAAAACCGTCATCGTCTCCTATCCAAAAACAACACTTACCAAGTATTTACCAGTAAAATATATAGATTCGGCATATTTCAATCCATATCTTTTTCAGATAGAATCACGATCCCTAAATGCTAAATGGATAGATTCGGGCAGTATTTCGTATCAAGATTTTGTAACAAGAGAAGTTATTGTTAAGAAAATCCAGTAGTTGTTAGAAAAAATGCATATGTAATCTGTTATATATCAGAATAGGCTAGAGGTTCTGGCGAGTGGAATTAAAACATTAAAAGTATAAAATAAAAAGCACTCTGAAATTATCAGAGCGCTAGAAGTGCGTCATGTTGAATGGGCGGAAGAAAAAGAAAAAGCCGCGTAATCAAAAAATTATGCGGTGAGGATAAAAATATCTACGATTTTTCGCTTTCCTGATTTTTTCGTAAGAGAGTAACAATTCCTTTTGCTATACGGTATTCATTGCTGGCGATACCTCCAATCATCTGTTGGTCTGGTCCGGGTTTTGGTTCAGGGATATCTTTTATCTCCGGGTAAAGCCCTCTTAAAAGTTCACGTACTGCACGTATTGCCTCAACGGCATCCGAAGCTTGTTCAACTGCTTGTGCTATTTTTTCATTCTGCGCCGCATTAAAAACATACTCTTCAACGACGAGATCAATAATTGATTCGGTGCCACGATAACGTTCATTTTCCATACTATAAGTTATAGTATACGTTTTTCAGAAAAGCAATTTCGTTATATTTAGAGTCTTCGTATATAATAAAAAAAGCGTTCCGTTAACTTTGGAACGCTATACGCAAGGTCTGAGTAGGCGTTTGCTGATTTTTAAGGGATTGTCTCCTATAATTCGTTCGTAGGGGAGATTGATGAGAACGTCATCATTAAGATCTTTAATTATATATCCTTTTACTTCGCCAGGAACCCATCTGTCGCCATGCGGCAATTCCGGGATCTGAACTGCTTTTCTATTTATGTACCATCGGAAAACCTCATCACCCTTTTTATATTCAAGCTTATCCATTACAAAACCTCCCTATAAATAAAAGAACATTGTTTATAATATAAAGATAAATTAGTAAAATGTCAATTCAGCTCTAACCCAGCCCCAATTAAGAATTAGAGCTGGGTAGGGCTGGACAAGCTCCAATGCCTACTATAAAAATACAAAAGAAATATTATCTTTGGACGGGCAAAAGCAAGCCTGTAGATTTAAATTTTGTTTTGAATAGAAAAAATACAGGACTTGAAGTTTACGGTATATTTTTAGGCGGAGGTATTGATAAATTTCCATTAAATATACGTGTTGATCACAAGGTGGGGGATACAAAAAGTCGTGTTGTTGTAAGAGGCGTTCTGACCGATAAAGCTCAAATAGAATTTAAAGGCAATGTTAATATTAAAAAAGGAGCAAGGCGTTCAGATACTCACCTTGAGGCAAAGGCTATACTTCTTTCGTCGGATGCTAAAAATCGCCTTGAACCGTATCTTGAAATAGATGAGAATGATGTTAAAGCAACCCACTCAACATATGCCGGGCCGCTGGACGAGCATGAGATTTTTTATTTGCAGTCCAGGGGTCTGTCCAGAGATAAAGCAAAAAGTTTATTGACCGAAGGATTTATCGGTCAATTAATGAAGGGATTTTCACAACAGGAACAGAAAATGATAGCGCGATTTTTAAGTAAATTGTAAAATATGAAAAATTTAAGTAATGATTTCCCAATTTTAAAAAGAAAAATTCACGGTAAGCGGTTAGTTTATCTTGATTCTGCAGCAACCGCTCAAAAACCAAAAGCGGTTCTTAATGCTGTACGTAATTTTGCGGAAAATCATAACGCCAACCCGCATCGCGGGATTTATGCATTGTCCGAAGAAGTAACCGAAATGTTTGAAGCTAGTCGTAAGGTTATCGGTAATTTTATAGGCACAAAAGATCCAACTGAAATAGTTTTTACCCGCGGCACGACCGAAGGTGTTAATCTTGTAGCCGAAACATGGGGACAAGCAAATATTAAACGTGGTGACGAAATCATTGTTTCTATAATGGAACACCATTCTAATTTTTTGCCATGGCAGCGTTTGGCTAAGGAAAAGGGCGCAAAACTTGTAGTTGTTGGTTTAACTAAAGAGGGTTTATTAGACCTTAAAGATTTTAATAAAAAATTATCAAGAAAAACAAAATTAGTTGCGTTTGCGCATGCCTCAAATGTTTTGGGAACTATTAATCCGATAGAGAAAATTAGTAGTCTAATTGTTAAACGCTACACGCTGAACGCTCGCCCAGTATTGTTCATCGACGGCGCTCAATCTGCGCCCCACATGAAAGTTAATGTCCAAAAGTTGGGTTGTGATTTTTTTGTCTTTTCCGGGCATAAGTTATATAGTCCAACAGGCATCGGAGTTTTATGGGGCAAAAAAGGAATACTTGAAGCCATGCCGCCTTATCAGGTGGGTGGACAGATGATCAAAGAAGTATATTTGGATAAAGTTGTTTGGAATGATGTGCCATGGAAATTTGAAGCCGGAACACCGCATATTACTGGAGTTATCGGTTTATCTGCCACAGTAAAATATATAAATAAAATAGACATAAATACGGTAAGAAAGCATGAAAAAGATATTACCGCGCATGCTTTAGCTAAATTATCAAAACTGCCGTATGTTCGGATATATGGACCGAAGAATGTAAATCTGCGTACAGGCTTGGTGTCATTTAATATGAAGGATATTCATTCACACGATGTTGCAAGCGCGCTTGATGAATACGGCATTGCTGTTCGTGCAGGCCACCATTGCGCCATGCCGCTGCATGATTATTTGAATATTGATTCAAGCGTAAGAGCAAGTTTTGGCGTTTATACGACCAAAAAAGATATAGATGAGCTAATACAAGGATTAAAGAGAGTTTATGCTACGCTAAACCCAGAGCAGGATTTATTGACAGAAGAAAAAAAATAACATGAATTCTCTATTGTACAGACAGGAAATTTTGGATCACGCGCGTAATCCGCGTAATTTCGGAAAGTTGCAGAAGGCTGATGCTTCAATACACGAGGCGAATTTATCATGCGGCGATGAGGTAACATTGTATTTAAAATATAAAAAAGATACGGTTTCAGAAGCGGCATTTGAAGGCAGAGGATGTATTTTATGTTTAGCCGGCGCTTCAATGTTAACGGAGAAAATTACGGGCAAGAAAATAAATGATATGAAAAAATTGAAAGCAGAAAATATATTAAAGTTATTCGGTTCACAGATAACCCCATCCCGTCAAAAATGCGCATTGCTGGCATTTGAAGCTTTAAGTAAGTTAAATTTTAAAGATACAAGGCACAAGAAACAATAACCAAATAAACCTCAATATCCAAAGCCCAAAAAATCAAACACGGACTTGGTTATTGGATAATTAATTATTGGAATTTGTCTGTATCTTGTCTCTTGGTAATTGGTTATTTAATCTTATGACAATAAAAAAATCTAAATTAAAGAATAAGATTACTAAGGATATGTTATTGGGAAATATTGCGCAGCAATATCCGGAAGTAGGCGAATTTCTAAAGGAAGCTTATGGATTACAGTGCATAGGCTGTTTTGCTAACGTTATTGATTCTTTTGAGGCCGGAATGCGTGTGCATGGTTATAAAGATAAAGATATAACTATGGCTTTAAAGTTGGTAAACGCGCTATTATAAATATATGCCAGGTAGTGAAAATTCGACCGTTCGCTTAAGCGAACAAGTCTATCTGGTCAAGCTATAAAATCACATTATTTATTCTTAACAAGAAATTCTTTAATTATTTGATAAATAGTCGAATTTCTACTACCTGGTATGGCTGAACAAAAGAAAAAAATAGGACGAATAGAAGTTGACCGAGAATTGTGTATTGGCGCGGCAACTTGCATAGCTCTTGCCGGCGATGTTTTTGAATTGGATGGTGAGAATAAAGCTGTGGTAACTAATCCAAAAGGTGCGGACGACGCAACTATTTTAATGGCCGCGCAATCTTGTCCTACAAAAGCTATTAAAGTATTCGACGAAGATGGAAATCAGATTTATCCTTAAAGAGTAAATTATAGGTTTTTTATTTCGGCGGCGTTAATGGAGAAATACTTGACAAACATATTTTTATAATGTAATATATTTTTTGTCGTTCCTTGTAAACAAAATAGGAGACTAAAATGCCGTTGTGGTGGAATCGCGCGTTTAACCTGAGCTTTGCAATACTTATTCTTTCATTAGCCTTTTTCTTTTTTGGATTGTTCGCGTGGCTTTATCCTTTAATGTTTTTGGTATCATGTTGTTTGCTCATTGTGCTCGACGTGCATAAGAAATTTAAGGATAAAGATTACACCAATGCGTTTTACGTCATATTCCTGATGGTATTGACATCCATAACGTTGTATAGTCTTTTGATCTTTCTAAATTTTGACATCTTGGATAATCTTTTACTTTCTTTCTTTGTTCTGGTCGTGATTAATATAATAATTGGTAAGCTAAGCAAATTTTTAGCCAATAAATGTGTTAAGCGTCTCCCTAAAGCTTGGTTGGGTTAGTTAAAATTACAGCACTTTTTAAAGTGCTGTTTTTATATACCGCTCTACTTTTTTTATTATCACCGTACTCACTTTATACATAAAGCTTGATAAGTTTATAAAAACCTTTATTGTATGATAAGTTCTTTAAATTGACCCATGGAGGAGCATTGCAATGCGTTTATTGGTTGAGCTTGCTACAGGAGCTGTTTTTGGTGGTTTAGTTACAATTATTGCTCTATCGTTTGCCAGCTTGTACCCGGAAACACTAAAAACCATAGATGATATTATTGTTCCTGTTGTTTTTATTGTCACGTTTTTGGGTTTTTTTGTTGGTTCGTCTATATACGATCATTTCCATAAAATAAAGCATAGTTAGCCTGTCTTATATAGACAGGTTTTCTTTTTGAGGGACTTCAGTTTCGTGTTATAATTTCAGTGTAGTTTTACCTTTTTAGTTTTGTATTTTTCATTTTTATATGGCATATCTTGATCCAGAAAAAGTAAAATCACTTACTCATCAGGCTAACGAAGTTCGTCAAAGCATTATTGAAATGCTTTTGGCGGCCGGCTCAGGTCATTCCGCAGGCCCCTTGGGCATGGCGGATATTTTTACGGCTTTTTATTTTCATATATTAAATAAAGATGTTAATAATCCTGATTGGGAAGAGCGCGACAGGCTTTTGCTTTCCAACGGTCATATTTGTCCGGTGCAATACGCGGTTATGGCTCATGCCGGATATTTTCCTGTAGAAGAATTAAAAACCTTGCGTAAACTTGGAACGCGTCTGCAGGGACACCCTCATCGCGGAACTCTACCCGGGATTGAAAATACTTCGGGTCCTTTGGGCTCAGGTTTATCGCAAGCCGCAGGCATGGCATACGGTTTGAATATGGATGGCAAGAAAAATTGGACTTATTGTTTAATGTCGGACGCTGAAATGGATATCGGGAATATCTGGGAAGCAGTGATGTGGGCAGGAAAATATAAATTAGGACGTCTGATTGGCGTAATAGATAGAAATAATATACAGATTTGGCACGTACTTGAAATTGATGGGCATAATTTTGAAGCCATTGTTAATGCCGTTGAGGAAGCTAAAGCAATAACCAATAAACCATCAATTATAATTGCACACACAATTCCGGGCAAAGGTGTTGATTTTATGGAATATGATTTTAAATGGCATGGCATTCCGCCAAATGCCGAACAGGCAAAAAAGGCTCTTGAAGAATTGCGTACTCTTGGCGGGAAAATAACGAGTGAACACCAATAGATATGAAAAACCTACATCCCAGTTCAATTTGGTTGTTCTTTTTTCAAGGAGTAAGAGCTGTTTTATTTTTGCTAATACCCCCTTTTTATTTTTTGTTTATTTTTTCAGTTAGAGGAGTTGATATAGAAATTCCGGTAATATTTCCAATATTATTTATTGTTTGGTTTATTATTTTACTCGTAATTGCTTATATTTGGGCAAAATTATCTTATCAAAATTATAAATACGAGCTTACTGATAATGGTTTTAAAAAAGAGCTTGGGGTTATACGGAAAAAATATGTAACTATTCCTTACGACCGCATACAAAATGTTGATATTGATCGTGGAATAATCGCAAGAATATTGGGTTTATCTGATATTAAGATACAGACCGCGGGAATGAGCGGTATGATGGGGGCCGAGGGAAGGTTACCCGGTCTTTCGGTACAAGATGCAGAAATTGTTCGTGACGATTTAATTAAAAGAGCCAAAACACACACTAATCAAGGAGTGTAATTATATGTTAAATAAAGAATTAAAATTAGCGAGCGAAGAAACTTTGTACAATCGTTCTAAAGTGGAACAGATACCGATCCGTAACGGTTTTGGTGAGGGTTTGGTTATTGCCGGGGATGCTGATCCGAATGTTATTGTTCTATGTGCCGATCTTTCAGAATCTACCCGTTCAAGCGTGTATCAAAAAAAATATCCTAACCGCTATATAGAAGTCGGTGTCGCTGAACAAAATATGGCTGCTTTGGCCTCTGGTTTTGCGGCAGTAGGCAAGGTTCCTTTTATATCTTCTTATGCAATGTTTTCTCCGGGAAGAAATTGGGAACAGATCAGAACAACTATTTGTTACAATAATCAAAATGTTAAGGTTGCAGCCGCTCATGCGGGTATTTCAGTGGGTCCTGACGGAGCAACACATCAAGCCATTGAAGATATCGGTATTATGCGCGGTATCGCAAATATGATAGTTCTTGTACCGGCTGATTCCCGCGAAGCAAGACGTGCCACCGTTGCTGCGGCAAAAATAAAAGGTCCGGTTTATATCCGATATGCCCGGGAAAAAACACCGGTTGTTACCACAGATGATACTCCATTTGAAGTAGGTAAGGCGTATTGTTATCGCGAAGGAAAAGATGTTGTTTTGGTTGCCGCGGGTCCTTTGGTCTATGAAGCATTATTGGCAGCTGAAGAATTAGCAAAGGAAAAGATTTCTGCCTGCGTTATAAATGCTCCTACAATTAAGCCGTTAGATGAGGCGACAATAATAAAAGCCGCAAAAGAATGTGGAGCGGTTGTAAGCTGTGAAGAGCATCAAATTATAAACGGTTTGGGAAGTGCGGTCGCAGAAGCCTTGGGACGGAATTATCCTACCCCGCAGGAATTTATCGGCGTACAAAACCGTTTTGGTGAATCGGGTGAACCAGATGAATTGATGGATAAGTTCGGCTTGCGCGCCAAAGATATAGCCGTTGCAGCAAAAAAAGCTATCAGCCGTAAAGAGAAAAAATAAATGCAAAAGTTCGATTATTTAATTATAGGCAACGGGATCTGCGGCGTAACTGCCGCAGAAACTTTAAGGGGGAAAGACGCTGAAGCAAGCATCGCAATTGTTGATCAGGAAAATAACCCGCTTTATTCGCGGGTTTTATTACCTAATTATATTGAAGGCAAGATATCTCGCGAGGCACTTTTTCTCAGAGACGAAGCATTCTATAGGAAGAACAATATAGTTTTTTTTGGTGGTGAAACTGCCGTAAAATTGGTTTCAGACGAGAATAAAATTTATCTGACAAGTGGAGAAGAAATAGAATACGGAAAATTGCTTTTGGCTTCGGGCGGTCATATAGCAAAACCCTCAATTCCCGGAATTGATCTAAAAAACATCCATTTTTTCCGTACAATATTTGACGCAGATGATATAATTGAAACTATAAAGCAAATCAAAGAATTACCTCAAGAAAAACAAAAAATTGTTATCTGGGGCGGGGGATTTATCGGTCTGGAGTTTGCTTCTTCTTTTGCGGCCTGCGGCATAGGTGGTTATGTAGTAATACGCCGTCCATATTATATGGGCGACAGGCTGGACGCGGATTCAGCAAATTTATTGAGTTCATTTATTGAAAATAATGGGTTTAAAATAATCAATAATTCTTATATTACCGAAATATTAGGTACAGATACGGTTGAAGGAGTAAAATTAAATAGCGGAGAAATTTTGGAGTGTTCTTCTGTGGGTTTGGGCCTGGGATTGGATCTGAACAGCGATTTTTTTGCCGGTAGCGGTTTAAAAATAACCAAAGGTATAGAAACAAATGAACGTCTTGAAACTTCAGTTAAGGATATTTATGCGGGCGGAGACGTAGCGAATTCTTTTCAACCTTCGTTCGGTAAACATCTTAGTATCGGTAGCTGGACGAACGCGCTTTTTCACGGCAAGATTGCGGGACAAAACATGTTCGGAGAAAAAAGTTCAATAGATTTTATTTCAAGTTACAGCGGAGTATATTTCGGAATAAATATAATATTTATGGGAGACACATCGGCAGATAAAGACACGATTACCGTTTCCCGCGGAGAAAACGAATCGTTAGGCGGAGGTACAGGCTGGCGTGAACAATTCTTTTTCAGGGATAATCTTTTGGTTGGCGCTACTATAATTAACAGATCAAAAGACCGGAAGATAATTGGTGAATTAATTAAGAATAAAAACGAAATAAAGAATTATTTGGAATTAACAGATAGTTTAAAAGCCTTGGAAGAATATGCCGGGTAGTGAAAATTCGACCGTTCGCTTAAGCGAACAAATCTATCCGATCAAGTTATAAAGTTAAGTTATTTATTATTAATTAGAAATTCATAGATTGTTTAATAAATAGTCGAATTTCTACTACCCGGTATGCTAATCGATAAAATTTTGGGTAAAAAAGTAGGCGAAGGCCATGGTCGCTGCGTTACAGGAGCCAGTCTTTCTCCAACCATTGTAATTATTATCGGCATGGCAAATATCATTGCTGACGGCATTTCTATGGCTATGGGAAATTATCTTGGTACAAAATCCGAGTTGGATTTTGTTAAAAGTGAACGCAAACGTGAAGAGTGGGAGGTTGAAAATAAACCCGAAGAAGAAACAGAAGAAATAAGGCAGATATACAGGGATAGGGGTTTTGAAGGACAGGATCTTGAACGCGTTGTTACGGTAATAACTTCGGATAAAAAAAGGTGGGTAGATGTGATGATGAAAGATGAACTCGGTTTAAGTCATGAAGATACATTTAAGCCGTTCCGAAGTGCTACGGTAACCTTTGTATCTTTTTTGATATTTGGCATTTTGCCGCTTTTGGCCTATCTTCCTTTTTGGACCATAGAAAATAAATTTTTAATAACCTCTGTATTGACCGGTATGGCTATTTTTTCGGTGGGAGCTTTCAGCGGTATTGTTACCAAAAAGAATTTCATAATTTCAGGCATAGAAATGCTGCTCATAGGTTTTATTTCTGCAGCTTCCGCCTATGCAATAGGAGCCCTTATAAGTAAAATTGTTTAGTCATGAAAAATATCGATAAAAATTTATATCTGGGAGTAGATATAGGCGCCAGTAACACAAAATTTATTATAATTTCCGGAAAAAGTATAAAAACTTTTGAAAAATTTCATCTGTCCACGCCGCATAATAAAAGAAAGCTTGTTGATTTTATTGTCGCGCAAATAAAAAGTTTGGAAATAAAATATAGAACTAAATTTGCAGGTGTGGGTGTAGCTTTTGCCGGCATTATTAACTCTTCCGGCACTACAATTTTACACTCACCGAATATTCGTGAGTTAGATAATTTCCCATTGTTACGTAAACTTTCTGCCGCGCTTGACAGGAGGTATATATTGAATAATGACGCGAATGTTTTTGCGTTTGCCGAAGCTTTGGCAGGTGCGGCAAAAGGTGCTTCGCGAGTTGTGGGTATCACATTGGGTACCGGTATGGGCGGAGGGTTTGTCGTGAACAAGGTTTTAGAAAAAGGCGCCCACGGTGGTTCCGCAGAAATAGGTCACACTATAATTGATCCAGGCGGTGTAAAATGTTCCTGCGGCGGCTGGGGCCATTTTGAAGAACATCTTTCGGCTAGAGCAATCAGGCGGCATGGTGTAAAGACTCAGGAAGAGCTTGCTCAACGAGCTGGCGCCGGAAACAAAAAAGCTAAAGCAGGCTTTGCGGATATGATCGCATATTTAGGATATGCCTTAGCCAATATTGTTAACTTTTGGGACCCGGAGATTATAGTAATAGGCGGCGGTATTGCCGAAGATGCGGACTTATTATTAAAAAAAGCGGTACCGGCGGCAAAAAAAGATATCGTGTCGCCGGAGGCTCGCGCCGCGTTGAAAGTTAAGAAAGCTAAACTTGGAGAATATGCGGGTGCCATGGGCGCGGCCTTGCTTGCTATCAAGAAATAAATTTTGAGCTTTAGGTTTTTGGATATATAATTGTATTTATATGATAGTAAAAATCTATACAACTCCAATTTGTGTATATTGCAAAGCTGCTAAGCAGCTTTTTAATGAGCACAATATTCAGTATCAGGAGATCAATGTTATCGAAGACAGAAATGCTCTCAATGAAATGGTTGCGCGTAGCGGACAACTCGGAGTTCCGGTAATAGAGATAGATAATAATATAGTTGTGGGTTTTAATAAACCCAAAATAATGGAATTACTCAATTTAAAATAGGATTTTCGCGTTTACCTTTTTCTCGCTCATTCTCGCGCTTCCAGCGAAGCGCTCCGAGGTTCTCCGACGTTCTGTCGGAGCAGGTCAGCTGTTTTGGCCCTTCGCTGAAGTTCAGGACACCATGCCAAAACGACTTCAAAAACCGCTCAAAAAAGCAAACGCGCAAATCTTACAAATAACTTTATGCAATACGAATTAATAATTATAGGTGGAGGGCCCGGCGCAGTTGCGGCGGGTGTTTATGCTGCGCGCAAGAAAATAAAATCTTTACTTATAACCGACAGTTTCGGAGGGCAATCAACGGTTTCGGCGCACATACAAAACTGGATCGGCATTCCTTCAATAGTAGGTTTGGATATGGCCGATATAATAGAAAAACATTTGCGTCAATATGCGGGAGATGTTCTTGAAATAAAAACCGGCGTTTTGGTTACTAAAGTTGAGAAGAAAGATGGAGGACCTGTCCTGAGTACATCGAACGGGTTTGTAGTTACTACCGATGAAAATAAAACATACGAGACAAAAGCAATAATTTTGGCATCGGGTTCCGGACGCCGCAAACTTCAAGTTCCGGGAGCAGCGCAATTTGACGGCAAAGGTGTTGTTTATTGCGCAACGTGCGATGCACCCTTGTTTAACGGCAAGGAAGTTGCGGTTATCGGTGGAGGAAACGCAGGTTTGGAATCAGCAGAACAATTGTTGGAACACGCAACAAAAGTTTATATTTTGAATCGTAGTGAAGAATTCCGTGGAGACCCGGTAACTCGTGAGCGGATTTTTAAAAGCCCCAAACTTGTCCCGATAGTAAATGCGGATATTCAGGAAGTAAAAGGAGATAAATTTGTATCCGGTTTGGTTTATAAGGACAGCAAGACAGGCGAAGTAAAAGAAATTCCGGTACAAGGCATTTTTGTTGAAATAGGTTCTGTGCCAAATTCGGCAATGGTAAAAGATTTGGTTCAGTTAACGCCTGCAGGCGACGTCGTAATAGATCACAAAACTGCCCGTACAAGCGTAGAGGGCATTTGGGCAGCTGGTGATGTTACCGATCAGCCTTACAAACAGAACAATATTTCAATGGGTGACTCTGTAAAGGCGCTTGAAGACGCCTATCTGTGGCTGCGAAAACAGTAGTTTTCGTCCTGAGCAGCGTCGAAGGTCAGAAGAATAAGTAATTTTTTATGGTTTTTAATGATGCTAAATGTAACGAAATACAACAAGAGTTGGATGTAGTTGAGCGTAAAATAAAAGAAATCGAAGATAAATTTTCTCTAGAAAAGACTTCCGCTAATAAGAAGGTTTCTTATATTGAATTAAATCAAGAAGAAATTACAAAACTAGATAAATTACAACAAGAAAAAGAAAAACTTCTTGAAAAAAGTAAGAAATTTGGGTGTGAGATATGAAATTATTTTCGATAAAAAAAGATTTAGAAACTATTAAGGATTTCTGGCGATTTTTTTCTAATCGTTTTCCCTTAGTATCAAAATTGATAAATGTTCTAAGTGTATTACTGAAATGGATATTAATTATTATTATACCCATAAGCATCTTTTTTGGTCTTTTGGGTTTTTTATCTGAATTACCAGAAAGAACCGTTTATGATAAATGTGGTCGAAAGCCTACGGTTTATGTGGCTCCAAGAACAGATTCATGTAAGCTGGCGGAGAACCTAAAAGATTTGTTACAAGAGTCACCTAATTTTATTGATAGTGAAGAGAAGAAAAGAGAACGCTTAGAATTATACGAAGAACTTTGTAAGAGCCAAAAGACAAGACAAGTTCAAGCTGCACAGGAATACGAGAATTATCAAAATTGTCGAAGTAAAGTTTTAGAAATGTTTTTTTGGAATTAATTTTTATGATGAATCAAAGTTTATTTAAAAACACTCTTACATATCTCAATAAAGCTGCGGATCTTGCAAAAATAGACCCGCATGTTTTTTCTGTTTTACAGCATCCTAAACGAAGCGTTGAAGTAACTTTGCCTTTGCGTATGGATGACGGTAGTCAGCAAATATTAACAGGGTGGCGCGTACAATATAACGATGCTCTGGGTCCGTTTAAAGGCGGTATCAGATTCCATCCTAACGCTTCACTAGAAGAAGTTACCGCGCTTTCGGCATTAATGACATGGAAAAATGCCGCGGTTGGCTTGCCTTACGGCGGAGCAAAGGGCGGCGTTGCGGTGGATGCAAAAAAATTATCTACTCATGAATTGGAACGCCTTTCCCGAAGATATGTGGACGCAATTTATCCTATTATTGGTCCTGAAAAAGATGTTCCGGCTCCCGACGTAAATACCAATCCGCAGATAATGGCTTGGATGATGGATGAATTTTCCCGTTTGCACGGATACGCGGTTCCCGCGGCATTTACCGGGAAACCGGTTGAATTGGGTGGTATTGCCGGACGGGATACTTCAACCTCGCTTGGAGGAGTTTTTGTTCTGGAATGGTTTTTGGAAAATAGCAAAGAATTTAAAGACCGTTTACCGCAAGATATTTCTGTAGCGGTGCAGGGGTTTGGTAACGTAGGTGCAAATATAGCACAGATACTTTTTAATAAAGGCTATAAAGTTGTAGCGGTTTCGGATTCGGAGTCTGCGCTTTATCACAAAAATGGTCTAGATATTAATGAGGTTATCCATTCACAGGATAAAAAAGGCAAAATACCCAAGAATGTTTGTTATCCCGTAAAAATAAAAGAAGTTAAGAATGATGTTGATTGCGAAACGCTAACTAACGAACAATTACTGGAAGCAGATGTTGATGTGTTAATTCCTTCAGCTATAGAAAATCAACTTACAGAAGAAAATGCCTCAAAAATAAAAGCTAAAGTTATTTTGGAAATGGCCAACGGTCCTACAACGCCGGAAGCAGAAAATACGCTTACCAAACGCAATATTATTGTTTTGCCTGATATTTTGGCAAACGCCGGAGGCGTGGTTGGAAGTTATTTTGAATGGGTCGGGAATTTACAGCGTTATACATGGAGCAACGAGGAATTTGCCGAAAGTTTAAAGAATATAATGTTGAAGGCCGCTTCGGAAATAGGAAAAGTTAAAGAAGAATATAAAACGGATTTTAGGACAGCAACCTATATAGTGGCGTTAAGGCGGTTAAGCAACGCCATTAAACTTCGCGGTTAAGTTTATAAAACGGCTCTCTTACGAGAGCCGTTTTTATGATATAATTGAGTCATATGGCTATTAAAATCGCAATTAATGGGTTTGGGCGTATTGGCAGAACCTTTTTCCGCCAAGCCTATAAACATAAAGATATAGATATAGTTGCCATAAACGACCTTGGTGATATCGGCAACTTGGCGTATTTATTACGTTACGATAGTGTTTACGGTCATTTTGATAAAAATATAGAAGCGAAGGAAAGCAATGGGGAGCGATGGCTTATTGTGGATGGAGAAAAGATGCAAGTATTTGCAGAAAAGGAACCTGAAAAATTACCGTGGGGCAAGCTTGGCGTTGATGTCGTGATTGAATCCACAGGATTTTTTGCTTCAGATGAGGGCGGCAAGAAACATTTAACCGCTGGTGCCAAACGCGTTGTAATTTCAGCTCCGGCAAAAGGGGATGTGGAACATGTCCTTCTTGGAACCAATGATGATCGTTTATCGTCGCCGGAATTAGGCAAGATAACAGCAAATGCTTCATGTACGACAAATGCTACCGTTCCTGTTCTTGCGATAATGGATGAATCGATAGGCGTAAAAAAAGCGATTATGCAGACAGTGCATGCTTATACCGCAACACAGGGATTGGTTGATGGTCCGGGCAGTAAGGGCGATTATCGCAGAGGTCGCGCCGCAGCGCAGAATATTGTGCCTTCGCATACTGGTGCTGCCGAAGCCGTAGTTAAGTCCTTGCCTGCATTTGAAAATTTGGTAGATGGTATAGCGTTAAGGGTTCCTGTTGTTGAAGGATCTTTGGCAATGGTGACGTTTGTTGCAAAGCGGACAACTACTGTTGAAGAAGTTAATGATATTTTTCGTAAGGCTGCAGAGCAGCCGCGTTGGAAAGGCATAGTAGGTGTTACTGAAGAACAGTTAGTATCATCTGATGTTCGCGGCACTACCGAGGCGGCAATTATTGACCTTACGTTTACACGTGTGGTGGATGGTGATTTGGTTACAGTATTTTCCTGGTACGATAACGAATGGGCTTACTCTCATACACTAATAGAACATGTAATAAAAGTTGGAAAGCTTTTATAAAATATGAAAGTTTACATTGGGGCCGATCACGGAGGCTTTAAGTTAAAAGAAAAAGCTAAGCATAAACTTGTTGAATGGGGTTTTGATGTAGAAGATATGGGAGCAAAAACCCTTGATCCGGATGATGATTATCCTGAATTTGCTTATGCTGTAGCTAAAAAAGTTTCAGAAAATTTATCCGCATCGCGCGGTATTTTATTGTGCCGTTCCGGTGTAGGTATGGATATTGTTGCCAATAAAGTTAAAGGTATTCGTTCAGCGCAGGTGTTTAATGAAGAGATGGCAAAAAAATCCCGGGAACATGAAGATGCGAATGTTTTAACAATAGCCACAGATTATTTACCGGAGGAAAATGTGCTGTTTATTCTGAAAATCTGGTTAGAAACACCGTTTAGCGGAGATGAGAGACACGTTAGAAGATTAAAACAAATAGAAGAGCTAGAAAAATAATTATTGTAATCCTTCGGCTTCGCTCAGGATGCACGTTGTTGTAATCCTTCGCAAAGCTCAGGAACAACAACGGCATGGCAGTTGAAATAATCCCCGCAATTTTAGAAAAAAATTTTGAAAATATAAAAATTAAAATTCAAGAAATAGAACCGTATGTTTTATGGGCACAGATTGATGTCGTGGACGGAATTTTTGCTCCAAATGTAACCTGGAACAATCCTGCGGAATTAAAAATGTTGAACACTTCATTGCAGATAGAGGTTGATCTGATGATAACTGAACCCGAAAAACATATTGATGCTTGGATCGCTTCGGGTGCCGCAAGAATATTTTTTCATGTTGAAGCAACAGAAAATCCCAAAGCGATAATTCAAAATATACATGAAGCGGGAATACAGGTCGGCATCAGCATTAATCCCTCAACCGCAGTAGATATTTTATATGAATTTGTACCTCACGTTGATGCGGTTTTATTTTTAGGGGTTGAGCCGGGGTTCCAAGGCCAAACTTTTCATGAAAATACTATCGAAAAAGTTAAAAATATGCGCGCCAAATTTCCCGAAATAGCAATTGAGGTTGATGGCGGAGTCAGACCGGGCATGGCAAGGAAATTGGCTGAAGCAGGGGTTACCAGGATAGTTGCCGGAAGCGCAATTTTTGAGGATGGCGCTCTTGCTGTAAATAAAAAAATAGAGGATTTATTACATGATACAAAATTAAATTAATATTTATGCCAGGTAGTGAAAATTCGACTGTTCTGCCGCAGGCAGAACAAACGGATAATCATTAATTTGGCAAAAAAGATTATTCTTAATAATTAAGACTTAATTAAGGAATTCGATAATTTTAATAAAAAGAGTCGAATTTCTACTACCTGGTATGACAGATTTTATTTCTATAGGTTCAATAACCCGCGATGTTTTTATGCAAAGCAAAGACATTAGAACCGTTCATTCCAAACGGTTTAAGACCGGAGCTGCCGAATGCGTACCTCTGGGATCAAAAATAGATATTGATAACATTTTTTATACTGTGGGAGGATCTGCCTCAAACGCGGCTGTAACCTTTGCGAGACAAGGATTTAGTTCCGGTTGTATAGGTCGTCTCGGAGAAGATGTGCGGGCAAGTGAAACTAAAAAAATATTGATTAAGGAAAAGTTAGATACGTCTTATTTGCAATTTGACTCTCAAAAATTAACCGCCTATTCTTCAATATTTTTGACTCCGTCCGGTGAGAGATCTATTTTGGCTTATCGAGGCGCAGGAGAATTTATTTCTTCTACTGATATTTCATGGAATAAGCTGGCAAAAGCAAAATGGTTTTATATAACTCATCTGGCCGGACATTGCGCGCCTCTTTACCCAAAACTAATTAACTTTGCGGCAAAACGCGGGATTAAAGTTGCGACAAATCCTGGTTCTTCTCAGCTTTCAACGCCAGCAATGATGAGATCCTTATTGAAGCATGTAGATATTCTTATTCTGAACAAAGAAGAAGCATCGTATTTTGTGAATATTCCATACAAGAAAACAGATGCAATTTTTTCAAAATTAGATAATTGGGTCAAGGGATGGGTTGTTATGACCGACGGCCCTAATGGAGTTTCGGTTTCGGACGGCAAAACTCGTTATCACGCCGGTGTTTTAAAAGAAAGAAAAATGGCGGATAGAACAGGTGCCGGCGATGCTTTTGGTTCAGGTTTTGTCACAGAAATGCATAGAAATAAAGGTAATGTAGAGAAGGCGATTGCCTTTGCGAGCGCGAATGCTACTTCGGTGATAGAATATATAGGAGCCCATCCGGGAATACTTAAGAAGGGTCAAAGCTCTGCAAGATGGGGCAAATTAAAGATAACTAAAAAGAATTTACATTAAATTAATAAAATCCTTCGACTTCGCTCAGGATGCACGTGGTTGTATCCACGAGCGAAGCTCGCGGACAACCACGGCATGACTCCGGGAATAGATAAATTAGCAAAAATTTTAAGGACCAAAGAAGAGATTTTGGATAAACTTGTCATACAAATGAGCAGAATAACTCCAAATTCCTCGAATGTTTTGGAGAATGTTTTAATGGATCTTGAACGCCGCGCAGATAAAGCTTTGCTTTCTTTGAATTTATCACGGGATGCTAAAGCTGAAGATGTTTATATGGCTTTGCTTAAGCGTGTTGAAGAAAACGATCTGGCGCTTAATAAATATTTAAAGAAACCGGATCCGGCAACAAGAGAAGGATGCGAAACGCTGGCTAATTTTGTAAAAGAAGTTGTCGGCGAGACAAAAGGGTTTTTTATGAAACAGGAAAAAGCCGAGGAATTTTTGAAAAAGAATCCGCCCAAAAATTTACTCAGAGCTTTGGGATATAATGATATAGACCAGCTTTTGGCAAAAGAAGATTTTGCCGCGGTTTTTTCTTCGGTCCGTTTTGCCGAAGAGCCGCAATGGTTGAATGAAGTGTTTTTCAAGCCATATGAAAATTTAACTCCGGATGATTTTGAAGAACGCCTTATGCGCGTAATTGTTTTGCCGGAACGCTGGCGGGCTATTGGTGCGCACTTCATGGGCAAAAAATTGCACAATATAAGCCACCTTAAAGAACTTGGGGTTATATTTGTTATTCCAATCGGGGACGAAGGTATAAGTTTGCCTGAAATAGGAGAAATAAATCCGCATAAAAAACAGGAGGATGTAGCAAGCGGCATAACCATGCAGGTATTTACTTTGCTTTTGCACTATTTCTTTGAAATAGGCTTTTACTCAAGACTTTTCACCAGGTATTCAAAGGAAGAAAAATTTGCCGAAAAATTGGTGTCTGCGTTGCGTGGTGATGTGCCAAGCTTTATGCCTGCTGAATCAAGCGATACCGCCACCTGGATGGTTATTCAAAGATATTTAGCTAAAGATACGCCATCAGATCCCAGGCTCTTTATGCCTCACGTTAATCCGGAGGCCATTCATTGGTCTAAGGCAGAACAGAAATTGGTAGAGGTCGCGCAAGCGCATCCGGAATTTGGTTTGGATCTCTGGCCGGGTTTGGATTTTGTCGGAGGCTTCTTTAATATCTCGGGTGAAGGAGAATTTAGAGCATCCGGAATTGAAGGGACTGCACTTTTATCTTTTGATCTTATCGATAATTTAATTTCTTATAATCGTTTTGCGAATATTTTGACAAAATATCTTTATCATCAGCAGGAAGCGCTTTGGAATAAAATATTTATTGAATATACGGATGCTTCAAAACTTGAAGAGTTAGTCGCGGAACATCTGGCTGACGGATTTATTAAATTATGATAGCTTTTGACTGGTTACAAAGAGCGCGCGCTGAAGGTTTTGCAATAGGCGCCTTCAATGTCGGGAACCTCGAGACGTTTAAAGCTATTGTTCAGGCGGCTGCAAATAAAAAGTCGCCTATTATTATTGAATCTTCACCTGGCGAGACGCATTGGATGGGTGCTAGCAACATTGCCGATATAGGTAAGAATTTTTCAAAAGAATACGGAATACCGATAATTGTAAATTTAGATCATTCAGAAACGCCGGAAGATTGTATGGCGGCAATTGAGGCCGGTTACGGACTTGTGCATTTTGACGGTTCTAAATTTTCATATGAAGAGAATGTAAAAATTGCTAAGCAGGTGGTAGAAGCGGCTCACTCAAAAGGCATTATAGTTGAAGGGGAAATAGACAGGATAGTAGGAGCAGGTTCTGAAGTTCATAAAGAAATGTATACCGTGGAACAAATACGTTCCGGTTATACGGACCCCAAAAAAGCAAGAAAATTCATCGAAGAAACCGGAGTTGATGTTTTTGCCGCATTCTTCGGTAATATCCACGGTACTGTTCCTCCCGGGGGCCAGCCACCTCTTGATATTGCGCTTTTGCAAAAGGTTAAGGAAATAGCGGGAACATTTTTATCTTTGCACGGCGGCTCAGGCATAGATGAATCAGATATAAAATTAGCAATAGAAATGGGGGGGATAAATAAAGTAAATGTGAATACCGATTTGCGTGTTGCGTTCCGCGCTAGTCTTGAAAAAACGCTTAAAGACAATCCGGATACGGTAGCATTATACAAAATCTTTCCGCCGGTTATTAAAAGCGTACAGCAAGTTGTTGAGCGTTGGATAGATATTTGCGGCAGCGCGAATAAAGTTTAGAATTAGAACTTACGCGCTTGTCTTTTCTGCGCTCATTCTCGCCCCGCCAGTGCGGGGCTCCGAGGTTTCGGCTGTTTTGCTCCACGCTTTCGCGTAGAGTCCATGCCAAAACAGCCTCAAAAACCGCGCAAAAAAGCAATCGCGTATAAGTTCTAAATAAATCAAATAAATTTTAAAATTTTATGCCAAAAATATTCATAACACGACAAATTCCCGAAGCCGGCATTAAAGTACTTACGGCAAAGGGATACGAGGTAGAAGTTGCGCCGCAGGACGGCGCAATGGATAGAGCCGAGCTGCTCAAAAGCGTCAAAGGTGTGGATGCTATTTTAGCTTTACTTACGGATAAAGTTGACGGCGAACTTTTGGATGCTGCGGGGAGACAATTGAAAATAGTTGCAAATTATGCTGTTGGTTATGACAATATTGATTTAGCCGCGGCAAAAGAACGCAACGTTTTCATTTCAAACACTCCTGAAGTTCTTTCGGAAACAGTTGCCGAACACACTTTTGCATTAATGCTGGCCATTGCTCATAGAGTTGTTGAATCAGACACGTTTATGCGCGGCGGGAAATATAAAGGTTGGGGTCCGATGCTGTTGCTTGGCCGAGATCTTTCACATAAAACATTAGGAGTTGTCGGTTTGGGGCGTATAGGCTCTCTCGTGGTAAAGCATGCGGTGAAAGGTTTTGATATGCAGGTGCTTTATTACGACGTTAAGCCAAATCCTGCTTTTGAAGCAGAGTATGGCGCAAGATATGTTCCGTTACCTGAATTGCTCCGAAATGCGGATTTCGTATCAATACACGTTCCTTTGTTGCCGACAACCAAACATTTAATTGGCGCAGGCGAGCTTGCTACTATGAAAAACAGTGCTTATTTGGTAAATACTTCGCGCGGCCCGATCGTTGATGAAAAAGCATTAGTTGAGGCGCTTCAAGATAATGTAATTGCCGGAGCAGCAATTGATGTGTTTGAAAATGAGCCAAAAATGGCTCCAGGCTTGTCCAAACTTGATAATGTTATCATTACTCCGCATATAGCTTCAGCTACTATAGAAACCAGGGCTAAAATGGCACAATTGGCAGCAGAAAATATAATTGCGGCACTTGAAGGCAAGACGCCGCCAACTTTGGTTCAAATGAAGTAATTTTTCCGAATATATTAGTCAGTCCCACTGTAAAAGCGGGGCTGATTTTTTAACGGGTTGACCATAACCGATACTTTTGTTAAGCTTTTTTAGGTGTTAGAATAAAAATTATCCTTCGACTTCGCTCAGGATGCACGTGGCTGTATCCTTTCGCTTTGCTTAAGGACAACCCACGGCATGGAAATTTTAAACGTAAAAACAAGACAAATAAAAGGCAAAAAAGTAGCCACCTTGCGCGAACAAGGAGAAATTCCCGCGGTTTTGTATGGTGTAGGAATAGAACCGCAGAGCATTAGTTTGCCTCTGAAAGAATTTCAAAAAATATTTAAAACTGTAGGGGAAACAGCTCTTTTATCTTTGGTTGTCGACTCAACCGAACCGCGGACTGTTCTTATACGCGATGTACAGAACGATGCCATGAAACAGCTTCCTATTCATGTTGATTTTCACCAGGTAAATATGAATGAAGAATTGGACTTGGATGTTCCGTTGGAATTTACGGGTACGTCGGTAGCCGTGAGTAGCGAAGGCGGAATTTTAGTAAAAGCATTATATGAGCTTCCTATTTCAGCTTTGCCTGCCGATCTGCCGCATGAAATAATTATCGATATAGCGCCTCTTGAAAAAATAGGCGATGCGATACACGTTCGAGATATTAAATTGCCCAAAGGCGTAAAAGTTCGCTTGGATGAAGATCAGACGATTGCATTTATAGAAAAACCGATGTCTGAAGAAGAATTAGCCGCACTAGAAACTCCTGTTGAGTTGAAGGTAGACGAAGTTGAAGTTGTGGGTGAAAAAGAAAAGAAAGAGGCTGAAGAAGCGGCCGCAGCCCTTGAAGCTGAAGAGAAAGAAAAGTAAGGGGATTAATACTTCGATAAGCCCTTCGGCAGTGAGCTCAGGGCCGAACTGCTCAGTGCAAGCCTTCTTTTCAATACCAGGTAGTGAAAATTTGACTGTTTTGCTTTAGCAGAACGAAGTTCGAAACTAGTAAGGTATTGTATAGTTAAAACTTAATTATGATATTCTTAGATTATAGAAATACGGTATTTATATTTGGTCAAATTTCTACTACCTGGAATATAAATGAATAAATTTTTATCGATATTGGGATTTAATAAAAAAACTCCACGCATAGTTTTGCGCGGAGTTTTATTGGTTTTATTTTCATTTCTTCTGATTGCGCCGGTTTACTCCATGTCAATTAGCGAGATGAAACAGGAAATAGATAACAGTTTGCGCGGTATAGAGCAGGAAATTGCAGCACTCGTTGCGGATATCGACGGTTTAAAAAATCAACAACGCACTTTAGCGCGTGAAGTAAAATTATTTGACGCTCAAATACGTAAGGTTGAACTTGAAGTTAAGCGCATTAAAATTGAAATAGATAAAAATCATCAGGCGATAGGTGAAAAAGAAAAAGAAATAGAGGTTTACGAGAAAAAATTGCAGGAATCGCGCAACGCTCTGGCAGAAACCATTTTGACCGTTGATCATAACGATAAAGAATCTATTCTTGAAATTATTCTTACTGCAGATAATTTTTCGGATGTTTTCGGGAAAATAACCAATATTGAATCTGTTGAAAAAGCAGTGCATGAGCGCATAGCTGAGGTTAAAGATATTAAATCCTCTTTAGATAAAGAGAAAGAAGTTCTCGAAGCACAAAAAGAAGAACTCATCGGATTACAGACCTTGGCGGCAATTCAGCAAGCCGGCCTTGAAGAAAAGAAGCAAGCCAAAGTTGATTTATTTGCACAGACTAAGGGTAGAGAAAAACTATTTAACGATCAGTTAGCCAAGGCAAAACAAGATGCCGCCGTATTGCGGCAACAAATATTTCTTCTTGAAGGATCCGGGGTTTCAATGCCCTTTGAAGACGCTTTAGCTTTAGCCAAAAAAACTTCTTCGTATGCCAATATCCGCCCCGCATTTTTACTTGCTGTGCTCAAGAAAGAATCACATTGGGGCGCTTCTGTTGGAACTGGAAATTGGCGCGATGATATGCATCCTCGCGATCAGGCCGCTTTTTTTGAAATATGTTATGAGCTTGGCTTGGATCCAGATAGTACTCCGGTTTCCCGTAAACCTTCATATGGATGGGGAGGAGCTATGGGCCCTGCGCAATTTTTGCCAAGGACGTGGTTGGGTTGGAAGGACAAGGTGGCGGAAGCCACAGGGCACAATCCTCCGTCACCATGGAATTTAGAAGACGCGTTTACTGCTTCGGCCTTAAAACTTGGAGCGGGAGGCGCAACACAATCTACAGACTTGTCTGTCCGCTGAAGCCTTGGCGAAGGCGGAATGGAAAGCCGCAATGATATATTTTGCAGGCAGTAATTGGGACAATCCTATTTATTCTTTTTATGCAGACGATATTATGGCTCTGACCGGATTGATACAAGAACAAATAAATCTTATTGAAGACTCTCCAGTACAATAAAAGCTCCTTTTAATAGGAGCTTTTATTCTTTTGTTTCATATAATTCTTGAACCATTTCTTCGATATTGCCTTCCATAATACCGTTTATATTGTGCCAACTTTTTTTGATGCGATGGTCGGTCACGCGGTCTTGAGGAAAGTTATAAGTTCTTATTTTATCTGAACGGTCTCCTGTGCCAATTTGCGTTTTCCTAATTTCGCTTTTTGTTTTTGCTTCTTCTTCTTTTTTTAAAGCAAGTAATTTTGATCGCAATATCGACATGGCCGCATCTTTGTTGGATTGCTGCGTTCTTTCTTTTTGGGAGGTTACAATAATGCCTGTTGGCAGGTGAACCAGACGGATAGCTGTTTCCCGTTTATTTACATTCTGTCCGCCCGGACCCGTTGCCCTCTGGAAATCTACCCGAATATCTTGAGGTTTTATCTCAAGATCTGTTTCATGGGCTTCGGGTATTACCACCACAGTTACTGTAGAAGTGTGCAGGCGCCCGTTTTTTTCTGTTTCCGGTATTCTTTGAACTCTGTGAACACCCAGTTCATTTTTAAGTTTTTTATAGGCGCCCTTGCCCCGTATTATAAATATAGCTTCTTTTTGCCCGACAATTGACGTGTCGCTTTCTCCAATGCTTTGTACGCGCCAACCGCTTTTCTCCGCAAATCGGATATACATTCGAGCAATTTCTGTCGTAAATAATGCAGCTTCGTCGCCTCCGGCACCCGGTCTTATCTCCATGACCACGCCTTCCATTTCTTCTTTGTTGTTTTGCAGATGATCGCTCGTTAATAGTGCGAGCTTTTTTTCAAGAGTTTCTTTTTCTTGTTCGGCTAAAGCGCGCAATTCCAGGTCTTGTTCGCCGGAAAGTATTTTTTTAACATCTTCAATGTCCAGTTCTATCTTTTGTTTTTCTTCTATGGAGCGTATCTGCTGGTTTAATTCTTTAAGTTTTCGTCCCAAATCCGCAATATCTGCGGGTCGCGAAAAAAGCTCAGGATCACTGAGTTGTTTTTCGACCTCCGCGTATTCTTTTTTTAATTCTTCAAGCGATTTTAATTGAATTGTCATTTTCAATATAAAAGCGAGCAGCTGTCTTGTGAGCGTCATTAGGGCGAAGACCGATTTAGCCGGAACGGCTATATAAATGAAGGGGTCCCTGCAGACGCGAACAGGATTGCTGCTCGCTATAAAAATACTTAACCTCGTGTTGGCGGTCCTTGTGTTCTTGCTTTTTCTCGACGAGCTTCGCGCTTTGCCAGCTTGTTTTTCTTGCCGCTCTGTACGCCCGCCATAGATTCTTTCTTTATTAGGCGCTCTTTGAATTTTTCAACCTTGCCTGCAGTATCGATGACTTTAGCTTTCCCGCTGAAAAACGGGTGGCAAGTTGAGCAAACCTCAATATTTATTTCTTCCAAAGTAGCACCTACGGTAAATTCGTTACCGCAGACACATTTAACTTTAGCTTTGGGATAATATGTTGGATGGATATCTTTTTTCATGCACTAAAATTTATAACACAGTATTTAACGCCGAGCAATAGTATGCGCTTAAATAAAAAAAGACCGTATAAAAACGGTCTTTTGGTAATTATTTATTCAGTTTCTGTGTCTTCGGGTTCTTTTTCCGGAGTTTTGGTAACTTGCGTGTCGCCTTTGAGCTTAGCTTCTCGTTCTTCTCGTTCTTTTCTCTCTTTGCGTTCAATTAGTCTGCTTAAGAGGAAATCGCTTACCCACATAATCGCACCTGTTCCAAGAGCGATTTGCCACATCTCATCTGAAACGTTGTTAAACACCTTAATCGGGGTATCGAGAGAGAGCACATATATAACCAGGCTTGTTAAAACTATTATCCAGCCAAAGAAATCGATCACGGTTTCATCATTGCACTCATCTTGGCACTGTATTTCAAGGGCTCTATCGTGCAAAATATGCGCAATAAAGATAGCAAAGTACATGAGCACTAAAGCTGAAGGTATTTCTCTTCCAGTTAAGCCGTTTACGATAAATGCTAGGATCGTTACGGTTGTCATTGTAACAAGGACTAAAAAGAAGAGATTATTGTGTCGTACTCGCGGCTCATCATGGATTACCATTTTCCATAAAGATGTACCAGCCAGCATGCTCATCAAAACCTCAACTACAAAAGAACTCTCTTCCGGAAAAATTTCAACAACGTCAAGTATAAAAAGAGCAAGTAAAGCTAATTGTGAAATGATTAGTCCGAAACCGAATATTTCACCATAGCGCCAAACAAAGATCTGCTTTTTTCTTCTTTTGGCTCTCTTTTCAAGATTTATTTTAACCTTATAAACAGTTATGGAATGCAGAGAATATATGCCGATAAAAAACAATAGAGTTAAAGAAAAAAGATGGGAAATCCTGTGTCCGCCATAAGCTTCAAGGTATGCCGCTATTGCAAATACCAGAGAATACAGACCGCAAACAAAGAAACCCACTAATTCTGTGTCGCTTCGCGGCACAGAAGGATGTATTGCGAAAATACGGTTCTTTAACCCACTAAACAGGCTCATGCCATCACCTTACTTTTATTCGTTCATTTTCAAGGATGATTAGTTTTAATTATATACAATAAAATGTCAAAGTGTCTATAGATGCGCCTTTATTTGATGATATATTTTATCCTTACTTTAGTTACAGTTTTGACGGCTTTGCCCAGCTCTAATTTTCTATAAATAGAGCTTTAATTTGGTTTTGCCAGAATTAACCTTAAATAAATTGTTTTGGACAAAATTAGAGCCGGACGTGCCCGGTAGAGCTACCTCGACTGTCTGTTTTAGCTGAGCCAAAACGTACAAAGCGTAAGCGTCGAGGTAATTCTACTGGGCTTGCGCTATTTGGGGTATTTAGCTATACTAATTCACGTTGCGCTTTGCGCATATTAAATTAAACACATTAATTATATGGAAATTACTGACGATATTAAATCAATGTTGTCTTCCGAGGTTCAGGAAATGCTTGAAGCCGGAATTCATTTTGGTCATAGAAAATCTCATAGACATCCAAAAATGGAGCCTTATATTTTTACGGTACGAGGTAATGTTGAGATAATAGACGTTACAAAAACCGTTGAATATTTAGCCCGCGCTTGCGATTTTTTGGAAGAGAAAGCCAAAAATAATGGCATGATACTTTTTGTTGCAACGCGGCCGCATGTAAAGGATATTATCCAGGAGTACGCTACGGCTTGCGACATGCCTTTTGTTAAAGAAAGATGGTTTGGAGGAACGTTTACCAATTTTAAGGTTATGTCAAAGAGACTCGAGAATTTTAAAGAACTTGAGCGTCAGTTACAAAGCGGAGAACTCGGAAAATATACAAAACAGGAACAAGTCAGATTTAAACGACAGATAACCAAACTCAATCTTTCTTTGGGCGGATTAAAAGCAATGACCCGCAAACCTGATGCATTGATTTTAGCTTCTTTAAAACATGATGATATTGCTGCGGTTGAAGCGTTGAAACTCAAAATACCGATCATTGCAATTACCGATACAAATGTTGACCCAAGTAAAATTCAATTTCCGATACCCGCAAATGACGATGCAGTTTCTTCTGTCAGGTATATTATGTCTAAGCTGTCTGCAGCCATAGAGCGAGGTAAAAAAAATAAATAAAATATGTCTGATCTAGTCCATTCGACTAACTCAGGACAAGTTTTTTAAAATACATGAGTGAACTTGAAAATATAAAGATAGTAAGAGAAAAAACAGGCGCCTCAATGATCGAGGTTAAAAAAGCGCTTATTGACGCAAATAATGATATAGAAGAAGCTGCAAAATTATTGAGAACCCGAGGACAGTCTGTCGTGGATAAAAAACAGGATCGTACTACGGCCGAAGGCACAATAGGAGTATATCTTCACGCTAATGCCAAGGTTGTGGGTATAGTTGAATTGCGTTGTGAAACGGATTTTGTGGCCCGTAACGAAGATTTCAAAAAATTAGCCCACGATCTTGCCATGCATATTGTTGCCGCAACCCCAAAGTATTTATCACCCGATGAAATTCCGAAAGAAATTGTAGACGACGAAAGGCGTCTTGTGGCAAAGCAGTTTGAGGATTCGGGTAAGCCTCAAAATATAGTAGATAAAATAATAGAAGGCAAATTAAATACCCTCGCCAAAGAGATATGTTTTTTGACCCAGCCTTTTATTAAGGAGCCGGATAAAACGGTTCAAGACCTTATTACTGATGCTGTTGCGAAATTTGGTGAAAAGATAACCGTAGGCAAGTTTGCCCGATTTTCGGTTTAATATGTATTCTTTTGTCGCGCCATTATTTTTTTTGATCGGTTTATCCGGAATAGTTTTGGTTCTTGCTCGAGCCTTTCCTTTGCTTTGGAAGATTCCGGAACCGGAAGGAGCTAAAGGATTCCAAATTATAAATAAGGTTCACGAACTTATCCAAAGAGTCCCTTGGCAGAAATGGCTCTTTCACGGCATAGAGTTGGTATTAAAACGCGTACGAAAAGCTTTATTTGCGGGTCTTAAGAAATCCGAAAAGCTTACCCATTCGGTACAAATTCGTTCAGGCAAATTCTCTCCCGAAACAGGGGTGGATGTTTTACCTAAATTTTTTGACCGCATTCGTAAACGAAAAGCATTTCTTGAGGAGGAGCGGAAACTGCTTGAATATTTAGCTCATCATCACGATGACGCCGCCGCATATAAGAGGCTGGGAAACCTTTACGCGATTGCCGGAAACGTTAAAGATGCCAGGGCGGCCTTGGAACAATCCTTGCGTCTTATGCCGGATGACGAAGAAATAATGCAGCGGTTAGAAGAGCTATCATAATATTTTCACGGTCTTAATGCCGAGGTAGCGAAGTGGGTTAGCGACAACTGCTTGTCGCTAACGGGAAATTTAGCCGAAGCTCCTGTGGAGGCGTAGAAAATTTCCCGGGGTTTTGTCTTCGACAAAACAGCAACTGTTTTTGTTCCGCCAGAGCCGAGATAGCTCAGTGGTAGAGCAACGGTTTTGTAAACCGTAGGTCGAGAGTTCGAATCTCTCTCTCGGCTCTGGCGGAATAAACAGGTCTTTCCGCAAAAATTAAACCGGAGCGTTTCGCTGGGGTACCGAAGTGGTCAAACGGGACAGACTGTAAATCTGTTGGCATTCGCCTTCGAAGGTTCGAGTCCTTCCCCCAGCACCGACTAGAAAATGCCATCCCGCCAAAAGCGGGATCTGCATTTTCAGGAGTCCCGCCGAGTTCCGAAAACCTGGAGGAACTTTAGCCCGAAAAGCG
>LBYG01000013.1 GCA_000996085.1 Parcubacteria group bacterium GW2011_GWB1_40_14 | reverse complement strand
AACCGTTGATTATCGAGCTTGTTGGCTGCGTGATCAGGTTTACACCATTTTTGCTTATTACTTTATCAGTGATTATGAGAAACTGATCCAGGGTATGCACGCAGTTTTTGATATTTTACATACGCAGCGTCATAAAATGATCTCTGCTTCTCCGCGTAAGGGTGCAGGTGAGCATATTCACGCGAAATATAATGTTGCTGATTTTTCAGAAATAACCCAACAATGGGGGCATCATCAGCTTGATGCTATAGGTCTTTTTCTGCATATGGTTGCGGATTTAGATTTCAAACACATTAACGTTATGCGTGATAATCGCGATCGCGAATTAATTACGCTTTTGATAGCTTATTTGCAAGCTGTACGTTACTGGGAAAATGCTGATTTTGGCATGTGGGAAGAGGACGAATTTGTTCACGCTTCATCTGTCGGAGCCGTTGTATCCGGTTTGTTGTATTTATACCGTCAGGAAATTGTATATGTTCCGGAAAATTTAATTCGTCTGGGTAGAGAAACGCTTCATCGAACGCTTCCGAATGAATATGCCGGTCGTGATGTGGATATAGCGCTTCTTTCTTTGATTTGGCCTTATAATATTGTTTCGCGCGATATTCGTGAAGAAATATTAAGCCGAGTTAAAGGAAAATTAGTACAAGAACACGGGCTTAATCGTTACTGGGGCGATAATTATTATCGTTCAGATAACGGTATTTCTGCCGAATGGCCAATGGGTTTTTTCTGGCTTTCGATCATATATTCACAGATGAATAAAGTTGAAGAAGCTAAGCATTGGTTTGAGCGAGGCATTGCTCAAATAACCAAAAAAGGTGATGTGCCCGAGTTATATAAAAACGGTCATCCCAACGAACATACGCCTCTTGCATGGGCTCATGCTATGGCTCTGATAGCTTTGGCAAAATTGAAAGTTAAAAGCGAACAGCTTTCTTTTATGGTTCCAAATATAGTGGACGAATAGAAAGGAGTCATTATTAATGGAAATACTTTTGGTTGGTCTTGCTGTATTCTATTATTTATTTTTTGGGCTTATATGCGCGCTTTATTGGAGGCCTTATGAAAATATGTTTATGGCAGTTTTCTTTGTTGTTTTGTGGCCACTTATCTTGTGGGTAGTAGTAGTACTTCGGTTTCGGGATATTATTTTTCTGAATAAAAATAGTGATAAACATAATTAAAACGGCACAACGTTTTTAAGGTAAAATTAGGGCTGGGTTGACATATTTTAATGAATTCATTATGTTATATTTAGTAATTTGAAAAGAGGTCGGCGTGTTGGAAATTTCATTTCTGTCAAAAGAAGGACAGAACAGAGATTGTAAATCTTCGAAGGAAACAGTTTTATCTTATATTAAAGCTTCAGATGAAGTTCGTGGCGAATTTAGTTCCAAAGACGTTATTGGTTCTTTCGGTCACATCTATTGGTGCTGGGCAAAAGAATGCGCAACCATCTGGAGAACGCTTAAGTTCCACAATGTCGAAGCCATGCAACACGCTATTGATAAAGATTTAATTAAAGACCCTGTCTTTTGCGAAAGAATTAATGAAGAAATTCAAGAACTTCTTGCGCGTTGGCAGAACGAAGATCCCGGCGTAGTAATTACGCCTCTGATACCCGATCCTTCGGTATTGAATAAAGATCTTCTTAATTAAATTTAAAAACCTTCGGTTAAACCGAAGGTTTATTGTTTATGCATATATTGTATGTATAATTATAACGATGGCTCCTTCGTCTAGTGGGCTTTGTGCGAGACTAAGAGCGCAAAGCGGGAATCAAAAAGATTCCCGGGCATGTGCTTCGACACGGTTTTTTGCTGGAAGCTTTGCTGACGTTAAAATGTCGAAGCGTATGAGGACATGAATCTTTAATAATTTTGCTCCTATCGTCTAGCCCGGTCTAGGACGTCAGGTTCTCATCCTGGAAACTGGGGTTCGAATCCCCATAGGAGCACAGTTTCTGCCGTGTTTGCGGGAACACGGGAATAAAGTATGTACCCCGGGTTTCGTGGCGCTAAAGCGCATCACTCAACCCGTCTCGCGGTTCGCAAACAAAGCAGTTTGTTTGCTTTGCACCGCTCGACCCCGTAGGAGCTACATCCAATTTGCTTAGTTTGGAGAGCAAACTGTAGCAAATTGTGATGCCCGCCTTTGGCGGGCAAACAAGACTGAAAAGTATTTTTACCGAGTTCGAACCCAAGCGTATAGACGACATTAAAATAAAACGCTATAATATTAAAATTAAAATTTAACAAAAATATATGCCGGGTAGTGAAAATTCGACTGTTCCGCGCAGCGGAACAAAGAATATCACTAACTGGTATTTAAGAAATAGTTTTAAAAATAAATTAATTAAGAAATCGATGAAACAATAAGTCGAATTTCTACTACCCGGTATGCATTTACTAACAAAATCTTTAATTCTCCGGTTATTTCTTTGGGAAGCGCGGTTGATCCGCAGAGCGGTGAAGTTGTAGAGGGATATGCTATTGTCCACCACAAGAATCAGGCTGCGCGAACAGGCGCTGCAACCAAAGGTGGTCCAACTTGTTATGGTTATATGGCTCGCGACGCAAAATGGAAATCAGTTGAGTCTTGGGTTGTTAACGGTGCAAATACACGAGGTCTGGTTGCTGATTTTGTTTTGGCTAATTTATCTTCTGATATTAGTAAATGGGAGGATGCTTCAGATGGGGTTGTGGGTAATTCTTTGGGCGCAGATATTTTGGGGGAAGGTTCTCTTACCACAGATGCGTTGGTCGCGGATACTTCAGCGCCGGACGGTTTAAATGAAGTTTATTTTGCGGATATAGAAGATTCAAGCGCGATCGCAGTTACTATTGTATGGGGTGTTTTTGGCGGTCCTCCTTCCGGCAGAAAATTGGTTGAATGGGAGCAGATTTATGACGATACAACCTACGATTGGTCTGCGTCAGGTGAAGCAGAAAAAATGGATTTTGAAAATATCGCGACACACGAATTAGGACATTCAACGGGCTTGGCAGATATTTACGACGCTTCTTGCGCGGACGTAACAATGTATGGTTATGCGACCGAGGGCGAAATTTCAAAGCGAGATCTTGCACCGGCTGACGTTACCGGCATTAACAAACTATATTAATTGTAATTTTACAAAAACCCCTCTCTGCCTTCGTCTTCGCCAGCTGGCGAATGACGGATGGCGGATCAAGGGGTTTTTGATTTATTTAATTAAAGAATAAAATTTATATGTTCCCAAAAAAATTAAATCAAAAACAGCTTTTAATTGCGGGCGGTACAGCTTTAATTATTCTTGTTGCGGGATTTATTTTATGGCAGTTTACGGGCACGCCTACAACATACGTTGATGCCGATCAGACTTTTACTGAGGATTATATGATTTCTGTAGGAGAAAGAGTGGTGGTACGTAACGGCGCGACATTAACTTTTGAGAAGAATTTAACTGTGAAAGGTTCACTTCTTTGCGAAGGCGGTCCGCTTAAATTAATTGTAAACGGCAAGCTTACAATAGAGCGCCATGTTCAATGTGATCTGTCAGACGATCTTACCGGCAATGAATCAGGTAACGGCATTCTTATAGCCGCAAAAAGTGCAGATATTACAAAAGATGCTGTTATTGTTTCAAATGGAAACATCCAGGTTGTTTCTTCGGCAGATAAGTTCGCAACAACCAAAGAAGCAGTACAAAATTTATATAATGAGGCCGGTGTTTGGACCAATGATAAAGTAAATATCGGTCCATTTATACCGTTCAACGAAATTCCAAAAGGAGTTAAAGGGCTCCCAACGAGTTTAAGAGTGCCTCTGCCAACTGAATCCACATCACAAAACAAGTTGGGATTATTGGTTAATACCGCATATGCTCAGGAAGCTGAGCCCGCAGTTGATAACGAAGGCAATCCCGTCGCAAATGCATGGCGAATTCGCGGTAAGTGGTATGTTGGTGCAGATCCTGCATTTCCGCCTCCGTTTGATCTGACCATTCCGACTCCACCTCCGGGAGTAGATAAAATTATTTTGAATTTTGATTTTAGTGACGGTAACGGCGGTGTAGAAATTGCTGATTTTGATCTTACCGGTCCCAATGGACGCGCAGGAAAGCTTGGCGAAGAGTCTTGTAATTCTCAGGGCGGTAAAGGTGAAGACGCAATGCGTTTTAATGTTCGAGCTCGCGGTAACGTTACAATGAATAATTTTAATATTCATTTGGGTGCCGGTGGCGAAGGGGGACGGGCCGAAACTTCAAAAAATTGTGATCCGGGTATCGCAACGGGCGGACAAGGCGGACAATCAGGAAATATTAAAATTGTTTCAGATAGCGGAATTGATATTGCCGGCGCGTTTAATATTTATCCCGGTCCAGGCGGCAGGGGTGGAGAAGCGATTGCTCACGGTAAAAAAGGTGATGACGGGTGTCCGGGTCAAAAAGGCGGCGATGCTACAGCAACCGGCGGAAAAGGTGGCGATAACAAAAAAGGTTTAATGGTTGCCGGTGCAGTTGGTGGAACAGAAAATGTAACTATTAATGAAATCATTGGCGGTGACGGAGGAAACGCTATTGCAAATGGCGGTGATGGAGGTAATGGCAATGGTCCTGATTGTGATGGCGGTGCAGGCGGTAAAGCAACAGCAACCGGTGGTAAGGGCGGAGATGCGCAATCCGTTAAAGCAACTTCAACAGGCGGGAACGGAGGAAATTCTACAGCAAAACCGGGCAAGGGCGGTAATGGCGGTAACGGTTCAGCAACAGAGCGTGGTGGAAATGGGGGCAATGGTGGCGATGCTAAGGGTACAAAAGGTATTGCGGGCGTAGGCACAACAAATAGCGGTGTTGATGGAGCTGTTCTTGAAGAAAAAGGCGGGGATGGCGGTAACGGTGGAGATGGATGTCCTCCTGGCGGTGGTGGCAATGGCGGAAATGGTAATCCTGTCGGCAATAAAGGTGAAGACGGTAAGAATTTATGTGTAGGCGAAGAGGCTCCTCCGGTGACAGATCCGACGCCTCCTCCACCCCCTCCAACTGATTCATTTTTTGATGTTTTCTTTGATGTGACTAGTCATAATTTTACGCACACCATAGGTTCTTCTCCCTGTCCGCAAGCGGTTGGTACGACAAAAATTGTTGTTGAAGGCACGGCTCCTACAGGATTAAAGGCAAAAGTTGTCGGCGCTCTTCCAAACTGGTTAGCGGTTAGTCCTAACGGTACAATTTTAAATTTCCAATTTACTTGTAATATTGATACGTTCGAATCACAGACATTGAACACCACAGTAAAAGTTCAGGCGCAAGATGGAACGGGTAGGGTACTTGAAGACGTTAACGTAACTGTAAGAGGAAATATAATCGCAAATTAAAAATATTTTTTAAATAGTCGAATAAAAACGTTCTTTTAGGAGAGCGTTTTTATTTTGACAGTTTATAAGTTTTAGTTTATCGTATAAATAATTACGCTCTTCAAAATCAGGAGATAAAATGCATTGCAACGGGAAAAGAATCTGTAATTGTCACGCGTGCCGGTTTGCCAGTGTTTTTAGACTAAATTTCATGCGCCAAATAAACTCGACAATCATGTCGAGTTTTTTCATGGTATAATTTAAAATGATGTTTCAGAAGAAAGTATCTATTATTTTTTTTGGTTTTGTTGCCGTTTTGGCGATATTTTTTTATTTAAATAACGGGAAAACTGTTACGCTGAAAGAAACTACAAGTCCGGTAAATTTTATTGATCAAATATTTGAAAATAGTGATCAGGAAAAAATAACCGCCGCTGATGCACTAAACGATTTGAGTCTTGTTGTTGAAGAATTCGATGCACTGCGCGTTCCCGGTGAATCTTTTGAAAATGAATATTCTAATATTAAGCAAATATTTGCATCGGGGGACTATTCAAAAACCATAGCCGAAAGCCGGGCGATTGAAAAAATAATACGCACATCTATCGAAGAAGAAAATCAAAAGCCAAAGATTTCCATAACTTTTGATGCGGGCGCGGGTTTAGGCGCCACGCAAAAACTTATAGATTATCTTGCCGATTCAAGACTTAAAATAACTTTTTTCTCAACGGGCAAATGGACAGAGCAGAACACCGAACTTTTTAAGAAAATTCTTGTTCCCAAAGAGGGTTTAATAAATGAATTGGGCAATCATACTTATAGCCATCCGCATTTGGTTTCCGGCGGCTTAACAGATGAACAGATCAAAGAAGAGATAACTAAAACCGAGAATATTTTTAATTCCTTGGGATATCCGGCTAAACCCCTTCGACAAGCTCAGGGCAAGCTCCTATTTAGATATCCATACGGGGAACGTAATGCGCATACCGATGCTTTGTTAAAAGATCTTGGATACGTTTCTGTCTATTGGACAGTTGATTCGTTAGGTTGGCAAAACAAACAGACCAGTGAACAAATTGCCGAAAGAATAATCAGTAAAATCGGACCCAAAGGCATTACTCTTATGCACGTTGGCAGTAACGAAGACGTTGCTTCAGTGCCATCAGTAGTCGAGAGGCTCAAATCCCAATATAGGTTTGTTTTTGTGTCTGAGCTGTAAATTTAACCCCCGGTACGTAGTTTGTATTTATATTTCTTATTGATATAATGGCTTTTGTCAGACATTAAAACTATGCCAGGTAGTGAAAATTCGACCGTTCCGCAGAGCGGAACAAAGATACTTGGTTAAGTTAAATAAACTTTGCACAACTTTTTAAAATTAAAAGTTCATCAATTTATAAATAAATAGTCGAATTTCTACTACCTGGTATGCCAAACAATAAAAATCAAATACAGGATAAAAAATTTGCAGCAGAATCTATTCATGAATTTAAAGGTCCTAAATTTAAAGTTGACCCCGCGTATGAATATAACGATGTGGATCTTGAACAACAGTATTCTGATATAAAATCCCGCAAAGAAATAAGTTTAGCCACATATTTTTCAAAACGAATACAAATAAATCTGCCTTTTGTTTCGGCTCCGATGGACACCGTTACCGGCTCCGCCATGGCTATTGCTTTAGCACGCAAAGGAGCAATTGGCGTTTTGCCGCGATTTTCAATAATTGACCAACAGGTTCAGGAAGTTGTACGCGTTAAGCGGTCAGGACATTTTATTATCGAAAACCCAGTGGTTATGACCCCTGAGCATACGGTTGCTGATGCGCGTAAAGTTATTGATGAATATGGTGTTGGCGGAATAGTTATTGTTGATGACATAGAAAACAAAAAAGCGGTCGGAATAGTTACGACCCGCGATATGATGTATGAGTTAGACGGCTCAATTTTGAAAGATGTAATGAATCATCATGATCTTGTGACTGCGCCGGTCGGTACAACTATGGAACAGGCCAAGAAAATTTTACACGACAACAGAATAGAAAAACTTCCGTTGATAGATGACAAAGGCCATCTGGTTGGTTTAATAACCCAAAAAGATATTGAAAACGCTGAAGATTTTCCTTTGGCTGCGCGCGACAAACGCGGCAGACCAAGAGTTGCCGCAGCCGTTGGGATACGCGATGAAGATTTTGTTAAGCGTGCGGAAAAACTTATCAATGCCGGCGCTGATGCTTTGGTTGTTGATATAGCTCATGGCGGATTAAAAAAATGTATTGATGCAACCAAATATCTTTCTGAAAGTTTTCCCGATATAGATATAATAAGCGGTAATGTTATGACCGCCGAACTTACACGCAAACTTATCGAAGCGGGTGCCGCAGGAGTTCGTGTGGGAATTGCTCCGGGATACGCATGCCGTACAAGAGGTATGACGGGTGTCGGAGGCGGTCAAATGACCACAGTCTACGAATGCGCTCAGGCGGCAAAAGAATACGGAATTCCTGTAATGGCAGATGGCGGAATACGTGAATTGGGGGATTTGGGCAAGGCTTTGGCTACCGGCGCTTCAACTATAATGATGGGCGCTATGTTTGCCGGAACCGAGGAAACTCCCGGAAAAACAATCGTGGGGATGAATGGGCTTTCTTATAAGCTTTATCGTGGCATGGCTTCGCTTGGTGCCAACTTAACTTTGCAGGAATCAGAAGGAAAAGATCCTTTAGCCAAAGGTGCCCCTCAAATTACTCCCGAGGGCGACCATTTAATGATACCTGCCAAAGGTGAGGTGGGAGATCTGTTGGACCAGATGGCCGGGGCGCTGCGTTCAACAATGAGCTATATAGGCGCCCGCACAATTGATGAAATGGATGAGAAAGCAGTATTTAGAGTGCGGGCCACAGGCGGAACGATCCAAATACAATAATATTTAATTATGGAAAATCTAAAACTTTTCTTCGGCAATTTTCTTAATGCTATTGAGTATGACGGCGATACTGATGAATTTGTAAAGAAATTCACCTCTGTAGTATACGCGAATGCGATTTCTTCTTTGACCGGCAGTTTACCTGAAGAGAAAAGGAATGAAGTATTAGAAGTTTTGTCTTCAATAACAGACGGAAGCGTTTTTACACGCTACGCTTAATGAATTTTTTGATGAAGAAACTCTCTTAGAAACATTAAATAAGTCTGCCCAAAGCGTTTTAAGAGAATATCTTTCCGCAATTTACGCTTCATTAACTACTGAACAAATATCCAAAGTAGAAACTATTTTTGTCGTTGAGTAAATTAATTATCGAGTCTTAATATAAAACGGCTGTAAAGAGGCCGTTTTATTTTTGAAAGAAAAAGCCCTCGCTACCTTTACGGTAACGGAGGCTGAGGGAGAGTCGATTTTTTATAAAATAAAATGAGCCTTAACGCGGTCTCGTACGCCTATTTAAAGCATAGGTGCTTATTTTTTTGTATTATTTTATTGCGTTATTTAATTTTCAATTTTATAGACACATTATAGCATATCCATATACTTTGTCAAGTCCCAGAACCGCTTGATATATAAGCCTCAGCAGAAACGGTCGTTTTTTGATATAATTATAGGGATGAATTCTGTTACCCAAGTCGTCCATTGGCATAGTTTAACTGAAAAAGATATTTTCAGACGCTTAAAAACAAAGCGTTCCGGTCTTTCTGTGGAAGAAGCAGGCAACAGATTAAAAGAATATGGTTCCAATACTTTACCGGAAAAAGCCCGCTATGGACCGTTAAAATTTTTGTTTTCTCAATTAGAAAGTCCTTTTACGGTGATCTTGCTTGCGGCTGCGGGAATAACTTTTTGGTTGGGGGACATTCCTGACTCAATAGTTATTTTGATAGCTTTGATTGCGAATGTTTTATTTGGTTTTTTTCAGGAATGGAAATCCGAGAGAACACTTGAAGCATTAAAAGCAATAGTCAGGTATGAGGCGCCTGTTATACGTGAAGGATCTTTGGTAATGATAGCTGCAGATAATGTTGTGCCCGGCGATATTATGGTTTTGAGGGCCGGAGAGCGTGTCCTTGCTGATGTTCGTATAATTGAAGCCGAAATGCTTGAAATTTCAGAAGCAGTACTTACCGGCGAAACATCTCCGGCAAAGAAAATTGTTGAATTTTTGCCTGAAGGAACGCCTGTTCCGGATAGGTTAAATATGGCTTTTGCCGGCACAATAGTGAACAGGGGCACGGGTTTGACCGTGGTGGTGGCTACAGGCATTTCTACGCAAGTAGGCGGTATCGCACAGAGCTTGGTTGAAGTAGAAGAAGGGCTCACACCTTTGCAAAAAAGGCTTAAAAAGTTAGCGAATTTTGTTACGGTAGGCATTATCGCTTTAGCATTAACCGTTTTTGTGGCGGGATTTTTGGCGCGTATTCCTTTGGTAGAAATATTTACAACCGCAATTGCTTTGGCTATTGCGGCCATTCCTGCCGAGTTGGTTGTAGCCGTTTCAGTTATTCTTACGATTGGCATGCGAAGATTGCTTGAGCGGAAGGCTCTGATAAGAAAATTAGTTGCTGCCGAAACATTGGGCTCTGTAACAGCTCTTTGCGTGGATAAAACCGGAACTTTAACTGAAGGGCAGATGCGGGTTGTGGAAATTATAGTCGAAGGAGGGGACGAAACAAGAAATTTGCTTCTTCGCGCAGGAATTTTTTGTAACGAAGCTGATATTGAACCCGGAGGAAAAATTTTAGGAGAAACAACAGATGTTGCAATAATGCATGCGGCGCGCGAGGCGGGCCTAAGTAAAGTAATAGCTTTGCGCAAAGATAGAATTTTGGATATTTTGCCGTTTGAATCTATTAACCGCTATATGGCCGCTATTGTCATTGAAGAGCATGGCCCAACTTTATATGTTAAAGGTGCGGCTGAAAAAGTTGTTACTTCAGCGACAACTTTTATGCATAAAGATAGAGTTATGCCATTTTTGGAAAGCGACAAAGAAAGGTTAATGGGCAGGCATGACGAGTTAAGCGCTCAAGGATTTCGTCTTATTGCGTTAGGTTTCAGACATTTCCCATCAAAAGGAGGGCCGTTGCATTTGGGCGATGTAAATGATCATTTGAAAGATTTAACTTTTATAGGTTTTGCCGTGATTGAAGATCCTTTAAGAGCAAACGTTAAAGATTCTTTGCATGAGATGGAAAAAGCCGGCGTGAACGTATCTATTTTGACCGGAGACCACGTGTTAACCGCGCAGACCATAGGAACAAAACTAGGAGTTTTTGAAAAAGGGGAAAGGGTTCTCAATGGTGAAGAGCTCGAAAAAATGTCTGATGAAGAATTTAGTAAGGTTGCCAGAGATATCGCCATTTATGCTAGGGTTCTGCCGCATCAGAAATTAAGAATAGTATCAGCGTTGCAGGCTCAGGGCGAAGTAGTTGCAATGACCGGGGATGGGATCAATGACGCGCCAGCCTTAAAAAAATCGGATATCGGCATTGCGGTGGGAGGCGCGGCAGACGTAGCTAAAGAAGCTTCAGATATTGTGTTACTAGACAGCAATTTTGATACCATTGTTGCCGCAATAAAAGAAGGCAGAATAATTTTTGATAATATCCGTAAGGCCACAATTTTTCTCTTTACCGATTCGCTTGGCGAGATAGTACTTGTGGGAGGATATCTTATTTTAAGCTTATTGGGATTTTTGCCCCAAAATATGCTGCCATTACTGGCCGCTCAAATTCTTTGGATAAATTTAGCTGAGGACAGTTTGCCTAATTTTGCGTTAGCCTTTGAAAAAGAAGAACAAAATGTTATGGATCGTCCGCCGACCCCGATAAAATCTTCTATTTTGAGCAAAGAAGTGTTGGCTTTAATTGTAGTAGTTAGCGTTGCGGTAAATCTGATGCTTTTGGGAATATTTGTGTGGTTAATTAGGGAAGGGATCTCTATAGATTATGCCCGCACATTAGTTTTTGCGGCTTCGGGAATAGATTCTTTATTCTTTATATTATGTATTCGTAATCTTAGCGTGCCCATATGGCGAAGCAAGCCATGGGAAAATCCCTGGATACCGACGGCGATTTTAGCTGGTTTAGGGTTAATGCTTGCAGCTATATATGTGCCTTCACTGCAAGAACTTTTACACACCAAAGCACTTTCTTTAGTCCATTGGATAATAATAGCGTTTTATATTACATTTGGTGTTCTGCTATTTGAGGCGCTTAAAATTTTTATGGGGTTATTGAACAAATGGAGAGTAGATAAAATAAAAATTAAAACACCGAAACCGGATAATACTGTTGAAGTAACAGCTATTTAAATTATGTCCAGAAATACAACTTTCAGTTCGCCAAATTTAATACTTATATATAGTATGGATATTTGTTATCGTATAAAAATCAATAAATGTATAAATTATTTCAACCTTAATTTTGATCCCGCCAAAGGCGGGATCGCTGAAAGTTGATATACCGGATATGGAGATCGGATTTAGATTTAAAATTTTTTCATTAAGCCTGGCATTTGCCGCAGTATTAAATATTTTATTGTGGTTAATAACTTGGTTTAAATTCCCGCCTTCGGACATTCCTTATGCAATTCGCTATTCCATTCTCAGTGGCGCGGATATTTTCGGCACACAAAATACTCTCTTAGTATTGCCTACCTTGGGTAGCGCAATGCTAATAATAAACGGACTGCTGGCATTTTTATTAAGAAAAAAGGAAGCTTTTTTGTCTTACGTGTTTTTAGTTATGTCTGTAATAGTTCAGCTTTTTTTATTGATCGCTCTTTTTGGTTTATTAAAGTTTAACGGTCAAATATAATGCATGTCGTTTGAATATTTTTTTCAACCAATGCTGATAGGGTTGTTTATATCTGCAGTACTTGTTTATTTTTTTAGAAAAATCGCTTTAAAGTTTAAAATTTTTAGTTTACCGGGCGGTCGTCATAAACAAAAAACAGCCGTTCCGTTACTTGGCGGTATAGCTGTTTTTCTTGCCTTCCTTTTTATTGTTTTTGTTTATCCCGGACTGGTAATAACCTATTCAATAGCCGGCATCATTGCCGGTTCTTTCTTTCTTGTTGTGTTGGGCGTTGTTGATGACCTGAAATCGTTATCGTGGAAAGTTCAATTGCTGGGTCAACTTATCGCATCTTTTACAGTTATTATAAGCGGCACCAAACTTTTTTATCTGAATAATCCTTTTGGCGGCTCGTTAAGGTTGGATAATTTTTTAGTCGATATGCCCGCGAACGAGTCGATTCCTGTTATCGGTGCAATTTTTATAGTTATTTGGCTTATTTTATTTACCAATACATTTAATTGGTTGGATGGGTTAGACGGGTTGGCTGCCGGCGTCGGGGCAATAAGCTTTATTTCATTAGCTGTTCTTTCTTTAAGTTTAACTGTGTATCAGCCACCGGTTGCAATTTTGGCATCTGTAGCCGCAGGCGGACTTATAGGCTTTTTTCTTTGGAATTTTCCTCCGGCAAAGATTTATCTTGGCGGCTCAAGCGCCGCCATAGGTTTTTTGTTAGGCGCTATAGCAATTTTTGCTGGCGCTAAAGTTGCAACTTTGTTTTTGGTTTTTACTGTTCCGATAATAGATTTTTTCTGGGTTATTTTTATTCGATTTAAAGAGGGCAGGTCGATTTTTTCCGGGGATGCCGGTCATTTGCATTATCGTTTACTTGATCGTGGTTGGTCTGCAAGAAAAATACTTTTTCTTTTTTTATCGATCAGCGCGATTGCCGGAGTTTTGGCTGTAAATTTTTCGGGATTAGCAAAATTTATAGTTTTGATTGTTTTTATGGGCATTACGTTGGCATTTTTCATTATTTTTGACAGGTTGATAACCCCAAAAAAAGCTTAAATTTGTGGTATAATTTAAATATGCCAGGTAGTGAAAATTCGATTGTTCGCTGAAGCGAACAAAATTCCTGGCAACAAAATAAATAATAGGTTGTTTTATAATAGCAAATTAGTCTAATTTATATATAAAAATATCGAATTTCTACTACTTGGTTATGGTTGAACAATCTTCTAATAAACAACATATTGAACAGGAAATCGCGGCCCTCGAAGCTAAATTGGCGGAAAGGCGGCAGGTTTTAGGTACTCAGGAATCAATACCGGCAAAGGAAACAGTAAGAGAAGTAGTACGCGAGAGGATGGCAAACGCCGCGCCTCCTTCTATTAATATTTCACCTGCTCAGAATCCAACAGCCGGAGTCCCCGTACAAATAACGCACGATAACTTAATGGGACAACCTCCTGACCGGCAAGTAACTATGTTGGTTAATGTTGCATTGGAACAGGGGATTGATCACGCGGTAAATATTGCTAAAAATCTTAACGATCCTTTTATTTATGATTCTTTGCACGATTCTTTAACAACAATGTTTTACGATGAATTAATTAAACGAAATAAATTACAGATATAATGACCCCAATACTTATTTTTTTAATCGGAATAATTACTGTGGGAGGATATTTCTTTTGGTATAAAATGCGCGAGCATTATTTTTTGGTTCGTGCATTGAATCTGACTTTAGTTAAGGTAAGAATGCCGCGTCTTTTCAGTGAAAAAGAAATAGGAGAAAGAGATCAAAGAACGGAAAAAGATACGATAGGGGTTATGGAACAGCTGTTGTCGGTATTGGCGCAGGTTCAGGACAAAGGGTTAATGGGTTTTATTTTGGGGCGTCCTTATATGGTTTTTGAGATAGCCTGTTCAAATGTCGGAGAAGAAATAACTTTTTATTTTTCAACTCCCCGCAAATGGTTAAGTTCTTTTGAAAAAAGTATTCACGCGCTTTATCCGGTAGCAGAAATAACCAGAATTAAAGATTATAATATTTTTCATCCGCAAGGCGTAAGTGTTGGTGCTGTCATGAAGCAACAGACGCATTGGGCATTGCCGGTAAAAACATACCGGACGCTTGAGATCGATCCCATCGAAACCATAACCAATTCTTTGAGCAAATTAAACGAAAGCGGGGAGGGTGCGGCGTTTCAGATATTAATCCGTCCGGCTAAATCCTCGGTCAGGAAATTTGGTCTTAAAGTTGCGCGTCAAATGCAAAAAAGCGGACATGAATTTAGCCGCGCAAAACGGGAAGTAAGTATAAGTCCGGAATCTGTTTTTATTGAAGCTAACAGGATATTGAACCCGAAATCACCAAAACAAGCTGCTTATGAGGCAGATCTGCAGCGTCAGGGGCAGATGAATCCAAACACTCCATGGTTTTATCAGGGCCAACAGCCGATAACTCCACTACATCAGGAAACAATAAAAGCTGTTGAAGGAAAATCCGCTAAATTATTTTTTGAAACGAATATACGCCTTATTGCTTCAGCGCCCACAGAAGCCGAAGCCGAAGAAATACTTACACATATGGAAGGCGCATTCGCGCAATTTGGAGATGTGCATTTAAACTCTTTTCGTTCAATAAGAAAACACGGAAAGACTCTGCAAAACCTTTTATTCCGTTTTTCTTTCAGGATATTTAGTTCCCAAGATTCTATTCTTTTGAATTCGGAGGAAGTAACAAGTATTTTTCATTTTCCGAATGTACCGCTTGAAACACCTAAAGTTGAGTTTTTAAAAGCAAAACCAGCATCCCCGCCGGTTGATCTGTCTCGTGAAGGCATAATCATAGGTCGGAATATTTATCGTGGACAAGAAACTCTTGTGCGTATGGCACTTGAAGACAGAAGAAGACATTTGTATGTGGTAGGACAGACAGGCACAGGTAAAACAACTCTACTTCAGGAAATGATAAGACAGGATATAATGGCCGGAAATGGAGTAGGTGTTATTGACCCACACGGCGATCTGGCCGAAAGCGTTCTTTCAATAGTTCCGCGCAATAGAGCCGAAGATGTTATATATTTTGACCCCTCAGATACAGAGCGGCCCATGGGTTTAAATATGCTTGAGTGGAAAACTCCGGAACAGAAAGATTTTGCTGTTCAGGAAATGATACGTATTTTTGAAAAATTATTCCCGCCGGAGGTTATTGGTCCGATGTTCGAACACAATATGCGCAATGCCATGTTAACCCTGATGGCTGATCCTGAAGACCCCGGAACAATCGCCGAAATACCGCGCATATTTACTGACGAAGCTTTTGCAAAAGCTAAAGTAGCTAAGGTTCACGACCCGATGGTTCAGGCTTTTTGGGAAAAAGAGATGTCGAAAACCACGGAATTCCACAAATCTGAAATGTTGGGGTATCTTATTTCTAAAGTCGGACGTTTTGTGGAAAACGAAATGCTGCGCAATATAATTGGGCAGGGAAGAAGCGGTTTTGATATAAAAGATATAATGGATAACGGAAAAATTTTTATTGCCAACCTTTCAAAAGGTAAAACAGGAGAAGTAAACGCATCCTTATTAGGCTTAGTCCTTGTGGCTAAAATGCAGATGGCAGCTTTGGCCAGAGCCAGTATGCCCGAAGAACAACGTCGGGATTTTTTCCTTTATGTGGATGAATTTCAAAATTTTACAACAGATTCTATTTCAACAATTTTATCCGAAGCGCGTAAATACAAACTTAATCTTATAATCGCACATCAATTCATTTCTCAGTTATCTGACCAGATAAGAGAAGCGGTTTTTGGTAACGTTGGTTCACTCATCAGTTTCCGCATCGGTTCAAAGGATGCTGAATTTTTGGTCAAGCAGTTTGCGCCGGTTTTTAACGAAAGAGACCTTGTTAATATTGACAATTTTAGTAATTATGTTAAACTAATGGTACATGGAAAAAATACTCTTCCATTTAATACCGAGATATTTAAAGCGTCTCCGGGGAATCCGGACGCGTTAGCGGCTTTGAAAGAATTCTCACGTATGAAATTTGGTAAAGATAAAAATTCAGTTGAACAGGAGATTTTTGGCCGTTCGAAATTAGCTCAGATTAGCGGCTCGGCAAATATGATTCCTGGAGAGAGCAATCGATAAAAGATTTTCGCATTTGCCGTTTTCGCTCATTCTCGGCAAGCCAGCGCTTACCTCCAAGGTTTCGGCCATTTTGGTCCGATATTCCGCCAACTGGCGGATCGGACACCATGCCAAAATGGCCGCATGGATTCGACTTTGCTCACCATGACCCTGAGCCGAGTCGAATGGGTCAAAATCCGCTCAAATCGCCAAACACGAAAATCTTAGTTAGAGTTTGATTAGAAATTAGATAATTAGTAATTAGAAATTCTTTTTATATGTTCGGCGAAACTTATATCTCACCAGAAGCACGAGGCGAGTCTTCTCCCGAAGACGCGTCTTTTGAGCGGCAAGCATTACCCGGCCAAGAAGTTCGGGATCAGGTATCAGAAATTTCAGAAACGGAAGATAAACCCAAATTACTTATTGAAGACCCGAAATTTGAAAGATATACCCGGGGTATTTTTATTAATGGGGGGAGACAGATAAAGCAAATGGTTGCAGAAGGTCGAATGACCGAAGAACAAGCCTATGAAGCAAAAGAAGAAATTAAGAAAGCCCGCGCCGCATTTAATGCAGAAGAATTAAATAATTCGGATTTGGTCGAAGTTATATCAAAATATCCTTCCACTGCAGAAAATAGCGCAAAAGCAAAATTGGATAAGGTTACCGACAAAATGCTCGACACAGATTCATTTACCGAAGAAGGTCGGGAGTTTGCTCAGAAAAGCGGTTTAAAAATTACCGAGTTAAGAGCGGATTATGAGAAAGAAATTTCAGACCGCACAAAATTGTTCAGAGAATTGCGGGAAATTACTCCGGAACAAATTGAGAAAACCAAATATAATCGCGCATTTGAAGGTCTTTTAAGTGAAATTGAAAAATTAGAGGGAAGTGCTAAAGTAATGGCTTTGAACGATCTTGCTTTAGACCGCGCGAGAATAGGAAGATTTGATCAAATAGATCAACTTATAAATACGCTTGTTGACGTCAGACAAAAAGATCAATTTTGCGTAGATTTAATTGATTCTTTTATTCGTGAAGGAAATATTCCTTATGCAAATTTAGAAAAAATCGCAGGAAATATCGCGGATTCAGGATTAAAAAAGGAATGGACCGAAAAAATCGCAGAAGTTAAACTTCAAACTATAGCCAGCGGATTGAAGCGGGTGGCATCAGGACAAAATATCGAAGCAGAACGTAAACAGCTTGGTATGGATTTGCGCGGAAGTTTAGATAGGATCAGCAAAAGTCCGCAAATGCAGGCAATGTCCGCAGAATATGGGTCCGCGGCCGGCTGGATATCTCAGCAAGCCCAAGATAAAGATCGTGCCTTGGAGCTTTTAGGTATAAAGTTTTTTGGGATATTTAAACACGGGGCTGAAAAACTTGGCTTAAATAAAACAAGCACACAAGGAAAAGCCGCATTAGCCGGTTTTGGATTGATGTGGTTATTTTGTTTCAGTATCGAAAAAGGCATTCAGCTTATAAAATATTCCATGGAGAAAGCCGGCGTAAAATTTCCTCAGTATGCTAAACGCGCAATTGAGGGTCAGAGCAAAAAACAAACAGCATAATTATTATTTTATTCATGGATAAATATAGTCTTATCAATTTACTTGCCCCGGAAGATCGTGACGAAATATCTCGTCAGGCTTCAAACATAGTTTTTTTGCGTGCTATTGACCGTGTATATAACGAATTAGATAGTGCCGGAGCAATAAAATTTAACCAACTTTTTAATCAGCTTGAGGATAGTTCTTATAGTGACGAAGACCGCTTTCAATTTTTACGGGAATGTATGCCGAAATTTCCTGAGTATTTAGTAGAAGAAGCAATTAAACTTAGAAAAGAACTGAATTCTTCAAAGGCTTATTAAGCGTTATATATAATTATTTATTTTTGATTCCGCTCTCGACCGGCGGCTTTTTTTATGCCAGGTAGTGAAAATTTGACTGTTTCGCCTTTGGCGAAACAAAGTATGAGGAGTCGAATTTCTACTACCTGGTGTGCCCGGAAATACAACGTTCAGTTAAAAGTTTTGCATCATTATCTCGAAAAAGTATGTAAGCATCATTTTTATAGTTAAGAACATTAAAGCATAGTAAAAAATGCCAAAAGCTGTGGCTTTTGGCGCCGGAAGTTGATATACTGGGTGTGGGAAAATAACCTTATATGATAAACATAAATGGTGATATAGGAATTATAATGGGCGGTCCCTCCTCAGAACACGATATTTCTTTACGATCCGGGCAGATGCTTATTTCAGCCTTATCCAAGAAGTATAATAATTTGAAACCTTTGGTAGTTACGCAGGAAGGTAAATGGCAAGTTGAGAATAAAACAATGCAAATGGACGAAGCTTTATCCGATATAAAAGTTGCGATTTTAGCTACTCACGGGCAGTGGGGTGAAGACGGTCATTTACAAGCAATACTTGAGCATTTTAAGATTCCATATACCGGCTCTCGTGTCGGGGCAAGCTTGGCGGCATTTGATAAGTCTGTAAGCAGAGGAATTTTTAGATTAAATGAGTTAGAGGTTCCTCAGGCTTTTACAATAGAAAGGAACTCTTTTTCTAATACTGACAGGGTTAAAGATGTTTTAAACCTGATTCCCAAAGGTCCCTGGGTGGTTAAACCAACCGAAGCCGGCTCTTCTGTGGGCATAAGTGTAGTTAAGAAAGAAGAAGATATGCCCCGGGCTTTAGAAGAAGCATGGAAATACGGACCCTCAATTTTAATCGAAGAATATATTGATGGCATTGAAGTAACTTGTGGAATTTTGGAAAATATAAAAACTAAACAGCCGCAAGCGCTTCCTCTTACACAAATAATTCCGCCAGCTCATCATATTTTTTTCGATTTCTCTGCAAAATATTCCGGAGAAACCCAGGAAATAACTCCGGCTAAATTAGATAAAAAGCTTGTTTCTGCCGCACAAGATACCGCTCTGCAGGCGCATAAAGCAATAGGAGCGCGCCATTATTCACGTGTAGATATGATTTTAAAAGACGGCAAGCCTTATGTTTTGGAGCTTAATACCTTGCCCGGGTTAACAGCTGAATCTCTTTTGCCAAAACAAGCGCAGGCGGCGGGAATAGGTTTTACCGAGCTATTGGAACACTTAATGGGCCTTGCTTTGGCTGAATAATAATTATTAAAATTTTATGCAATCCCGTTAGAAGTCTTCGGCATAAAAATTTCTTCCTGAAATTTTTATGCGTGGTAAAGCGGGGTCGCGTGTCAAAGTCTGTACAAGCTTTGAAGTCTACAGGATTTCAAGTCAATACAGACTTCTAACGGGATGGAACGCATTTTAATAGCACAAACATTAGAAAATAAAGGTAAAAAAGTAAAAGTTTCAGGTTGGGTTCATGTGAGACGCGATCACGGTAAAATTATTTTTATTGATCTGCGGGACAGAAGCGGTTTATTACAGGTTGTTTTTGCTCCAAGTAAAATAGAGGATGGTGCAGTGGTTTACGAAAACGCAAAAAAATTGCGTTCCGAATGGGTGGTTTCCATTGAAGGTACTGTTAACGAACGACCGGCAAATTCGCAGAATACGGAGTTGCCTACAGGTTCTATTGAATTATTTGCCGAGGGTTTGGAGATACTTTCTGAATCTCAAACGCCTCCTTTTGACATTTCTGATGAACGGGTGATGAATGAAGTTTCGGAGGAGCTGACTATGAAATACAAGTATCTTGATTTAAGGCGAGTTAAAAGAACGCGCAATCTTACGTTACGGCACCGCATTACAAAAATAGTGCGTGATTTCCTTGATAATGAAGG
>LBYG01000012.1 GCA_000996085.1 Parcubacteria group bacterium GW2011_GWB1_40_14 | reverse complement strand
CGTATGAAGTTGCATTGCCCGTGGGTGAAATCGTATAGTTCCCATCCCAAAATATTTGGTATCCTTGGGCTGGCGGCGCCATAAGGTCGTTACTTGCTCCTTGAGTGTGTCCGGTCAATAGAGGTGAGGTTAATAAATGATATACAGTCAAATACACTCCCGGCCAATCAGGACTTGCAGACTCGAAAAATAATTTCACATCATCGGAATGGGCAGACGTTCCTCCCGACACAATCTGAGTACTGGTATCTCGAAAGCCAACTAGCACCATATCGAACGGTGCGAGTACCGGCGAGCCGTCTTTATAAGCTTCAAAGCCCATGCCAGGCTTATGCTGGTAAGGCTCCCATCCTGGATGGCCACCGACCTTTGGGCCAAGTGTAATGATATTAGGGTCAGCACCTGTACCGTATGACTCCGTATGGGTATTAATACCATCCATACTGGATGGCGGTGAAGTTATCGCAGATGCGCTCGTATCGGGCACGGCAAAAAAAGATTGTGAATTATTTATTTGTTCGGCTTTCTGTTGTGTTTCAGGCTGTTGCGTAGTTTCAGTTAAAGCTTGTTCAGCCTTTATATTCTTCTGCCATAAAATATAACCTCCTCCGGCCAATACGATAATGACTGCCCCAAATCCCAGCAATAAAATTTTATTCTTAAGTAAAACCATCGTTGATTATTATATCATGAAAATAAAATCGCCTTAATTATTAAGGTGAAAAAGTATCTGCTCTTCTTAATGTTGTTCATACTTTTATATTACCTCTGTTGAATAGGCATGTTAGGCGTATAATTGCATAAATTTATTTCAAAAGCTCACTAGCCGATACAGAAGTTTTTTATAAAAGACAAAACCGCTTTACGGGCGGTTTTTAAATTATGGAAGCAATCGTTATAGACTTAATTTAATTTTTGCTTTATGAAGTCCGTGCTGTTAGAACCTATTTTATTAATACGAATACGTACTTTCATATTCTTGACCTCTGCAAATGAAAAACATTAGGGGTAGTGTTTTCAACGATGAACGCAGCCGGCCCAACAGCAAGGCCTGCGCATTCCACTTTTAAGCTTTGAGAGCGTCTTCTCGATGCGGATACCTCTNACGCCACCGGCGATACTTTTCTTAGTCATAAGATTATTTTACCAAATCTTCCCAACAAAAGGAAAAACATCTGCTCTCGCAGATGTTCATCCTACTTATTTACCATCGTGTCGCTGAATATAAGCTACAAATAGAGCTATTATTACGGCCGTAGTACTCGTTGTATCCCAACTTCAGGAATTATTCGGAAAAGCTCGGCCCCAAAAATAAGCCACTAGAACATTAGCCGCAAATGTGATGACAAATACCACTACAAACGTCTTCCAGAATCGCTTTTTATTCATAATCTAATTATATACCTAAAAAGTTCTGCGCCCCGGTTTCGGGCGCGATAACCTATCACGACTTTGCTTCGCAGGTCCCGCATAGCGGGACGACCAACTCCTTAACAGGGAGCTGTGCCATTTACCCCGCACCAATACTGAGCTCCCACGCTGGGACGAATTCCGAACGATACGATGGGAGGAATTATTCCCGTATCCGAGCGTCGCGCTGCAACAGATGCAGCAGCTTAATTCTTTATGTATTTAAGCGATTCTTTGTCCAGGTAAAAGTCATACATCGTGCTGAAAATTTACAGAATTCTTTATAAAGGCATCCGCCTCCTTCACAGCAGTTTTTACATCAGTTCGGAATCTTTGCTCAAGAAATTTGTCATCAAGTAAAACCAGAATATCTTTCGCAAAAATATATAGAATCATCATTCCGCGGCGATACTCTTGAAAATCAACGGATTGTTTCCGCAGAAAACGGGAAAAAATTTTACCGTGTACGCTTTCGCATAGATATTGATACAAAAAGTAAAGAGTTTTTCCCGCCGTGGGGTTTTCCGCATGATATTCATCGCACAGGTTTCGTGCCGAAGGAAAGGAGCGCAATTGATGGTCGATTTTCTCCTCATCAGCCTCATCGATGTTTACTGGTAATCCCAGTTCTTTCGAATGTTCGTTATAAAACTCTTTATACTTATTTCCATTTCCTCCCTCACGTTTTTCCCTAAAATAAAAGCGCACCGACGGTCTCAATAATTCCATAATGGCGATGCGATTTCTTTTATCCTCTGACTGATGACAAAAATGGGAAAATTGTAGAAACATCTCCATACAGGCGCGAACTGGATAGTGCGCAAAACTCGAAAAGTTTTCTCTTCCCAAATATTGAGCGAGTTTTACATTCTCCCAGAAATTTTCAACGGTCCCAAAAACATATATATGAGCTGATTCTTTTTCGTCGTTAGTAATTTGTTTCCACTGATTAACGTGTTCAAGCTGTTTCCGAGCCACTCCCTCCAATATCGAATAAACCGTATCAAAAATACGTTTCTTCTCTTCTTCTGGCATTATTTGCCATATTTTAAGTTCTTGGGGGTCGAGGATCGGATCCATATATTAAAATTCTATCAGTTGAATAATAGAGGAAATTTTCATTTTAGGAAAGACCTAATGCAAAGAATAATGAGACCATTGTGTATAACCTATTGCATAAAATAAATATATTATGTTATGATTGAAGCATTAACCTAAAAGGTTAATGCTTATGTCGCTTTTAAACTCAAATAATACTAAGTCAGTGAACTATAACCTTAAAGGTCGAATAGTTCATAGTTTATATGAAGATATTTTTTATAAATAAGGGATTAGAAGAAGAACTTTGTTCATTCGAAACCTGTAAGACTACGAGGGGTCTTGATATGGCAAAGAAGATTGCTTTAAGGTTACAACAGGCATATGCGGCAGTCTGTCTTGAAGATCTAAGAAATGCTCCAGGAAGATGGCATGAATTACATGAAAATCGGAAAGGCCAGTTTGGAGTAAGTCTTGTTGAGCCGCAAAGAATGATTTTTGTCCCCATCGGTGATCCAACGGACTACACGGAAAACAACGCTATTAAATGGGATAAGATTTACGCTATAGAAATTCAAGATATCATAAACTATCATGGACGATAAAAATAAAAAAATCGAATATATACCCACGTTGGCAATACCACCAGGAGATACTCTTGCTGAAGCTTTGGAAGAGCGTGGTATGACTCAAGCCGAATTAGCAAAAAGAATCAATCGTCCTCCTAAAACTATTAACGAAATTAGGAAAGGCAAAACGGCAATTACTGCAGAAACCGCATTGCAATTAGAACAGGTATTTGGTATCCCTGCTCGTTTTTGGAATAATTTGGAATCAAACTATAGAGATATAATTGCAAGAACTCAAAGCGAAGAATATTTAATTTACGAAATCAAAGAGGCAAAACAGTATCCTTATAATGAAATGACGAAATGGAGCTGGGTTGCATTAACACGAAAACCAATAGATAAAGTCAAAAATTTATTAGCTTTTTTTGGCGTTACGTCTTTAAAGAATGTTGTAGAAAATCAAATTTTAGCATCTGGATCTTTATATAGAATTTCCACAAAACGTAAGTACTCTCGTCCAGCGATAGCTGCTTGGCTGAGACGCGGAACTATTCTTGGGCAACAAGTTACTACTGAAAAGTTTAATGCCGAAAAACTTAAGAATTCGTTGGAAGAACTACGGGCGCTTACGCTATACCCCCCCCAAATTTTCCAGCAAAAATTAGAAGACATTCTTGCAGGATGTGGAGTGGCTTTAGTATTAACTCCGAATCTTAAAAACGCTCCCGTTAACGGAGTGTCACGTTGGTTAACACCTAATAAGGCTTTAATACAATTGACCATTCGTCATAAATATAATGATATCTTTTGGTTTAGTTTATTTCACGAAATAGGACATATTCTTTTGCACGAAAAGAAAGATTTTAATGTAGATTTTAAAGAGAATGGCGTAAAAGAAGAAAGAGAAGTCGCGGTTGATAAGTTTGCCACAGATACTCTTATACCGCCTAATCTGTATCAGGGGATTTCTGCAGTTGTACGAGGAGGCGATTTCTCTTACGGGCCGATTAAGGCATTTGCTAAGAGCGTTGGTATCCATCCAGCTGTCGTGATAGGGAGGCTGCAACATGATAAGATTTTGCCACCAAACTTTAACGGTTTGCGGGAACGTTTTGAGTGGGTCATAGAAAGCCAATATGAATCTAAGGGCAAATAAAATGAAGGAAGAAGACAGAACGGTAAAAACGTAATGTTTTTAACTACAGGAAATGAATGCCGAGGATTATAGAAATATAAAACAAAGACCCCTATTTGGGGTTTTTGTGTTGGGGATTTTAAAATTAATGTGTAAGGAAATTGAACCTCAAATACTCCGAAAGCTCAAATAATACAATCTTTTAAAAAAGCACCGAGAACATACTGGTAATGCTGATGGCATATTGATTACTCGCACCCAATACCGTCTCCATCTCTATCTAAACCAAAAACATCGGGGCCATAGACATAAACTTGTCCCGTATAATAAGGTCCATTACCCGACCCGCCAGCGCAGTCATAGTCACTAGCATCGGTCCTTAGACAACCCGAATAACTCGGATGGCAGTTTTGTCGCGGTATCTCCTTTGGAGAAGGTGGTGGCGAAGGAGGAGTCGCGGAAACTGACGGAGACGCTGGATCGGGCTGAAGTGTGGGCGGAGGAACGACTTCTGTTTGTTGCTGATCAGTAGAATCAAATGCAGAGGGGGTAACATTTTGCGCCTTCGGCGGAGCAAGCGAAGGAGATGTCTCCTGTTCCTGAACTTGTGATGACGGCGGAGTTGCTGTTTGCGGTGGCGTCCCAGAATTTGAGGCGATGGCAGAGAGCGTAAAAAAAATAGCCCCACTTATTGCGACATATAGCAGATTCTTCTTCATGAAAATACCATACCACAGTTAGTTGAATATGGCAATCTCCTCCGCAATGCTCCTATCGCTCATTCCAAATATATCCATCTGGCCCGCAATTTCTGGCAATTGAATATATGGTTTCTTCGGCCGAATATGTACCGATTGAATATCCTTCTATGTTATCTGTGATTAACGCCCTACAGTTTTTAGGTAAACCAGTATCTCCGTATTTGAGCGACTGATTACCAATTCCAAAATGATACCCCGTCAAAAACGATATCATTGCGATAATTAAAAAGAAAATTATATTGCGATTATTTTTCATAAGATTTTTTGCCTTCACAGCATTAATCGTCAGACGTTTCATCATCGCCAAACTTTTCATCAAAATCAGACTGTAAATTTACAATAGAAGCTTGTATGCTGCTTAATTTCGCGTCTTGTTCTTTTTTTAAGTTAGCCAATGCGCGATCGAGATACCAAAGGCCAAAAAGTATGATTACACCAAAGCCAATTATATAATCCATATTTTAAAGTTATTAATAAAACGTATTAACAAAAAGCCCGCCACGGGCCTCTGGCTTGCGCCAGACATACGGGTTTCCCCATATGGCCGATAAAGCAACCCCTTGACGGGTTTTTTATGCTTTATCGGTCTTAATGCCATGCCCACCAAAAGGCGGGTTTAGGCAAATTCAATTGTCGTTAGAATCATAACATAGCTTGACGAAATGGTGTAGTCATTGAAGGATTCGCTCAATTCTGCTAAACCATTTACATGAGCGGTGAAAAGGAAATTCGAAACAAAGTAGAAAAGCAAGTCTTTCAGAAAAATCTACAGACCCTAAAGCTCTTGGTTACCGCAGAGGAATTCCGAGATGCCGCAAAGCTAATCGTTGAACAAATTGGCGTTGCCCAACATCAGCTCCAAAAGGGAGAGATAAAACTATTCGACTATGGAATTCTTGTATCCGAGCTTAATTTATCACTTCTCAAAAAATTCCACCTGCCTATTCATTTCAGACCAGCGTTATCTAACTACCTACAAACGGGCGAAATAAAAAAGAGCCTTGTTCCAGACCGAAACTACTTCTTCAAATACCGACCGAGTCCGCTTAAGCTGAATCGAGAACTTAAACCCTTAGAGAGAGTCTGGGAAATACATCTCATCACTTACACGAAACTAACGACAGAGGAACTTAAAGCTGCGCTTAGAGATTTGTCGAGAGAGCAAAACAGGTATTTTCCGAAAACCAAGCTTTACAAACGCATCAAAGTTCGCAAGAATATTGACCGCGAGTTAGCAATTGAAACGAGCGCAAGTTTAAGACAACGACCGCGACTTCAAGAAAATTTGGGAACATATTTGAGTACAATCAAAAAGCAAATGGAGCGTGGGAAATTTCCAAAGGAAGAATTTGAAAAAATTAAAAAATCTCATCGTCACACAATTGAAAGAGTTAGAAAGGGTTATACCGCCAATGATATTTCAAACGAAACGGGTGTCTCGACGGACTCAGTGAAACAAACGGTAAAACGACTTAGGATAGAGCGCCAAAATAGATTTGAGATATAGCACTGACAAAAACTAGTTAAGTTTCTGTCACGGTAACGCAAAGGGTCAATGATAAACTGCAGCACGAGCTGCGGTTTTTCGTTTAGATAAATCTACGCTTGCGGTGACGTCATCAGGCAAAAGCCCGACCAGTACTTCACCGCGCTGGGCGGGTTTTTGCTTACAGAATCTCACCTCAGTTCAACCCCTAAATGCCCCGAGGTTGCCCCTGTGTGCCGACTTCGTGGCCAATTCAAAGGTCTAATGCCATCTGATGCGACTATCGCCAAATTTAAGAAAGTTGTGCAGCAAGAGCTGAGCAGAGAATTATCCGATCGTGAAGCCCACGATATGCTCAACGCACTTGTGCAATATTTTAGTGCCCTGGCGCAGTTTGATCGCATAGATTCAGCACAAGCAAAACAATAGTTCAATAATTTATCCAAAGCATATATGAAATCCATTCAAAGAAGATTTAACAATGTGAGTGAGAAAAACCCAAACTTTAGCTCCTATTTATGTTTTGCCATAGCTGTTGCGGGACAAGGGTTCAGTAGGCAAAGATTATGCCGATGGTTTTATAAATTAGTTGATAAAGACGACTACGCGTGGAGCGAACGTCAAGAAGATCTACGGCATCTTAATGAACTCACAAACAGGCCTGAAGCGTACCGAAAATGACACTAAATTCGCTTCGTGGAGTATCTTTATTGAATTTTAATACTTCTGATGCCTCAAATGGATGTTCTTCGCTATCTTATCCGCATTCTACACGAATCAGATAAGAGAGAATATTACTCAGTTTTTGTACATTCAGCGTTCACGTTCAATCACAAAGAAGGAAAGCGGCTGTGCTTCTTCGGGCAATCACAGAATAAAAAACTTTGTCCGCCAAACCCCAATTTCTGATAAGGTTCATATGCGAAAGCAGGGAAAACAAGTTGCCGACTCTTGCCCTGCCATCTAATATGCACCGTATTAGAATACTAAATGCTTTCCTTCTATATATTTTTATTACGATTACCCTATGGAATTAGAGGTAAAAGTCGGTCTACGGAAAAGAAAGCCTTAATAATTATTAGCAATTTTATACAAAGCGCTCATATGAAGGAGTACGAATATTTACCTCCGAAAATTGATAAAGACGAAGTAGAATATTGGGACATTAGAAATTATCTACATCTTTTCCTTAGAGATCTTGCAGAGAAAGATAATTCTCTTGGAAAGAAACTGCACGTAACCGACGAATGGGACGCTCAGCGCATCAAGGAAATAATTAATATTCCTAAAAATACCTCGTTTAAGTCTTTTGCCGATATTCGTACAGGGCAACCTTATTGGCACGAACAGGAAGTAACATATATCCCGTCCAACCTTGGAAAGAAGAAGGGGTTTATCTTTTTCTTTATCTGCAACGGTTGCGAGAAAAAAGTGAGACGTCTCTATCACCGCGAACTGGTTGATTCTCCAGTTTGTCGCGAATGTTGTCGCCTAAGATACAAGAAAACAAATCGGTCACAAAGAAACGTATCTCGCCTATTGAGACGTCCCATTCTATCCACCGAGGCAAAATACACCGTCTTAGAAGAACTAAAGAAGAAGGGCGTTACAAGCGAAGATGTACGCAACGTTTTCTGTTAGCTTAGCAAAATCACGTTATTGGTTTATGATTAAATTGTATTAATTTATGAAAGCAGTCATTTTAGCCCGCGTATCATCACGGGAACAAGAAGAAACAGGATATTCTCTTCCCGCTCAAGAGAAACTTTTGAAGGATTACGCCGCCCGCAAACAATTTCAAATTGTTAAGGTCTTTTCCGCTTCCGAATCAGCAAGTGGCGCGAAACAAAGAAAAGTTTTTTGTGACATGATGAAATTTGTTGAAAAGAAAGGTATTCCTCATTTACTCTGCGAAAAAGTTGATCGTATGACGAGAAATCTAAAAGACGCCGTAATAGTCAACGACTGGCTTGAAAGTAATCCCGAGAGACAAATACATTTCGTTAAACAGAACTTGATAATACATAAAAACGCAAAGTCTGATGAAAAATTCCGTTGGGATATTGAAATTGTCCTTGCGAAAAAGTATATCTCGAACCTATCAGAGGAGGTAAAGAAGGGCCAGAAAGAAAAATTAGCGCAGGGATGGCTTCCGCAAAAACCGCCTCTTGGCTACAAAACCATAGGCGAAAAAGGACATAAGATTCACGTTATTGATGATGGCGTTGCTCCTCTTATTCGTGAAGCATTTGAGCTATACGCGACAGGACAGCGCTCTCTAAAAACACTTGGCGAAGCAATGTTCGAGAAAGGACTTCGATCGCGTAGCGGTAGGATGATACCGAAATCCCGCTTAGCAGATATTCTTAACGATCCTTTCTACATCCGAAAAAACCGTTTTAATGGCCAAATAACTCCTGGCGAACAAGAACGCCTCATATCCGATGATCTATTCAACAACGTTCAAGAGATTTTGCGGCGAAAACATAACCCTAAATATCGAAAACATTGCCCCGTATTCAAGGGCCTCGTGGTTTGCGAGGGATGCAACGGACGGGTAACGTGGGAAACCCAAAAGGGTCATTGGTATGGACATTGCAATACGCGCAACTGTCCCTCTCGTCTCTACGTCCGTCAAGAAAAATTTGAAGAGCAGGTTCTTCCCTTACTGGATCGCATCGCAATCAAAAACAGCTCCTTAGCTGAAGTAATCCAACGGGGCATGCGGGAAAGTTACATGGATCAGGTCGCTTATCGAGAATCATCGCTTGAACAAATCGAGGAACATCGAATGCGCGTACAGAAACGCAAGGATACGATGTACGAAGATCGTCTTGAAGGGAGAATTAGCCTTGAACGCTGGCAACTAGAGGATAAAAAAGCAGATGCTCTTCTTGCTGAGATCGACGAACAGCGAGGCAAAATTCGTAAGGCAGAGACGGATTATCGCGATCTTGGCGCTAACGTCGTGGAGCTCGCAAGAAAATCTCGAAGGATCTACGAGAGCAAAAAGAGAAAACCGCAAGAACGTCACTTACTTTTTTCATTGGTTTTCTCAAGCTTAAGTTTAAACGCAGACAGACTTACTCCGACTTATTCGCCCGCATTTGCGACGTTAGAAGAATTTGCGCAGATTTGGAACAAAAAATTCGAACCAATACAAAACACCGCAATAAGCGGTGCTGTGTATGAGCTTGAGGCATTTGACAAGGCTATAAAAGCCAAGGAGTCTTCGGAACCTCGAAAAGATTTTCGAACCTCCAAAAACCCTCGCCATAGCGTCCGATTCTCTCATTCCGCTGAAGAATCAGGCGCTCTGCTCCGCAGGTAGGATTCGAACCTACGACCAACTCCTTAACAGGGAGCTGCTCTACCGCTGAGCTACTGCGGAACCCAAAATTGGTGCGGGGCCGCTGAGTTCAAAAGAATAATCCAATAGTTAACTGCGGAATGATTATTTTCATATATTACTTTATTAAGCTATGTTTTTCAACCCCATGTGTAATACGTCGTTTAAGAAACAATTGCATGTGCACCCCCTTAACAAATAATTTAGATGAGGTATCATCTTTTTGTACGTATATCTCATGATTTTTGCGAAAAACCGCAATAGCGGTTCATTATCGAAAAGCCATAGGATCGTCCGTAAATAAAGGTCGTTTATTAATCAAATTTAAAATCACATGGCTTATAATAACAATCGAGGTGGTGGCGGCGGATTCGGTCCTCGCCAGATGTTCAAAGGCGATTGGAAATGTTCCAATTGCGGAACAGACATCAAAGAATTGCCGTTTCAACCAAGCGGCGACCGTCCTATTTATTGTAGGGAGTGTCACTCAAAGATGCGCCCACCACGTCAGAGTCGCTACTAAAGTTGTAAACTTGAGAGTTAACAATAATACGCCTCGTAAAAAAGGCGTATTATTTTTATGTGTAAACGAGCAATGATAATTTGCTTTTTTAACAAATATATTGTATTATTAAAACATGAGAAGATACAAAAAAGAAGAAAATATACTTAATGAAAAACAGGTTCCCATCTCGAGCTTTTTGGAAGCCTATAATCAGAACATTCCTACGGGCTTTCCCCGCGCATCTGTTGCGGTATTGAAAAAATTTCAGAGTACGCACCCTACGCTATTTAAACATGGCAATATGTGGTCTATTGATCTGCACCGCAAAAGAATTATAGATTGGCTTTCGGTGTATCGGGATATCGCCTAAAGTATTTAAAAAGAGAAAAGTTGGTAGTATTGAAAGAGCATGCCACTTAAGGTATGCTTTTTATGTTCTTTATAAAAAGGAGTAGAAATGGGCTACGTGCTTATCGGCATATCGCTGGTTGTATGCGTTTTTCTTGCTTGGAACAGAGCAAAATTACGAGGTTGCGTTTTTTCTGCCAAGGAACGTCGTAAGCAGATACTAAATTGGTTGGGGGTTTCTTTTCTACTCACAGCGGGATTTATTCTTTTGTTCGGATCTGCTTTTGTTTGGGTTTGGTTGATTATTTCTCTTGTCGGCACAATGATCATAATAAATATAATTATCCGCTGGCTATGGGCACATAGCGATATAAAATAAAAAACCTCTTTTAAAAAGAGGTTTAATTTTTACTGTAGTATGGCCGGACGTTTTTCAATTTCATCGATAAAGGCAAGTATTTTTTTCCTGCTTGAAAGAATAATATATTCGTTGGTTACTATCCATATACCCGCACGGATTTCTTCTTCAAGTTCTTCTATAGTCCAAGTTATACCCTGGGAACAGATCTGTTCACCATTAAAACCCAAAGGCAGCTCTGTTCCTTCCGGTATTTCTATTTGAGAATCAAGAAGAGTAATAGTAACCTTAGCTTGCAATATTGAGCCTCTTTTTAGTTTGAAAGCGTTTTTAGGGAATTCCGGAAGATATATAGGAGGACCATTTTTGTTGGCCATTGTTAATTCTCCAAAGAGCTACTTTAATTACATTTTCCGATATTTTTGGGATCCGCACAAGGAAAGTAATTAACAGGCGGTTTTCATTACCTCTTTACAAAACGTGTGAATGTGCTATAATATAGCAGTTAGTTAATTCACTTTTTATATGTTGAACAGTAAATACTTAAAGTTAATACCGCTTTCTATTCTGACCATCACAATAGTTTTGAGCCCTATTTATATGACTGAGGCGGCTTTGGCGCCCTATAATTCTACTCAATCAGATGGCGACCTTATTAAAGTAGCCGGAAGCAATGACGTATATATAGTTAAGATTTATGGAGGCAAGAGATTTAAGCGGCTTATATTAAATCCTGCTATTTTTAACCAATATCAGCATTTGCGTTGGGAAAACGTTCAACTTGTAACAAATGAAGTTCTTGATTCATATACTACTTCAAATTTAGTAAGGTTGACGGGTGATTCCAGGGTTTGGAAACTTTATCCTAACGGTGACACGGGGGATAAACGTTTGATAACGACCAGCCAGCAATTTATTTCTTTGGGATGCGATAACGATGCAATATATACAATAAATGTTTTTGAATACGATTCGTATCTTCTTTCTTCCGGAGCCTTGGATCAGTGTCCCGCAACGCCTGTATCTTCTACTTCTTCAAACAGTACCACTTCAAGCAGCGCTTCCGGCACAACTTCAAATACCAGTTCAAGCGGCAGCGGCCTTTATTATTACGATCCTTCTTTTTATGCTGAATATTACGATTTACCAAGTAATTCTTCTTTCCCGCCTCAAATTCCCACAGGAATACATCTTCATCGCGGCGAGAAGGAAATCAATTATAATTGGGGGTTAAACGCTCCGTTGTCCGGAATGAATGCGGATAATTTTGCGGTACGTTGGACTAAAAATATGTATCTTCCCGCAGGTACGCATACTTTTACATTTGTCGGCGATGATGGTTTCCGTGTTTGGGCAGGCGGTTTGCTTCTTATAGACAGATGGATGGATCAGACCGCAACCACCGCTTCTGCAGATTACGTTGCTTCAGGCGGTAACGTTGCGGTTAAAATAGAGTATTACGATCATTTCGGACAGGCTAGCGCTAAATTTTCTGTAGTCAAAAAATAAAAACTTATATTTTTGTAACGAAACACCCGCCTTAAAAAGCGGGCGTTTTTGTTAAACGCGGGTATTTTTCGTGGTATTATTTATTTAGTACTATATGCCATCAGAATTACTTACAGAATTTGGAATAATATTGGGTCTTGCTACGGTTGTGGCGCTTATTATGCGTCTCCTGCATCAGCCGTTGATAATCGGTCATATTATAACAGGCTTAATAGCCGGACCCATTCTTTTAGATGTCCTGCAATCCCAGGATATTTTTAATTTATTCAGTCAGATAGGCATAGCTTTTTTGCTTTTTTCTGTGGGTTTGAACTTAAACCCTTTGGTTTTACGCAAGTACGGTAAGGTGGCTTTGATAACTGGCGCGGGGCAAGTGGTTATTACAAGTTTTGTGGGGTTCGTGATCTATATTTTGATGGGGTTTGAGATGGTGGAGGCGCTTTATATATCCGTTGCCCTTTCTTTCAGTAGTACAATCATAATCCTTAAACTTATTTCCGATAAAGGAGATCTTGAAAAACTTTACGCAAAAATAGCCATCGGTTTCTTGCTGATCCAGGATGTTATTGCGGTTGTGCTTTTATTTACAATACCGTTATTTTCAATGGGGCAAGGCTCTCCCCAAAAATTGTTTTCAACTTTTGGGGAAGTAGTTTTATTAACTCTTGCAGTATTTGCGTTTTCAAAACTGATAATTGTCCGGTTTCATTCTTATTTTTCGCGTTCGCATGAGCTTTTATTCCTTTTGGCAACCGCCTGGGGCATTGGTATTGCGGTTATTTTCCGCGAGGTCGGTTTTTCTTTTGAGATAGGTGCTCTTGTTGCCGGCATCGCGCTTTCGCTTGTGCCTTCGCGTCATGAAATATATGCCCGTTTAACGCCGTTGCGCGATTTCTTTATAGTTATCTTTTTTGTGATGTTGGGCGCGCAAATGACCTTAAGCGATCTGAGTTCGGTCATTTTTCCGGCGATAATTCTTTCTGTAATGGTGTTGGTGGGCAAGCCGCTTATTTTAATGGTATTGATGGGTGCTATGGGATACAGACGCAAAACTAGTTTGGAAACAGGTTTTACGGTTGCGCAGATAAGTGAATTTTCTTTGATACTTATAGTTTTGGGTGTCTCAATCGGCCATTTAGACCAGTCTGTTCTTTCGCTTGTAACATTGGTGGGCTTGGCCACAATTTTCGGCTCAACTTATTTAGTTCTGTTCTCGGATAAATGGTATAAATTTCTTGGTCCTTATCTTAAAATTTTTGAGCGCAAGCGTCTTATTGAAGGCACACAGCTTGAGAAGGAATATAATATCTTTTTATTCGGAGGCAACCGCATAGGTTTGGATTTTTTAGAAACATTTGTGAAATGGCAAAGACCATTTTTGGTTATTGATCACGATCCCGAAGTTATAGGCATGCTCGCCAAAGAAAAAATAGACTATTCTTTCGGTAATGCCGGCGATATAGATTTTCTAGACACGCTTAAATTATCGAATGCCGAAATAATAGTTTCTACTATTCCGGATCTGGAAATAAATTTACTTATTTTAGAATCCAGTCAAAAAGGGGAGAACAAACCGCCGGTTATGGTTGTTGCCCATAGTATAAGTAACGCCTTGCGTTTATATGAGGCCGGTGCCGCATATGTAATATTGCCCCACTTTTTGGGAGGCGAATACGCCGCATCATTTGCCCAAAAGTTCGTTCAAAGCGCCGAGGAAGTCCAATCAACGCGCATGCATCACATTGAGTATTTGAAAAATCGTGCTCAACGCGGCCATGAACATCCTATTTTAGAAAAATATCGCTGATACCGCACCATTTTTACAAGATGAGCTAGTGGTTTTGGAGCGTCGTAACACGCCAAAACTTTTTCAAAATTAATAAAGAGGAATTATTAGGTTTTAAATATATATGGACTGTAAAAAGTCGTACAGGATTGACAAGAAATAAAATAGTGATATTATAATTCAGCACCTTAAAATTTAACACAACGGAAAGAGGCCGCAATGTTTCTGGTTATTACAACTCCAAACGCTTTGGATACTACGGTTGCGGTTACGTCACCGCGCATTATTACGGAATATCCGGAAAAAGCTTTTTTGGAAGCTCGCAAAGCTTGCACCGATCAAAACTCGGCTTTTGTTAGCCAGGTTATCGTTTACGAGTTAACGCTCGATCGTGTCTATACTCTAGACGACGCTAAAAATGTTGATGGTGTTGTAATTTATATTGCGTATCGTTCGTCTTGGGATGGGCGGTGGGTTGAGGGTTTTTACGAAGGTCCTCTCGCCAGGTTTAAATAAAATTTTGTCGCCGAATTAATTCGGCGACTTTTTTATTCTTCGTTCCATTGTGAGACAACTGGGTTTTCGGTTTTATCTAATCCGGCAAGATCCTTCCAATTATCTAATAAGTCCGGATCAAAATTAATTGTTGTATTTCCTCCTAGCGTTATACCGTTTTGGCATAAAATTGTACCATAGATACTTCCTAAACCAGTAGTTGAGATATCGCAAGAACCTTTTACATAAATAAGTCCATTAACCTGTGTCCCTCCGCTTATTGTAAGGTTTCCACCTACAACAAGAGCCGCATATGTATTAGGCGAAGCGGTATAAGTTCCTCCGCTTATAGTTAAGTCGCCATTTACGACTAAGCTTCCTGTAAGATTTGTATTAATACCGCTGAGGTTTAAATCAGAATTATCATCAACTACAACGATGGCATTTATAGGGTTACCGAGTAAATATGTTCTTGCGGCATTTGCGTTAGGGAAGTGCAACCCGTTTAGCTGATATGGAGATGTTGGTGAGCTATAGTCTATATTTGGGAATGGTATTGGCTCTACGCCTGTTGCCGTTGTACCACCAATGTTTTCTGTGGTGTTAATAGTTCCGCCAGCATAGGCCCCGCCGTCAATAACCGAGTTTTGATGTTTATCAATATCTCCATTAGCAAATATCCCGCCACCGTCATTTATTGTTACGCTTCCGCTTGTAAGTGAAATATCAGCACCGGAATATGCCGGATAATTAAAAGTAGAACCAGCAGGGAAAAGGTCAATAACATGTAAAACTTTGCGATTTGTTATAGTTTTATCCGCAAGCCCGCGTATGAATACTAACGGCCAGTGAGAATCTTCATCGTCAACGTCTATATCAACGTTCGTTGTCGTATTTAAATCAGGAATAATACTCCCTTCGTATGTATTGTCGTTTAGATATTGCAGGGTTGCTTCCTGCATATTTGATTCAGCAGTATAGAAAGCTTGATCGCTATGGGTATTATTTTGTGCTTTTTGCGCTTCGGTTGCGGCGGACGTTGCGGTAATTAATACCGCGCCCAAACTTAATAAACCAACGGCAAATACTACCATTAAATTAACGAGTCCTTTTTGGTGGTGGTTTTTATTTATAATGTTGGAAGATGTATTACTGGGCATAAATAATATTATGGTGAGCGTTGTGCTACAGTTGTTGTTACGGATAAAGTTTCTTTCGCATTTTTTGCCTTTAAAGTATAGCTTATGCGGACTGATTTTTTCAATGCGGTAAAAGCGAGATTATTTATTTCTATATCATTACCGGTTATTGCAGAGCCATCAAGAGTAATATTTGTACCGGTTAACGCAATTGTTTTATATGAAAAATCTCCTAAGGTTAAATCAAGCGTTGAAGCGGCAGGAGAGCTTATTTGCGCGCTTTGTTTAACCCAATAGGTTAGTGTGCTTGCTATAAATTCAGCATTGGCATTTAGGCGGTTTGCGCGCTGTATAGCTCGGATATCTTTTACCCCCTTTGTCATGATTAAGGTTAATCCTGTGGCTGTAAATACGCTAAAAGATAAAGCCACTAAGAGTTCTATCATAGAAAATCCGGCTCTTTTATCAAAAGGCTGGACAAGTCCGGCAGATGAACCAACATCCGAACTTTTAATCCCATCTTTTATGAATTGTTTAAACTTAAAGAGTGAAATATACATATGTTTCTAGGGTCAAAGTATTTGGTGGGGGAATATTTTTACGGATTATAGTCGCGGTTATTTTCTTTGTATTAGGATCAAGTGTTGCTCCTGGCGCAGAAGAGTCAACTATACTATTGGGGAAAATAGTATTGGGTTGATCACGAAATACAGGATTTATTGTCAGTGAACGAGTATATGAGTTTGTATCCAGCGATTCTTCACCGTCCACCAATATCCACGTATCAGGATCTGTTGTTGTATTTATTTCGGGATGGCAGGGTAGAGGAGAAACGCATGTTAGATTGTTAAGTCCTGTCGCAGTCCAATTTGTTTGTTCCAGATCTTTTGTAACCTCTATTAATTCCCGCAAATACATTGTTGCCTTTAGTTTATCTTGATTGAGGCGCGAAAGTTTTATGGATTGAATCCTTAATGTTTGAAATGCTACGCCAAATGTTGCTATTAATGCCACACTTAACATAAGTCATCTCCGGCGGCGTTTTTAACAGTAACAGTAATTGTTGTTGCGGGTTCGGCCGTTGCGGTAATGCGTTTGAAAACTATCTGATCAGTGACTGGCGCTACTGACAAGGAAAATATTGATGCAGATAAATCTATAGTTTTGCCGACGCATGGACTGATACACGGTCCAGTAAATAGAATTATTTTTTTTGCAACAGTATCTATATATATTCCATGGTCTGAATTATCTGCACCGCTTGCGGATCTGTTTCTGGCTTCTTCAAGTATATTTATTACTTTAGTTTGGCTATCTTTAAGCGTGTTATTTGTATTTGCGCCACGGAAACGGATTATTACGGCAACAGAAAGCACAAGAATTATGCTTATAACCAGCAATATTTCAATTACGCTGAAACCGGCAACAGCTTTAGCTTTTTTTGTATGAAAGGGCGAATAAAATTTTAAGTTTCTGCTAGCCGGAAAAATTTTAAACGATATGGAAGGAAGTTTCATATATAGGTAAGAATATAGATAGAGCTATCAACATAACGACAATGCCTACGCCGATAATTAATAATGGTTCAAGTAGTGAGGTCATAATTTGTGCACGGTGGCGTACGGCGCGGTCATAGTAATCAGTAAGTCGTGTAAAACTTTCATCAAGGCGTCCTGAGCGTTCACCAACTTCAATTATTCTGCGTAATTGTAACGGAAACAGAGCCGGAAAATGTTCAAGCACACCGGAAAGCGGAACACCATGTGAAAGAAGAGGTCGGGCGGTTTTTAATGCTTCACGATACACATCATTTGATATGGTATTTTTTGTAATATCTACGGCGGTCATTAGCTGGGCCCCACTTGAAATTAAAGATTGAAGAGAACGGAAAAAAGTAGCAAGGTTAAATTCTTTGATGATAGGCCCGAAAATAGGCATTTTAAGAAGAGTGCGGTTAAAAATATAATGGCCTCGTTTTGTGCGTAAAGCCATAGTAAATCCGGATGCAAACAAAAATATTACTAAAAGTATCTGAAGGGGATAGGCGCTAAGAAAATCTTTTACGCCCAATATAGAGCGTGTTATTAACGGTAAAGGTACGCCGATTTCTTCATAGAGAGCCGCAATTTTGGGCAAAACAAATACAACGAGTCCTACTAAAACAACAAGCATAAATAGTATGACTATTACAGGATAGGCCATCTGTTCTTTTATTTTGCTCTCAAGTTCCTGTTGTCTTTCAAGGTCGTCAGACAAGCGGTCCAGCGTATCATTCAATTGGCCGCTGATCTCTCCAATGCGTATAGACTCAACAAGGAATTTTGGGAAATATTTGGGATATTTAGCCAGGGTATTTGATAATTTTTGTCCGTTTTGTATATCGCCAATTATTGAGAGAAGAACTTTTTTCAAACGCGTAGATTTGCTTTGCTGTTCAAGGGTGCGTAATGCGTCCGCAAGAGAAAGCCCGGAGGCCAGCATTGTAGAAAGATTGCGTAAAAAATAAACGCGTTCGGTTTTTGAGAAATTTTTAGAAATGAACGGTATATACGGTTTTCTTTGTTAATAATGCGATAAACAAATTTTGGCATATTTATGTATTTCTAGTCGTTCTAAGTACCTCTTCAAAAGTTGTTATTCCCGCAAAAACTTTTTCTAATCCGTCCGTAGTCATATCTTTGAAGCCGGATGCTTCAGCCGTGTCTTTTATTTTTTCCGGTGAAGCGTGTTCCAGTACCATGTCGTGTATTTCTTTATTTAGTTCCAGCAACTCAAACATGCCCACGCGTCCTAAATAACCCGTATCCAGACATGCTTCACATCCCTGTCCCGTGTTAAAAGTTTTATCTTTCAGGTCGCTAAGTGAAACTTTCATTTTTTCTAGGATTTGCATTATATCCTTACGCTCTTCTATTTTTTTTAAGATAACAGGTTCAAGTTTCTGGAGTTTTGCGCAGTGTTCACATACTTTTCTTACCAGACGTTGTCCGACAACAAGGTTTACTACAGAGACCACCATAAAGTCTTCAACGTCCATTTCAATAAAACGGGTTAATACCGAAGGCGCGTCATTTGTATGTACTGTTGTGAAAACTATATGTCCTGTTAACGCGGCGTCCGCGGCCATTAGGGCTGTTTCTGAGTCGCGTATTTCGCCGATCATAATAACGTCAGGATCCTGGCGCAGTAATGAGCGCAGGCCTGAGGCGAACGAAAGGTTTATCCTTGTGTTTATCTGTATCTGGTTTGCCCCGTCTAAGGCATATTCAATAGGGTCTTCAAGGGTTGAGATATTTATACCGTCTTTTTTAAGCAGGTTTAGGAGGCTATAAAGGGTCGTTGTTTTGCCCGAACCTGTGGGACCGGAAGCAACTATCATACCAAATGGCTTCTCGGCGTTGCGCAATAAAATATCTGCCTGCTCTTTTGAAAAACCCAAATGTTCAATAGAAATATCTTTATGCGTGTCATCCAAAATACGCATCGCGATTTTTTCTCCGTAAAGTGTAGGCGCGGTAGAAACACGCAAAGATGTCGAGGTTTTGTTTTCAAGTTCAATGCGGCCGTCTTGCGGGAGACGGAATTCATCTATCCTCAAGTTAGATAAAATTTTAAAACGAGCAATTAAAGCAGCGTGTATTTCTTTCGGTAACACGACCATAGTATGTAAAATTCCGTCTATACGGAAACGCACAACAACATCATTGCGCGTGGGTTCAATATGTATATCACTCGCTTTTTCTTTTAACGCGTACTCAATTATAAGGTCGCCGAGTTCAACAATATTCGTAGTATTTCCGGTTTCTATTTCGGTCAAGGCGAGAATTTCTTCTTTAAAATCGCGTTTGTAGTTTTGCAAAATAAAATCAATATCTTCCTGGGTTGCTTGAAACCAGGAGATCTTATCGGTAAAACGTTCCGCGATAAAATCTTTAAGCGTAGAGTTTTCCGGGTCAAGCGCGGCAATTTTAATTTCGTTCTTTGAAGCGCTAAAAATAAAAGCCCCAAATTCTTGGAGTAACTGCCTAGGCATAAGTTCGATGATTTCTTTCGGAGGCAGCGTAGTTTTAAATTTTTCGGGGAGGGGAGAGTGTGTTTTTTGCATGTATATATGAGAATTAAAATAACTAATCAATTATAAACTAAATAAATAGAAAAGTCAACCCCACACCATTTTTACAAGATAAGCTGGTGGTTTTGGAGCGTTACAACACTCCAAAACGTTTTCAAATTAAGATAACAAAAAAACAATCACCAAATTTTTAGGGTCAACAA
>LBYG01000011.1 GCA_000996085.1 Parcubacteria group bacterium GW2011_GWB1_40_14 | reverse complement strand
ACAGCATCTTCATAGCCGGAATAAGTATGCAACGCATACCAATGTTTCTCTTGTGTTATTGTTTGTTTGGGCATGACAAAACTAAAATTAAAACTAAAAAATTAAATAAACTATCTGTTACTTAAATTGATAAAAAGAGTTATCACTCGTTGGAAAACAAAATCCAAACCGCCCAAAAGTATACCAACCAATACAGAACCGGCGATAACCACAAAAGTATAGGCAAATAATTGCTTTCGATTAAGCCATGTTACTTTTCGGAGCTCCTGAATAACTTCTCTGAAATAATTGGTTAAAGGGGAAATAATCGGCATATATAATGAAACCCTCCTCTTCCAATGCCTTAAAATGTTCTTCGAAATACTGCCTTAAAGTATTAATTTTACCTCCGGAAGTATAAATATTTATATCTTTTGGCACAAAACGTTCAACTGAACTTGGCGGCACAATTATAACAGAATGCTCGGGCAAACCGGCAAGTTTTTCTATTTCCGCTTCTAAAGCTTCAAGCTTACTTTGAGAAGAAAAATTTTCAGAAGATACGAGCTTATGCATTACTTCTTCTGCAACCCCAAAAACATTTTGTGCTTTATGAGTAACCTCTTCAAAGCTTGCAAATTTTTCTGAACGTATGGAAATCGCACTCTTGGGCAAATCCCCTTCCCATAAAACGCTGGTAGTATCCGCTTATAAGTTCGTTTTTTGAAGTCTCAAACAGACCCAACAAACCAAAATCTGTAAGCGCCCAGAAATCATTTTCGGCCATAGACATTTCTTTCACTAATTTAAACATCATTTTTTGAACAAGACGCTGGGCAATAGTGGAATTTTTACGTAAATAAACATTTTTATACATTTTAACGTAAAATTCTTGTATCGCTTTAGCCTGGTCTATTGCCTTTTCATCGATTACAATTTTATTTTCAATAAAATAAGTGTGGTTGGCTAAATACTCAACCCCCGGAGTCTCCCCCAACGTGTAATATGCATCACGTGAAAGATAATCTAATTTTTCTGTACCGAGATTTTTATCGTGAACAGCTAAATAAAGCTGATTCTCGTGAGTAAATAATTTTTTTAATTCGTCAAAATTAAGGTTTGCCGCTTCAGCCGCATATCTTAAATTATCTATTATTTGCGCACCGTGCTCATCATGATCTGAACCATAAAACTCTTTTGTAACCTCTTCTGCTACATGCGAAAAAGGCCCATGGCCGATGTCGTGCCATAAGGCAAAGCCTTCCAACAAGCGCGCTTCTTTATTATTTATGAAACCTCGGCGCAACCATCTGTCTGTAAGCTGCTGCGTTCTGCGGAAAGCTCCTAAACAATGCTGTTTCCTTGTGTGCGTTGCCGAAGGAAACAGCATGCTGGTCACTCCGAGTTGATACTTAAAACCCAAAGCTTGAAATTGTGGCACATCTATCATTGGCAGATAATCGGTAATATCGATAAGCCCCCAAAGAGGGTCGTTTATAAGCTTTACATTTTTTAAGTCTGTTTGCATGGCTGATCAAATCATTTAAATATCGAGATTTTGCACAGTCTTTGCGTGCGTTTGAATGAATTTTTTGCGTGGTGCCACTTCAGAGCCCATCAAAATATCAAACATTTTATCGGCCCCTTTGACGTCGTCAATTGCAACCCTTTTTAATACCCTAGAGGCAGGATCCATAGTCGTTTCCCATAACTGACCGGGGTTCATTTCTCCAAGACCTTTATAACGCTGAATTAATATGCCGCCCGGAGAAGCCACTTGAGCAACGGCGCTTTCTGTTGCGTCTTCTGTTGAGGTTTCCTCAATAACTTTTTTTGCCGCAACTTTTTTGTCTTTCTTCTCTTTGGCGGCAGCTTTCAAATTTTCAAACTCTTTAACAATTTTTAATTTTTCTTCTTCTGAATAAGCATAACGAAATTCTTTCCCTTTCTGAACACGATACAAAGGAGGTTGCGCAATATATAAATATCCGCTTTCAATTATTTTCGGCAAATATCTGAAGAATAAGGTCAATAAAAGCGTTCTAATATGCGCGCCATCAACATCCGCATCGGTCATTATGATAATTCTCTTATACCGTAATTTTTCCAGGTTAAAATCTGTCGCGATAGCCGTTCCCAACGCAATAATTAAAGCTTTAATTTCTTTTGATTCAAGCGCGTGATCCAGACGACTCTTTTCTACGTTCAAAATTTTACCGCGTAAGGGCAAAATTGCTTGAAACTTACGGTCTCTTCCCTGTTTCGCAGAACCTCCTGCAGAGTCCCCCTCAACAATAAACAGTTCCGATTCCTCCGGATCGCGGGAAGAACAATCAGCTAATTTTCCGGGCAGGGTTAATCCATCCAAAACTCCTTTACGCAAAACTGTTTCACGGGCTGCTTTTGCCGCAAGACGAGCCTTTGCGGCTAAAACCGACTTGCCCATTATGGCCCTGGCATCTTGCGGATTTTTATCTAAATAAGTTTGTATGCCTTCTCCAAGAACAGCTTCAACTGCCGTACGGGCCTCAGGACTTCCCAGACGTGCTTTGGTTTGACCTTCAAACTGAGGTTCTCTTAATTTAACAGATACGACAGCAACCAAGCCTTCACGCACGTCCTCGCCGCTTAAATTTTCATCAGACTCCTTAACAAAACTGTTTTTGCGCGCGTAATCATTCAAGGCACGGGTTAAAGCTACGCGAAATCCGGTTATATGCGCTCCACCATCACTTGTATGGATATTATTGGCAAAACCCATTTCTATGCCGGCAATATCGTCAACATATTCAAAAGCCACCTCAACAGAAACGTTTTCTTTTTCACCGGAAACATAACAAATTTCCTGTTGCAATTTCAATTTATCTCCGGAAATATATTTTATAAAAGTGCCTATACCTCCTTCAAAATAAAAAGTATAAGAAAAATCGGACCGCTCATCAAATACTTTAATGCGTACTTTACGTGTTAAATATGCCTGTTGTCTTAAATGTTCCAAAATGCGATTTAAATCAAATTTTATATCCTTAAATACTTCCGGATCGGGTTCAAAAGTAATAGCTGTTCCGGTTCCGCTACAAGTATCAATTTTCTTAACTGTTGCTTTGGGCTTGCCGCGCACATATTCCTGCATCCAAAGTTTTCCGTCACGGCACACCTCAGCACGCAAATTTGCTGAAAGAGCATTAACTACTGAAACGCCCACACCGTGCAATCCCCCGGCAACTTTATAGGATTGGCCGCCAAATTTTCCTCCGGCGTGTAAAGTAGTAAGCACGGTTTCAAGTGCTGATTTTTTTGTCTGCGCATGAATCTCAACGGGAATACCGCGCCCGTTATCTATAACGCGGATCTTTTTACCGTCCTCAAAAATACGTAATTCTATATCCGTGGCGTACCCTGCCATTGCCTCATCTATTGAGTTATCAACCACTTCCCAAATTAAGTGATGCAAACCATCTACGCCGGTTGAGCCGATATACATACCCGGACGCTTACGAACGGGCTCAAGACCCTCCAAAACATAGATATCTTTGGCGGTATAATTATTCTCGGACTTATTTGGCTCCTTAACGGAAGCTTTTTTCTCTTTTGCTTTAGCCATACCAGGTAGTAGAAATTCGACTTTTAATTAAAATATATAAAATTTTCCATTAAAATTGCGCTTTTATTTAAAGCTTGACTATACCGGGTAATTTTGTTTCGCTTTTGCGAAACGGTCGAATTTTCACTACCTGGCATATTACTTAATTATTTGTACCATTTTTAAAGTGTTTTTCATACAACCTATCTGCCATTTCCTTGTTAAGTTCGCGCGCTGTAGCCAAAAAGGCCGAATCTGCCTCTGTATCGCGCGAGGCAATAGCAGAATTCCCGGAAACGTTAAGACCAACGTCATCTCTTTTCTTGTAGTCCTCCATAAAATATTCTTGCATCCTTATCCAAAAAATCATGCCATCATCACTTTTATCCTTGCCGACAAAAAATTTTGAACCGGGCGGTAACAAAGGATCTACGTCTACGACGTCTTCTTCTGTAGGATGGTCGCCTTTTGTTATTTTTCTGCTCAACGACACCACATCAAATTGTATTTCATTTTCCTGTAGAAGATCCGATAGACGCTGTATTGTTTTACCGCTATCTATATGGTCTGTCACCAAAAGAACTCTTTCATTGCCTATTAATTCTTTTAAAGCTGCAATGCGCTGCTTAAGATTATTTTCATATTCTGCTCCTTGACGCGAAACGCCCGCAGCAACAAAAAAGGTATCCGGAGTTTTTGCGTTATTGTCTCTTGCTGCGTTCGCCAGAATTTCACGCATAGCTAGGGCCGGCAGGCGAGCGCCACGATCGTCTCCAAGGACAACCCCCCATCTACCGCTCTCAACATCAGGCTTAACTTGAGCAACCAAACTGTCCATCATAGGCTCTATTAATCTCTGAAACATTCTTATCTGTTCAAGCTCCAATTTATCTTTACTTTCTGCTTCCTGCCACGACGGCGCTTCTTTAGAAAAACGTTCCCATTTCATATTACCTTACCTCCCATCCCCGCGCGCTTAGTGCGGTAATTATATTTTTGTGCATATCATCTATTTCTTTACCGCTCAAAGTGCGGGTTTGAGATTGGTATATAACGCGGAAAGCTAAACTTTTCTTGCCTTCCGGCAAATTTTCACCCTCGTAATAATCAAAAAGTTCTATATCGCGTATTAAACTTTTACCTATCCTGGCTATTTCACTGCCCACCTCATCTACCAAAGTATTGCCGTCAACTAAAACAGCTATATCGCGTACGGCTTCCGGATACCTTGAAGGCAATCTATATTCATGTTCTTCATTGCTTTCCTGAACCAATTTAGAAAAATTTATCTCTGCAACAACTATATTATGCGGCCAAGAAAATCCCGAGGAAATATCTGGGCGTAACATGCCTACAACGCCAATGCTTTTGCCGTCAACTTCAAGTACTGCCGAAGAAGAAGTGGACCAAAACATATATTTATTCTTATTTCCTTTGAAAACGGTATCTGCCGGACGCCATATAACATCAGACAAACCAAGTGCCGCCAGCATATCACTTAAGACACCTTTAACTATTCTGAAATTATTTAACGTATCATCATTATTTTTTATTGCTCTGATAGCCGTCAAATGTTCTCTTTCGTTAATTTTATTGTCTGAATATTCAAAAACATTGCTGATCTCAAAAATATTAAGCTCGTCACTATATTTAAAATTATTCATTGCCTCAGCAAGCAGTCGTGGGGTTATCATTGGTTGTAAAAATTTTTTGTCCTCAGACATTGGATTATCCAATTCAATAAGCTCTTCCTTCCTTAAACCAAAGGCGGCGGCCAAAGCTTCGCCGACAAACGAATAAGTTCTTAGTTCAATAAAGCCGGCTTTAACCAAAAAATCTTTAGTTTTATTTCTGGTTATGCGCGCGCTATTTGTTTCGGGTGCATAAGCCAAAATCTTCGGCGCCTCTGCTTTTATGTTTTCATAGCCGTATAACCTTCCGATTTCCTCGATCAGGTCTTGATCGCGAACTAAATCTAAACGGTGAGACGGCGGAGTAACTCTAAATAAATCTTTAGAAATTAACTTAATGGTACAGCCTATAGCCGATAAAATAGAACGCGCTTGTTTTGCTGACAGTCGTGTTCCCAACATTGAATTTGTTCTGCCCAATGAAAAGGGTATAGCTATATTGCTTTGCTTATTTGCGCCCGTATCAATGGCTCCGCTAACAGGCGCGCCTTGAGCTATCTTATTTATCAAATAAACAGCTCGATTTAACGCTCCGGGTATCTGCGTTTTGGGCAAGCCCGCGGCAAAGCGTTTTGCGGCATCCGTTTCAATATTTAATTTTTTAGATGTTTTATAAACGGTTATCGGATCAAAATTAGCAGCTTCAATAATTATATTCTTAGTTTCCTTAGAAATTCCTCCTCTAACACCGCCCTTGATACCTGCTATCGCCAAAGGTCCGCCTTTATCGGCAATAACCAGATCCGATGACGACAATATCCTGTTTTGATCGTCTAAAGTCGTTATTTTCTCTTTATCCGAAGCTTTTCTAACTAAAATCTCTACTTTACCTTTAGAATTTTTAGTTAATTTATCATAATCAAAAGCATGCAACGGCTGACCAGTCTCGAGCAATACATAATTTGTCACATCAACAATATTGTTTATAGGCGCTACCCCTAATTTAATAAGCCTATCTGAAAGCCATTTGGGCGACGGGGCAACTTTTATATTAAAAACCGCACGGGCCATATATCGCGGACAGGATTTCCTATCTAAAACTCTTATGGTCAGATATTTACTTAAGATTTTGGATTTGTTTTCTTTAAACGCCGTATCAGATAAAATGAACTTACTTTTAGAGCCTCCGACATTTAAAATTGCGCTTATTTCTCTTGCAACTCCCATGTGACCCGAAGCATCGCTCATTCTGTTGGGCAAAATTGAAATATCTAAAATCCAATCATCTCCGGATCTTTTAAGGTCCTCCACTTCCCAAGAACGCATTGTTAAAATATCCGCCAACTTTTTGGGTTGAGGAATGTTAAGCAAAAAATCTTTTAACCAAAGATAAGAATATTTCACCCCGTTAGAAAATTGCTGTTGCCCTAATCGCCAAAAAAGTCAAAAGGCTTTTTTGGCGTCTAACCAACAAACAATTACTTTTATTTAACGAATCATTCATAAAATATAGCAATTTTCTAACGGGGTTTCATAGTTTAAAACTGCTGAGATAGACGGATATCTCCTGAGTTAAATAGTCTTATATCCGGAATCCTGTATTTCATCATCGCAAAACGTTCTAATCCGAAACCAAAAGCAAAACCCTGAACTAACTTGAGATCATACTTTACGGCATTAAAAACCTCCGAGTGAACCATTCCTGCCCCGCCCATTTCAAGCCAGCCGGAATGTCCGCACGTAGAACAACCTTTCCCCGAACAAAAAAGGCAGTTTATGTCTACTTCAAAACTCGGTTCCGTAAATGGAAAATACGACGCACGCAAACGAACATTAATTTTGGTTCCAAAAAATCTTTCGAAAAATACGCCTATTATATATTTAAAATTGGCCACGCTAATATCTTTGCCGACCATAAGACCTTCTACTTGATTGAATTGCAATTCGTGTGATGCGTCTGTAGCCTCAAAGCGATATACTTTACCGGGAACTATAATGCGAAATGGAGGTTCATGCATTTCCATATACCGTATTTGCACCGGCGAAGTGTGAGTGCGTAGTAATAACCGCGGACTTGGAATTTGTTTCTTGGAATTTGAAATTTTCTGTTTGCTCCGCAACCAAAAGGTATCCCACATATCTCTGGCCGGATGATTTTTGGGAATATTTAATGCATCAAAATTATGCCACTCATCTTCAACTTCAGGACCCTCTACCACACCAAAACCCAGACTTGAAAAAATGTGTTCTATTCTTCGTTCAATCAAAGTAAGCGGATGCAAATGTCCGTTTTTTATTTTTATTCCGGGCATCGTTATATCCAAACCCTTATCGGTCGTTTGAATATTGTTCTCCAAAAAAACGCCTTCTTTATCTCTTAAACTATTTTCTATCGCAGCAATTACGTTATGAATTTCTTTTGCGTATCCGGGTCTTTTTTCTGCGGGAATATCTCCAATAGAACGCAAAAGATTACGTAATACGCCATTTTTGCCTAAATACGCGTTGTAAATCTTGTTTAGTTCGGATGCGCTATTGGCGCCGTGAATCGCCTGCAAAACATCGTTTTTGATGCTTAAAATATTCGTATTTTCATCGTTATTTTTCTTCATGCCCAGTATATCAACTTCGACAATTAGAGTAATAATCTAAATCTTTGAAAACTTTAAATAACCCGACCCATTAAAATACACTTAACGGCTTTGGGGTTCTCGCGTTATTACGAGAACAGTCGAAGTTGTATTTCTGGGCGCGCTTTTAGCATTTTAGCAAAAAAAACCTGTGTTTACAAGGAAAAATCAAAGACGGCCCTTATTTTTAGGACGTCTCAAAGAATGCCAAAAACTCCCTATGGCTTGATCAATATATCTTTAACGGTTTTAGCCAACATATCCAAATTATAATCGCCTTTAACTAAATATCCCCTGCTACCCAATTCCATTGCTTCGGCAATGCGAATTTCATCATTCAACATTGTTAACATAACAACAGGAATTTGCTTTAATTCGGGGTCGCTTTTAAGTTCTTTAAGTATTTCTATCCCGTCTTTCCCGGGCAATAAAATATCTAAAAGCACAAGATTCGGCTTAACTTTTTTAACTATTGGAATAATGCCTTCTCCTGTCAAAAATAAATCTACGCCGAACCCCTCTTCTTTCAAACGAGCAGTCATTATTTTACCCAAAGCTTCCTCATCTTCAACCAATAATATATTTATATTAGAATTCATATTTCAATAATACCAGAAATGCAGGGATTATTCTATTATAAGCATCCCGGTTTCCTGATTAATAATGAAACGAAAACTCTTTATGTCGTCAGGAATCTTTCCAATCAATTTTCTTGTGATAAGATCATCGATTGTTTGCGGATAAACCCCATATAAACGTTTATAGCCAAAAACTAAACTTTGAATTAACCCTATATGGTCGATCTCTTGTATCCAGGCTTTTGCGGATTGCTTAATAAATTCATTGGTGGTTGTCTTATATATTGCGTCAAAAAGTTCTCTGGCGCTTGTTTGATCTCCTGATCTCAAAGTATAAGAAGCGATCAAGCTATCAACATAATCGGGTTTTCCCGGTTTTGATGCGGCAATATTCATATATTTCAGCGCCTGCTCATAATCTTTCGAAAAAACTTTATACTGAACTCCTAAATAAAAAGGTATTTGCCAGCTTGAAGGTATGGCTTCAATTCCCCTGTCCGTAAGAAAACGCGCTTCGTCTATAGAACCTTTACGAGGCAAGATCAAATTAGCAAAAAGATATGGATATTCAAAACGCGGATCTAAAGTCGTAACAATATCCAGATATTGAAACATAAAACTATTTTTCAAAAGTCCCTCTATGATCAAATATTGAACAGATTGGATCCAAAAAACATCGGCCAAAAAATTGCGGAAACCAAACGAAGAACTCTCAACCAACGTTGCCGGCGCTAAAAAAACCTGCGCAGGATAATGCAATCTCCTGTCTTTAAAAAAATGATTGTAACCCGTCTGAGACCAAAACACGACCAAAAATAAAACTGCCAGGGCGGTTATTTGAAAAACGCTGCTTAATCTGAAAAAAATCCTCATAATCTAAATTATTTGGTCTAATATTCTCTGCGATCAAAAATAAATTTAGCAATAAGAAAGAGAGCTGCGCCATAAGCCAGAGCATAAACTACCGTTAGAGCCAATGTCTGGAAAACGGGTATTGAATTGTATAAAACATCGTTTCGTATATTGAATTTTTCTAAATTCGGAAAAATATAATATAGAACGGAAAATATATATTTTATTATGACATTGTCCTGCCTATCTATTATCCCCAAAACAACAGAAGACGAATGGCCTATAAGAAAAAGTGAAACGGTATAAACCGAAGAAAGTATGGGTGAAGTAAAACCGGAAAAAAGTATGCTTATCATAATTATCAGCGTTGCTTCGATAAAACCCAATAAAATTGCCAAAATAAGATATGGGATTCCGTTCAAGGTACCGATTTTAATGAACAACACCCCGAAAAACATTAAAGATGTGAGCGCAGTCATCAAAAATATGGTCAAGGAAAGACCCAGCCATTTACCCATAATTACTTCTGATTTTTTAATTGGCTTTGACAATATCAAGAAAAAGGTTTTGCGCTCAACTTCTTTATAGATAAGATTTGCGCCAACAAAAATTATAATAAAAATCTGCAGTAGAAATATTGCGGTCAGGCCAAAGTCCTTAATTATTTTAATATCCTGATCCAAAGATATGGAACCCAAAAACAATGAAGAGCCTATAATAAACAAAGCAAAAACCGCAACAACAAATAATATCCTGTCCCGGATAGACTCTCTAAATGTATTCAACGCTATAGCTAAAACTCGGTTAAACATATTAACTGTTCCGTTCCCACCGCTATCAGATGTCCTTTATCGATTATTCCGACTCGGTCACATATATCTTCAACATCAGAAAGGATATGAGAATTAAAAAAGATTGTTTTTTCTGCTTTTTTCAGTTTAATAAGTAATTCTTTTGCCTCGGCACGACCCATAGGATCAAGTCCGTCCAAGGGTTCATCTAAAAACAATACTTCAGGATCATTTATCAAAGCCTGCGCCAAACCCAAACGTTGCCCCATGCCCTTGGAATACTTTCTTATCTGAACATCTCTGGCTTCGTAAAGATTAACTTCGTGCAAAAGCTTATTTATTTTTTCTTCTTTTTTATCCTTAGATAAACCGAAGATGTCGGCAATAAAACTTAAAAACTCTTTACCTGAAAGATAAAGATAAAAAGATGAACTTTCGGGCATAAAACCAATTTTTTTCTTGACTTCCGGCGCATCTGGTTTTTCTCCCAATACTTTAAGCGCGCCGCTGGTTGGTCTGGTTAAACCAACGAGCATTTTCATTGTTGTTGTCTTCCCGGCACCATTTGGACCTAAAAAACCAAAAACCTCCCCGCGTTCCACGCCAATAGAGAGTTTATCGACAACCGTAGAGCTGTCCCTTCGATTAAAATACGTCTTAACAACCTCCTTAATTTCAATAGCGCTCATATTTGAAATAATATCATTCCAAACACGTTGATACAAATTAAATAAAATTATAACGCTGTCGAGATAAAAATCGTCAAAATGAGCGCAACGATTGCATAAATACCAAACTGCCGCACAACATATCGAATAGGAACGATGGAAGCAAAAAGAAATGCAACTACCAGATTGAGAACCGGAGATACGGTAAGAAAAGCAAAAATGCCCGCAGATGACATACCCAGGTCGGCAAACGCCTTAGCGATTGGATAATTACCAAGTATGGTTCCGAAATACAGAATAATCCCCACAACAAGCGAGATCACAATTCCGCCTACATAATTACTCGAAAAACTACGAAATTCCTCTGCCGGAATGAACGTACGAAGTGCTGCTCCGATGAAAATCCCCGTCATGACAACACCAAAAATCTTTCCTTGTCTCATCCAGAAACTCTCTCCATCAATCGAAGCACTTGATTTAATTGTCAGTGGTAAATTTCTTGTCGCAAATGCAGCAACACTCAACGATAAAAAAATTGCGATCGCATTCAAAAATGCTATTTTTATACCAAAAAGTCCGGCTATGATCGGAAACGATTGAAAATCATATGCTCGTTCAGCAACGAAAAAACTTAAGAGCAAGCCCGGATGCGCGCCGAGACGCACCAGGGACCCTGCAACGGGTAACTGTGACATAATACTTAAAGGCGAAACCATACCAAGCGCTTGGAGAAAAAATAATTTTCTAACCGTCATGACACCAAAGTATTTATAAACCGCATCAGCAGAAAACCGCCGCTCGACAATATATGCCGCCACAGAACCAAAAACTAACCATGGAATAATGGAACGACTGTAAAAAATAAGTGTCTCTATAAACATTTCGGGCATGCATATATTATCGCACAAAAAAGAAAAAACATTGATAACCAACACATTAAAACTTACCACTCGCGTTAACCCTCACAGAAAGAAACAAAACTTATTTTAAACTTGTACAATAAAGGTTTTACCGTCTTTCAAGGTATTTATGGATCCCAAGTGTTATTTAGGCGCCCTTCAAACCCCTTGGTACTCAAATAAAATTTTATCCGACGTGAAGTCGGATAAAAATTTCATTGCGGACCCAAGGGGATTTTCCGCCAAAGGCGGATCCGCCTTTTATTTGGTCGCAAGCGACCATACAAAAAAGTGGTGGAGAACCCCTAATCCCTGCCTACCGGCAGGCAGGTCCTCTCATGACCCCGCTCCAAAATTTCGTTTAGATATACCATCCACAGCGGACCCAAGGGGATTTGAACCCCTGATCTCCTCCGTGACAGGGAGGCGTGTTAAACCAGGCTACACCATGGGTCCATTATTATTTATAAGTATCTTTTGATAACAGTAATTTTAGATCTTTTAAGGAAGGCATCCAAGGGTTCTTCAGTCACTTTTCCATATTTTACTCCTTCCGCATGAATAACTTTACCATTTCCGACATACATTGCAACATGCCCTATGCCCTCGGGAAAATATTTATTATAACGTCCCATCCCCCCTTTTATAAAAATGAGGTCTCCCGATTGTAATTTATTTTTTGCAGTTTTCTTGCCGCGTCTTGCCTGTTCAATGCTAACTCGCGGCAAAATAACTCCTACGCGTTTATATAGATACTGAACAAAACTGGAACAATCAAACATCAATGGAGCCTGCCATGGGCGCGCGCCATATTTATATGGCTTACCTAAATGTTTACGTGCAAAGAAAAGCAATTTTTCTTCTTTTTGTTTCCTTGATAATTTATTATCCGTTCGCATAATTTAAACTATGAATGCCCGCCACAGAGGCGGGCATCTCAATTCGCCATTCTGACCAATGAGCAAATCGAGTTGTTGTCAGAATAAACGGTCGCCTTTGAAGACTTTCCTTGCTAAAGCCCGCCAAAGGCGGGCATCACAATTTGCTACAGTTCGCTGCTGCGAACTAAGCAAATTGGATGTGCCGGGAAAGGGAGTCGAACCCTTGTATGGCGCTTATGAGACGCCCGCTCTGCCGTTGAGCTATCCTGGCGTACAGAATCCCGAAGGTTTCCTTCGGGACTATCTTGATCAAAATTCTATTCCGCTCTCAAAACGTTTCCTTCTGTATCAAGTTCCACAAAATATTTAGCTTGACCCGAAACATAAGATGAGCATTGATAGCTTGGATCGTCATCTATCGGCTGACGAGGATTGTGAACAACATCAATTGCCCATTCTGTGCCATTAGCTAAACAAGGACCGCTTGCAAAACTTCCTCCTGCGGCTTTATATTGTTCATATAATCTCTTTGCATAAGCTATTTGCTCAGAGCGATCTTCCTCGAAAACAGCCGCTTTCGTTTGAGCTTCTATGACCTCTTCTTCCTGTTCCGCTTTAATTTTTGCTTCGTTTTGTGAATTAAAATACATATAGGCAGCAATACCTCCTATTAAAATGCCTCCTATTGCAACTACTAAAATAATATTTTTTTTGTTCATATATTTAATTATTTATATATTAGGTTTCCCAAATTTAATTAATTTTATTTTTTTATCTTTTCGCCAACCTTTTATTTGAAATTCTCGTCTTAATGCGTCTTTTTGGTTGGTATATTTTTCAGTATACAATAATTTGGTTATTTTATGTGATTTTGTATAATGACCACCTTTTCCGGTCTTATGCTCCTTAAATCTTCTTCTTATATCAGTGGTTATTCCCGTATAAAAACTTCCATCTTCACATTTAACAATATAAACGTACCACATACTATTTTGCCCTTCGGCAGGCTCAGGGCACTTCGCCTCGCCCGTATATTTTTAATTGCTTGCACTGAGCGAGCGAAGCGAGTCGAAGTGTTGCGGGGGCGAGAGTCGAACTCGCTTCCGCGGCTTATGAGACCGCTGAGGTACCGTTCCTCCACCCCGCGACGAAAAAAGCGTAAAAATAAAAGCGTAAAACAACAAAATTAAACCTACTTTAATATCGTTATTTTGCACTTTTCACTTTAACTTTTACGCTAAAAATCAAGATTAAACCCTACCTTAATAAACTTGATTAACCGCTACACCATGATATTGCATATTTTCAAGTTAGTCAATCACCTGAACTTCTCTCAAAAAAGTTTCGTAATAGTCAATTGCGTTCTTTATTTCAAGTTCTGAGGCATAAAATTCAGGGTCATGTACAACCGTATCCCGTAATTTATGCGCTTCGCGCAATAGGTTTAAAGATTGGATTTGCTCAGGAGTAGCTGTTTTTAGCCTTTCAGCTATATCCTCACCCGGATAGCCCATCTTTTTAAGGATATCATCAACTAATTTATCTGCCTCAATAACCGCCAATTTCCATTCCGCTTCCGTATTGCGATCAATTCTGTATTTTATCTTAGCCCATTGCTTAGATATTTTATCAGCAGGAAGAGTTTCGGCGCTGAATGAAGCCGTAATATTCTGCATATACGTTGAAAAAATTAAACGGTTAAGCCGTATAATAACCCATACGATCGCAAGAAAAGCTGCGATTGAAAATATAGCGGCAAAAATTTTATAAACCGAAATGAAACCGTTTAACCATTCCGGAACAGGAATAAAAGAAAATATTTGACCCATAAATAAAGCCGGGTCTTGTCCGTTAAAAATATTATATATTGCGTCACTCATACCAGGTAGTAGAAATTTGACTAAATTATTTTCATCAAATTCTACTTTAACTTAAATATTTAATTTAACTAACTTATTATACCAGACAATGTTTCTTTTTGTTCCGCTTCGCGGAACAGTCTAATTTTCACTACCCGGCATAATTTAAAATTATTGATTATAAATTTGTTCATACGCATTGGCCACTTTCACAAGAATATCTTCATTTTTATTGGCTGCGAGCAACTGTAAACCTACGGGCAAACCTTCAACTTCTCCGGCATTAAGTGATATTCCCGGGATCCCCGCAAGATTAGCAGATACAGTATACACGTCGGCAAGATACATGGCCAAAGGGTCATCGGTTTTTTCTCCGAATTTAAAAGGTAGGGTCGGAGATGTAGGCGTTAACAAAACATCAACTTTTTTAAATGCTTCAATAAAATCTCTACGTATCAATGCGCGTACCAACTGAGCTTTATTGTAATAAGCATCATAATACCCGGAAGACAAAGCAAAAGTTCCCAAAATTATCCTGCGGCGCACTTCATCCCCAAATCCGTGAGAGCGGCTGTCTATAAATATATCCCACATATTTTTATCGGAAGAATTATTTGCACTTCGACCCTGCTCAGTACGAGCACTTCGGCCCTGTTCAGTACGGGCGACAGAGTAGCCGTATCTTATCCCGTCAAAACGGGCTAAATTGGCTGACGCTTCAGACGGTAAAATTATATAGTAAGTTGCCAAACCATATTTAGTATGAGGAAGACTGACCGGATAAAGTTTGGCACCACGAGCTTCCAGATCTTTTGAGGCTTTTTCGATTATTTGACCGACTCTGCTGTCTATACCCTCAATAAAGTATTCCTGCGGTAATCCGATTTTTAATCCTTCAATATTTCCGGAAAACATATCTTCATTTAACTCAAATTTTTCTCCCGGTAAAGTAGTGGCATCGTTAACGTCATGACCTGAAATAACCGACAACAACAAGGCGGCATCATATACGTTTTTGGTCATCGGACCAATTTGATCCAAAGATGACGCGAGAGCAATAAGACCCGATCTTGATACCCGTCCGTATGTGGGTTTTAATCCCACTATTCCGCATAGAGATGCCGGTTGTCTTATTGAACCTCCTGTATCCGAACCCAAAGCAGCTAAAGCAAACTCCCCTGCTACAGCGCATGCTGAGCCGCCGGAAGAGCCGCCAGGCACATATTCTCTATTGCGAGGATTCTTAGTGGGACCGAAAGCAGATTGCTCACAGGAAGATCCCATAGCGAATTCGTCCAGATTTGTTTTACCCAAAATAATCGCACCGGCATCTTTCAGCTTGCGCACAACCGTAGCGTCGTATGATGCAACATAATTCTCTAAAATCTTTGAACCCGCGGTGGCATTATATCCCCGTACTAAAATATTATCTTTTACTGCTATTGGTATTCCGGCTAAAACTCCAGGGTTTTCTCCCCGGCTTAAACGCTCATCTGTCTCCAAAGCCTCTCTACGCGCCTCATCGCTAAACACAGACAAATACGCATTAAGGTCCTTATTTTCTTTTGAGATGTTGTCCAAATAATAATCAACCAGCGTAGAAGACTTAAGTTCATTATTGTCCATCAATTCGCGGGCTTTTTTAATTGTCATGTTCGAAAAAATCATAAATTCTTAGTAGTGTTATAAATCTGACAAAATTCTTGGAACAACAACGTAACCATTTTTAACTTTTGGAGTTTGTCCGATCAAATCCTGACCGTGAGGCAGTTTATCTTCCTCCAGGACCTCAAGACTGTCTTCACGGAATGAATTTTCTAACCCTGTAATATGCGAAACCGCTTCAATGTTCTCTGTATCCACGCTTTTTAATTCATCAACATAGGCAACAATATTTGCAAGTTCCGCTGCAAATTTATCTTCTTCCTTAGCGGTTAATTTAAGCTTTGCCAAAGCCGCCGCCTTTAATATTTCTTCTTTTGAGATCATAGAAAACAATAATCAAGATACAAGAAACAATAACCAAACAAATTATAAGCTTCAAACTCCAAAATACAAATACGCATTTGATTATTGAATATTGGACACTGTAATTTGTCTGTCTCTTGTTTCTTGGTGTTTGGTTATTAAACTTTAATCATTTTTAAAAATTCATCCTCGGAAAGTACCTTAACTCCTAATTTCTTTGCCTTCTCGTACTTATCTCCAGGCTCACTACCCACAACCACAAAATCTGTATTTTTGCTCACGCTTTCTGAAATCTTTCCACCCGCCTCTCTTATTCTCTGTTTTGCCTTGTCTCTGCTCATACTATCCATGATTCCGGTTAATACAAAACTCTTATTTGTTAATTTGCCGGGAGTAGTTTGCTTTTTGACCAGCAATATCTTTAATCCAACTTTCAGAAATTTTTGAATAAATTTCCGATTCTGCAGGTTTTTAAACCAATCTGCAATACTCTTTGCTGTTAAATCACCTATATCTTCTATATTGTTCAATTCCTCAGCGGTAGCTTTAACCATCCTGTCTAAAGTCCCAAAATGTTGCGCTAAAACCAAAGAGGTTTCCTCCCCCACGTTGGGAATTCCCAAAGCATATATAAATCTTTCCAACGGAATGGTCTTACTTTTTTCAATTGATATATATAGTTTTTGCGCGGATTTTTCACCAAATCCAGAAAGGGTCGCAATAACTTTAGGATCTATAGTGAAAATGTCGGCTCCGTCTTCAATTAGGCCTTCTTCAAGTAATCGGTCCAATATTTTGGGCCCGAGACCCACGATATCAAATGCCGCGTGCGATGTGAAGTGATAAAGCCACTCCCGATGCTTGGCCGGACAATCTTTATTTATACATCTGATAATAACATCCTCAGCATTTATCCGCTCAACTCTCTTGCCGCAATCAGGACACGAGTTTGGCATTTTAAATTTGCGTGCACTTTTTGGCCTCATTGCGGGCAAAACCCGCAATACCTTGGGAATTACATCCCCCGCTCTGCCGATTATAACGGTATCCCCGATATAAAGACCTAAACGTTCAATTTCATCTGCATTATGCAAACTTGCATGCTGAACCGTTACGCCACCTATTTGAACCGATTTCAATGCGGCAACAGGAGTTAAAGCGCCGGTACGTCCAACTTGAATTTTTATATCTTCAACTATTGTTTCTGCCTCTTTCAAAGCAAATTTAAATGCTACTGCGCCGCGGGGAGCCTTACCTACAACACTAAGAGATTTAAACTTATCAATATCATTAACAATAACTACTACGCCGTCGATCTCGTAAGCCAGCTTATCTCTATCAACGCCCCATTTTTTATGGAAAGCCATAACCTCATTCACATCAGCACAAAATTTATTGTGACTATTGGTTTTAAATCCCAATATTTTAAGTATTTTATGAATTTCTTCGTGCGTAACCTGTCCCATGTCGGTCACCAAATCATACGCAAAAGAATCAAGCCGGCGCGATGAAGTGATCTTTGGATCAAGCTGCCTTATGGAACCTGCGGCAACGTTCCGGGGGTTTGCAAACAAGGGTTTATTGTTTTTTGTCTGGATCTTATTTAATGTCAAAAAATCTTTCGTATTCATAAAAACCTCTCCTCTAACCTCAAGTTCTTTCGGCCACCCACTGCGGAAAAAGTTTGCTGCTTTTTCAAATCCCGCTTTTTTCAATTCGCTATATATAATTTCCGGCTCACGCAACTTTAAGGGAATGGCTTCTATGGTTTTCAAATTCATAGTCACTTCTTCCCCGATAACTCCGTTCCCTCTTGTAGAACCGATCGCAAAAGCACCGTTCTTATATATCAACGAAACCGCCAGTCCGTCTATTTTTAATTCGCAATAAAAACCATCAGAAATATTTTTATCAACAAAGTCTTCATTGCGCCTTCCCCAAGCTTCAAATTCTTCTTCCGAAAACACATCGGTAAAAGAAAGCATCGGTGAAGAATGTACCACTTTGGCAAATTCTTTTTTTGCTTCTCCTCCTATACGCTGAGTTGGCGAATCTTGAGTTATAAATTCCGGATATTGACTTTCTAACTGCTCAAGTTCGTGTTTCAAAGAATCTAAGGCGGAATCGGAAATCTCGGGACTATCTAATACATGATATAAATATCTATGTTTTTCTATCTCTTTACGCAATTTGTTTATCCTGTCTTCTATTTTTATGCGTTCTTTTAAATTTTTATTTTGAGTTCTATCCATATTACAACTTAACTGACTTATCTATAAACAAATCAGAAGTTTGTTCTGATGGCTCTCTTTATACCCCGAAAATCACCAGTTGAAAGTATATAAAACGGCACCTCACCGGTAAAATCATACTCTAAACTATATGTAGCGCCATTTCCCAAACAATCAGTAGCACAAGAAAAGATTCCTTTATTCCCCATTCCATTTCTACGAAATTCCCATAAATATTTTTCGATTCCCGTCTCGGCGGCATAAAAAGCCTGAGTTGAATACTTAAGATCAGTATTCAGTTTAAATTCCCTAAGGAACAGACTCACAATGCCCAAAACCGTACTTACGGTCAATGTCATCAACATCATAGCAATAACCAGAGAAAATCCACTTTTTTTAGAATTTAAAATTTGTTGTCCGCCAAAGGCGGATTCACGCCATTGTAAAATTTGCTTAGATAAATTAACAATGGCGGAAAATTTAGAATTTAACATATCCCGTTAGAAAATTGCCCGCAAGTTAACAGCCAAAAAAGACCACTGCCTTTTTTGGCGATTACTAAAAAGACTAATAATTTTATAGAGAAAATAATTCATAAAATATCGCAATTTTCTAACGGGACATATTATGGTACATCAAAAAGACGTTGTGTTAATGTGGTCTGAATTGGAATTATGCGGTTGCCTGCTATAGACGTCACAGGAGAAAATTCCATATAAATCGTAACACGAGCTTGGTTATCATCAACCGTACCATAGCCGGTCACAACAAATTCTAACTTCCTGATGTTAACTTGATCTGAGGTTAGAGGTATGGCTGCGCCGGGAAGTCCGCCATTCACCCCCACACAACCACTTGGACAATTTTGTTCATAAATTACACCTATGTTTCCAACGGTACTGCGATAATATTTAACAGGACAAGGAGAAGTTGTTGGGCAATCAGCAAGGCCGGTTTTTGCAGGATGATTAACAAGAATACTGGTTATACCTGTATTCCCGGGAGCAGGAACCTGATAATCATAACTTAATCTTAAAGCTTTACTCATAACTTCCAGAGAACCGCGAGTATTATCCAAAAGTTCCTGTTCCTTCAAAACAATACGCTGACTGCGTAAAACTGCCATGATCGCGCCTGAACCCATCACCATAACAATAGAAAAAACATAAATTCCAACTATTAGCTCCGGCAAAGAAAATCCGGCTTGTCCTGAGCCCATCGAATGGACCTGCCCATTTTTCTTGTTAAAAAACGGCGATTCATTATACCTAATATAATCTTTTATTTTAATAAAAAAATACCTATTGAGCATAATCCTTTTAACTTCCTAGCCAATTACTAAATCTCTGCTCCACGCGCAAAACACTTTCATAATCTTGTGGGCAAGGCTGAACTCCTGTTCGACACCAATATATATAAACATCAGCCACAAACTCATAAACAGTATCATTGCTTATGATTATTTGCCGGCGAAACTGTGTCGCTGAAGATCCCGGAGGACAAGAAACGCCGTTATTGCGGATATAATAACCATTAGCGTTCCTGCATAAAAAATCGTTCCCTGACGCATAAAAATTATTCAACTCGGTGCTCAAGTCGTCGCTGTAATCTATGACATATACTCCTGAACATAAACCTTCTCGCCATTCATCTGTTCCAAGCCCGCATGTAACCCCGTCAATTGTTTTGCCCTCAAGCCAATTCCCGTCTCTTATAGCACGTATAAGTTCGACGCCCTCTTCGGCAAGACCGGAAGCAATAACCGTATTTCTTAAAAGCGCGTTGGCACGAAACGCGGAAGCCAATAAAGTAAGTACTGCTACAGACACCAAAGCAATAATGCCCATTGCTATCATTACTTCAGTAATAGAAAATCCTTTAGTCCCATATTTTAAATTTCTGGATATAACTTTATCCAGAAATAAAATTTTTATATGCCTGTTAACCATTTTAATTTTTATTCGCTTACATTCGGCTGCGGAATATCCGATCCAATTCCATCCAATGCCGCCTTACCAACCTTAAGATTTTCAATAATTTTTTTAACTTCCGCGTTATCCGGGTTTAATTGAGCAACTATCTCAAATTCGTAAATAGCTTCCGGCTTATTACCTTTTGCGTCAAGCGTTAATCCCAAAAGATAATGCGCGTCGGAAGAAGCCGGTACATAAGAAATTATTGCTCTAAATTCTTTTTCCGCGTCAATATAATTTTGCTCACGATAATATAACACACCCAAACCAAAATGGGCCGGAGCATAATCTTTCTTTAACTCTATAGCTTTTTTAAATGACTTTTCTGCCTCAGAAAATAATTTATCTTTTTCTTTATCGGAAATATCATTTACGTCAGCACTATTCCAAGAATAAAATTGCGCGTTGCCAAGCTCTGTTACAAAAAGAGGGTTTTTGGGCGACAATTCTATCGCTTTGGCAAAAGCTTCAAAAGCCTTTTCGCTGGCTTCTATAACGCCCGATTGATTCATGGTGACATAAATTTTTGCCATTAAATACCAATTATCTGCTTTTTGAGGTTCTTTTATTGTTAAAGTTTGAGCTGAAGCAAGAGCCAAAGCGCTATACTCATTAACACGATCCAATTTTTCTTGATTTAATTCTTCCTGCGAAGAAGATTCCTCAATAAAGGCTCGAAGGGCCACTTCACTAAGAGATATTAAATAAAAATTATTAACCGGCTCCATGCGTACTGCAAATTTTAAGCTATCTAAAACTCCTTTTCTATTATTTTTACTAAACTCTTTTGACGCATTATTATAAGCTATCGCTCCCGCATAACGCTTAGCAAATATCAATCCAACGCTCACGCTCGCAATAATTAAAATAGCTACGGTTAAGGCTATAATCTGAAAGGCCAACGAATCTTTGGTAAATTTAAAAAAACTTGATTCGTCTTTATCTTGAACATCACCGGAATCAACATTAAAATTTTCCTTTTTTAAAGGCAATAATAATATCGCGCTCAATATCCAAAACAAAACTTCAAGTGTAATATTAGAGCCCATAAAAAACTGGCCCAAAACAAGCAGGAACCACGCAAAAAATACCGGAAAAAATATATCAGTATTGGGTGAGACGGAAATATTTAAACCTTGATTACTTTCGCTTATTTGTTTTTTTCTCAAAAAAAACGCGAACGATCTTAAACTAAAAAGGTTTTTGGTAAATCCCTGATATGCAAAGTATCCATTCTTAAATCCGCCTACTCCAACCAAAATAACAAACATTGCCCAACTCAAAAAACTTAAAATCCCGCCGGTTACAACCAAAGTAAGAAATTTTGATCCGGATTGTATAAAGCTTACATTCCAAAAGCTCCCCTGGTTAAGTTCCTCCGGAAAATATAAATTATAAGCGTTGACCCAATTACCTTGTCCAATGCCGAATAATGGACTTTCTAAAAGACTTCTTCGGGCAATATCCAGGCTCAAAGACAGTGAAGGTAAAACCTCAACAGAAGAAAAAACCAAACCGGCTAAAGGAGCAAACAAGAAAAAACCCAGCGATAAACCAATAAAAGTTCCTAAAAACACTGTACTTAAAACACTCGAGCTAGCCTTACGCAAATGCAAAAGATGCAATAGGAGCATAAAGGTTGCCGAAAAAGAAAAAATCACCCAAATCAAATCCTGAAAAATTAAGATGGCGGCAACAAAAATAAAAATTGACGAAACAGTTGCTATTTTTTGCCATTTCCCTATCCAAAACATAGCGCCTCCAATACTTATAGCCAGGGTAGCTGCCATAAAAAGACCCGTAGAGCCCGGAGCTCCTACGGTAGAAAAATCTACGGATAATATATTTTTTAAAATACCTGAAATCGCAATAATTTCCGTTAATCCAACCAGAACACCGCTAAAAACCAGCGTCCGAAGAAGCCATAACGACCATCGTCGAGTAAAATAAATCAATATCGAAAAATACAATAATGCAAAAGCTAAAATGCTCAAAAAGGCTTCTTGCGAGCCTGAGCCGAAACCCAGAAAACTTAAATTGCTGTTTTGCGAAAATATCGCGCTAATAAAACTCGAGAAAAGCACCAAAAAAACAGCTATATGCGCAAAAGAACGCGGCAAAGAAATATAGCCTCTGGACAAAGAAAAAGCTAAGATAACAAGCAACGCAATAAAACTTCCGCAAATTATTAAAATCTGCTTATTAAATTCGAGTATTTCCGGGGTTCCCGGCAAAAAGAACAGCGGCGTCAAAAACACTGTAGCAATAATAAGTCCTATTGGTAAACGATTAAGTATACTTTTTGTCATAAAACATTATATATTAATTATTTTTCAGTCCATTTTATTATAGCGGAACGGCCATAAAAAGCAAAAACTCAATACAGCGAAAGATTCTTTAAATTTAGTCCCTCAATAACCCGTTAAACAACACACAACACCCTGCTAAAGCAGGGCGTTGTGGCTAATTTAATAAAAATCAAGTTTAATACTAGCAACTTAAACTTTTTTCTCTAAAATTTCGAGGCGCCGTTCAAGCACTTTAAATTCTTCACGACTCACTTTTTCTTTCAGATCATCTTTAATGATATGTAGATCAGCTTTTATAATTTCAATATCTTCAGTGTTTTTAAAGACCATATCTTTTAGTGTCGCAACGTCATCTTTCAAAATCGAAACGTCATCTTTCAAAATCGAAACGTCATCTTTCAACGTAGCCACATCCTCCTGTACACCGGTAAGTTGTTCTCCAAAAACGCGGAAATCTGACTTAAAATCTTCAATCATGACCTCTGTATTCCGCTGATATTCTTCGCGTTGTTCTACCAAAATACTTTTAAGTTTTTGTTCTTCTAATTCCATAAATATACTATACCGCACCGCCACATGCGCCACAAGGCGCTTTAAATTAATGTCTGACTTTAATTTTTCGTAAATTACTGAATCTTGATTGCGCGGATGCTGCTAGCATTAGCACCTGCAACGTTGTTAATCGCTGTGGCCATAATAAAAAAAGCACCTGCACCCGAAGCTACATCTACTCTATAAGAAGTATTTGCTACTGATGTTATAACAATACCTGACAGCGTCATGGAAGTTGCCTGGACATAACCACCCACTGCTTGAGTAGAAGATTCAACCGTGACGCCATCCCATAATTTAGCGGTAAAATTAACATTAGGAAAACCTGAAAAAGTATTATCCGTTACTATAATATTACTGGTAATAAGCCATGTTCCGGCAGTAGGAAGATTAATCGAAAGACCCGTAGCGCTAGTATTACTATACGTGTTAGCGATGGCAGGACCTGCAAAATCTGAAGCAAGATAACTTTCAACATAACTAATAGCCGCACCGCCGACTAAATTAACATAACCTCCACCATTCTCTGAAACTTTAAATTTATTGGCAGTTGCATCAAAATAAATACGTCCTTGCCCAGCTGCTGCCGTAGCTGTTTGAGTAGCGAGTCCGGTCATTGTCAAAAGACTGCTTTCAATCCAAACGCCTTGTTTACCATCAGTAGTTCCGGAAATATTTCGGAAATATCCGGCAGATTGAGTTGCGGTCGAAGTTTCGGCTTTGATGCCACCTCCTGAGGTAGTGATGCGATAGTTAGTATCAACGCCTGCATTTACACCCAAATAATTATTTATACGGACTTGTCCCACACCAGCGCGATATATACTTGTATCGATAACGCCCGCACCGCCAGGACCAAAGTCAAGCGCTCCATTCAAAGCGCCGTTAAGACCCAGAACGGCACGATAAGACCCAACTCCGTCTGCGGTTGCTTTAATACGCGCGACATAACTACCTGCTGCTCCGCTATCATTGCTAACTTGAGTTGCGGTTGCAACCGGAGATGCCCATTGAAGTATGCCACCTGCAACGGTTTGCACAGAAAGCACTTGATTGACCGCGGTGGGAGCAGAAGAAGGCCAGCTATAAGTTATATTATTGATTTTAACGATATTACCTGAAGAATTTACTTGAAACAGATCACCATTACCTACTGTTAACAAAGAAGTTGGTGATGAGTCGCCGATTCCAACATTGCCTGCACCGGTTATTAATGCATATGGAGTAGTTGCGGCGATACTTTCAAAATAACCTCCTGGAAAACTGGGTTCAACAGAAGTTCCTTTAATGCCCTTTCCCCAAACTGTCAGATAGTAATTGACATCATTGATAGTATTTACGCTTAAAGAATAATTTACTAAGATATTGCCGGCAGAACTACGGGATAAAAACGTGTCTGTTGCTGAGGTTCCTGAACCAAACTCAAGACGTCCAGCGTTACCCGCCGGATTAAGAGCCAAACGAGCGCGATAAAAAGTATCGAGGGCTGTAGCTCCTGCCGCTTTCCTGATCTGCGCAACGTAATTACCAGAACCTTCGGCGGCATCGAAGCTGACTTGAGTAGCGGTTGCCGATGGAGCTGCCCATGTCAAAACTCCTGAACCTGATGTAGCGCTCGTCAAAACTTGATTGTTTGCAGTAGCGTAACCATTCGGCAATGTATATGTCGTAGTTGACGCCTGACTTGCGTTTCCCTGCAACACGACGTAGTTGGAACCTGTTGTTTGAAGGCCGAAGGTGCCATTAACAGTGAGTTTCTGACTGGGAGTAGCTGTCGTTCCGATTCCAACGTTGCCGGTAGTGCCTATGGTTACATATGAATTTGTACCGTTAGCTCCAAGATATAACGGATGGTTAGTCATGGTATAAACAGCTCCAACTCCGCTCGTCATCCCTGCCAGCATCAACTTCGCTCCCGTCGCATTGCCAAGTAAAATATTGCTGTCTTGAGCGTTACCTATGATTTCAAACTCGGTATTTGCCGTAGAAGCTATTCCGCCAATGACAATACCCGTTCCGGTATCATACATCAATGAATTCCCTATATTGCTCGCGGTGGTAAATTTCGGAATGTACGTTGCGCTCCCTGAACTTGTTACAGAACCACCGCTTGGGATTAAATCAACATATGCTCCTCCATTTTGTGAAACCAAAAATTTAGTACCGTTAAAATAGATGCGACCTCTGCCTGCAGTAGAATTTGATTGAACAGTAGAAGTAGTGCCCATTTCAAAAAATCCAATATCAACAGTAAGTCCTCTTTGCGTAGCGCTATTAAACGTATTACTAAAGAAGCCCGCGGGACTAGTCGAAGAACTATTTTCCGCTTTAATGCCGCCATTTAAAGTCGTGATGCGGAAATTGCTGTCACCTATGACACCTGCGGATGCCACCACAAGATCGTTGATCATTCCAAATGCGCCTCTCACAGTCGGAGAAGTTGTAGTTCTGGTAAGCGTAATATCAGGTGCTGACACGCCGCCTATACCAAATTGCAGTACAGGCATGTCGTTCACCGCATTCACCGTAGCAAGACCAAAGTATGCACGATATGTAGTATCGGTTGTCTTTTTAATCTGTGCGAGAAAATCATTGGTAACGGCGGTGTTGTTGGTAATTTGCGTTGCGGTTGCAACCGGAGATGCCCATTGAAGTATGCCGCCTGCAACGGTTTGCACAGAAAGCACTTGATTGACCGCGGTGGGAGCAGAAGAAGGCCAGCTATAGGTTATGTTATTGATTTTAACAAGATTTCCAGTTGAATTGACTTGAAATAGATCGCCGTTGCCTACTGTTAACAATGAAAGAGGAGTGGTATCGCCGATGCCGACGTTGCCGAATGCTATGCGCATCTTTTCGGTACCGCCTGTCTCAAATGCCAACTCATACGCATCATTAGTGCCAAGCGTAGCCAAACCGGTAAATGAATCACCGTTGTTATGGAAACAGGTAGTGCACGCTCCTGCCGCGACCCACGTTAAACCACCTGAACCATTATTGGTAAGAACCTGGTTTGCTCCACCTTGAAGTGAGGGCCAGCTATAAGTTATATTATTGATTTTAACGATATTACCTGAAGAATTTACTTGAAACAGATCACCATTACCTACTGTTAACAATGAAAGAGGATTGGTAGGTTAATAATGCGTAATTCCCTATCGTTGAATTAGCCGCAGAAAAATACGCGGCAATATTTGATTGAACCGTATCGCTTTCATTAATATCCGCTTTAATTCCTCCGCGGGGATTATTAGTAAATGTATTAGCGTTTAACGTAATATGATAAGCAGGATCTGCATTACCTTCTGTGGTCAACGCGTAATCAAATTGAAGAACATTTGCTGTATTGCGATAAAAAACCGCATCGTACACGCCAGCTCCTCCACCAAATTGTAATGCGCCGCGACCACCGCCGTCTAAACCAAGCTGCGCTCTATATAATGTATCGGCATTAAGTTTAATTCTGGCAACATAATCGCTAATGACTCCATTGTCTTTACTTACCTGAGTTGCTGGAGCAGCAGAAGGAATTTGCCAAGTTGCAAGACCTGCGGCATCTGACGTAAGTACTTTACCTGCGCCTGGAATACCTCCTGTGATTTTTACTTGGCCTGCAACTTCAAGTTTTGCGCCTGGTGCGGTTATACCGATACCGACGTTGCCACCGTTTGGATTAAGCAGTAGTGGATAATTGGTTGCCAGATTCGAGGAGTCGGTCATTTGCAGCCATCCTCCGGTGGCGCCCGCAACACCCATATCCAATATACCCGTTCCTCCTCCTGTTGATAGTCGAAGTCGTCCACCTGCACCTTGTGTAGTTCCTGAACTTGCTGGTAATCCACCTGTAGCGCTTTCGATTTGTGTTTTTAGGTTAGGTCCCGTCGTACCGATACCTACATTAGTTCCATTATCAAAGATTTGAGAGTTCCCTACAGTGCTCGCGCTATTGAATTTAGGAACATAATTGGTTGTACAAGTAGGATTACAAGTAATACTCGCGCCTGCTGACACCCACGTGAGAAGTCCTGAACCATTGTTGGTGAGAATTCCTGAAGAATTAGCGCCTGGCCAATTATATGCTGCGCCGTTAATATTAATATCAGGTCCAGTGCTTGTATTATTAAAATATCCTGCGGGCTGAGTTGCGCTTGAAGATTCGGCTTTGATGCCGCCTCTGATGGTGGTAATGCGAAAATTTGTATCAACATCTTCGGCTCCAGTAATACCTACGCCCAGATAACTGTTATCAATAAAAATTGGGTTAGCTGTTTTAAAAGAAGCTCTTGGAGAAGAACCGCGATACAAAGTAAGATCCGGTGCCGATGCGCCTCCCCCTCCAAATTGCAATTGAGGAACATCGGTTGAAGTCAAACCCAAAACTGCGCGGTAATTCGCTTCTGCTCCAACACGTATGCGGGCAACGTAATCAGAACTTAAACTAACAGCGTCACGACTGACTTGTGTTGCGGTTGCCGATGGAGCTGCCCACGTAAGCGTACCTGAGCCGTTATTGGTAAGAACCTGGTTTGCTCCACCTTGAAGTGAGGGCCAGCTATAAGTTATGTTGTTGATTTTAACGATATTACCTGAAGAATTTACTTGAAACAGATCACCATTACCTACTGTTAACAATGAAAGAGGATTGGTATCACCGATGCCGACGTTG
>LBYG01000010.1:4386-41974 GCA_000996085.1 Parcubacteria group bacterium GW2011_GWB1_40_14 | reverse complement strand
CCTTTCCCGCCCCCGGTGGTCCGCATATTATAACAACTTTTAAATTATTTTTTACGGTCGTCTGTGTCATAAATTTATAATTTTTAGAATATCTTTAGTAACCTTATCCGGATCTTGTTTACCGTTAACTATCTTCAAGTGACCTTTCAGACGGTAATGTTTAACTATAGGCGTAACGTCTTTATCAAATATTTTCAGTCTTTTTTTAATAACTTTTGGTTTGTCGTCGGTGCGGCGAATAAGTTTTCCACGACAGATATGGCATCTTGTTTCGGTATCTTTGTATGCGACTTCTATAGCCGGAGTGCGGCAAGAACTGCATATTCTCCTGGTCAAAAGGCGTTTAACCGATTCTTGCCCAATTCTCTTATCCAAACAAAAGAAGCAAGCCAGGTTGGAACGAGCTTACCTTTTTTAAGTATGGGCGCCAGCTGTTTTGCCAAATAAGTCTTTTCATCAGCCAAATCTCTCAATAAATCGCCGGTACCCAATGCATCGGCTTTGATTTTTTTGGCTATCAAGGCGGCTTGCGTACCCTTACCGGAACCGGGTCTGCCCAATATTATTATTGTAGTTGCCTTTCTGTTCATGCTTTCATCCTAACAAAAAAGAGCGGTTTATCAAAAAACCGCTCTTTAAAATATAAATATTAAACTTATGTATTCTCATAATCATGCAGACTTAGTTGCGCGCCTATCTGCTTAAACGTCTCTATAACAACCGATACCACGATCAATACGCTTGTTCCGCCGATAGTTAAATTAGATACGTTTGTGGCGCTGGGCAAAACCATAGGAACAATACCTTGTATAACCGTAGGCAATACAGCAATACTGCCTAAAAATACTGCGCCGGCAAGAGTAATGCGGTTTAAAATATGTGAAATAAAAACTGCGGTGCTTGGACCCGGTCTGATACCGGGAATAAATCCTCCTGATTTTTGTAAATTCTGAGAAACTTCTTTGGCATCAAAAACCACTGATGTGTAAAAATAAGTAAAAACAAAAACAAAAAAGAAGTACAGAAAACCGTATATGGCCTGATTTTGTATAGCAAAATTAACAGCTTCAGCTATTTTAACAGCTGGACCGAAATTAACTACAGTTAAAACCTGAGCAATAATGCCGGGGAATAATAATATAGATAGAGCAAATATAATTGGTATAACTCCTGCTGAATTTACCCTTAACGGGAGGTGGGAAGAAACTCCTCCGTATACTCTCATTCCTCTTATTCTCTTTGCGTAGGAAACAGGAATTTGTCTTTGGCCCTCATTAATAAGAACTACTCCGCCTATAACAATCAAAGCGACTACGGCAAATAAAATATATTCAGGGATATGGCTTATCTGGTCCCCCTGGCTCAAAAGCCTGTAAACAACGGTCGGAAGACTGGAAATAATGCCCGCAAATATTATCAGAGAAACGCCGTTGCCTATACCTCTTTCGGAAATTAATTCCCCAAGCCACATCAATAAAATAGTTCCTGCGGTAATTACAAAGATATCCGTAACAACAGTTAATGGATCAGAAAGAGTTATAACTTGCTGGGATTCGAGCAACCTTAAAAAACTATATCCTTGCAGCATGGCCAAAGGAACCGTAATAATACGGGCATATTGATTAAAGCGTTGTCTGCCGCGTTCCCCTTCTTCGTAATACATTTTCTTAAGTTTTGGGAAAATCATTGTCAGAAGCTGGAAAATGATCGTTGCGGTAATATATGGACCCACGCCCAACATAACTATAGAAAAACTTTCCAGTGAGCCTCCGGTAAATAAATTCAAAAGACCGAAGATCTGATTAGATTGTATAAAACCGGCGACCTTGCTGGTATCAATTCCCGGAACGGGTATCGCTGCGGCAAAACGAAAAACCACAAGCAGTCCAAAAACAACCAATAATTTGGTTCTTAAGTCGGGCATTTTCCAAATTCTTCGGATAAGCTCAATCATGAACAACTCCTCCTTGAGCTTTTATTTTTTCTTTTGCTTTGGCAGATACTTTAACTCCGCGGAACTCATGCGGCTTGGTTATTTCTCCGTCACCAAGTATTTTCACAATTGCGTTTTTAGCATAAGCTGCAGGTATTAAGCCGTTATTTAACAGGGTTTTGGGATTAATAAGTTCTTTTTGTTTGAATTTCTTTTCTATCTGGTCAAGATTAACTATAAAAACAGTTTTTGCTTGACGGCCCCAAAAAGCCTGACCACGCAGTTTTGGCGTACGTAAAATCAAATCGCGTATGGCAGGACGCACACGATTACCGGCGCGCGCTTTTTGTCCTTTAACACCGCGTCCTGAATAGGTGCCGCGCTTGCCGCCTCTTCCAACCCTTATGCTTTTCCTATTTTTTTTATTTTGTTGAATATTATGCAATTGCATATTTATTTTTTATTTCTAGCCGCATCACGATTATATCTGGCTCCAAGAATACGGAATGCCTGAATAACAGCTTGAGCGTTGGTTAATTTATTAGTAGTACGGGATGTAAGTTTACCGCTTATATTTTTAATGCCGGCCAACTCACAAACAGCACGAACCGGTCCCCCCGCTACAATTCCTCTCCCGCGCGTTGGCTTTAAAATAACAAAAGATGCTTTATATTTTGCGTGAACTTGATATGGAATAGTGCCGTTAACCATCGGGACATTAACCATATATTTTTTTGCTTCACGAGTAGCTTTTTCAACTGATGCGGACGCATCTTTACCTTTGGCTACACCAACCCCAACGCGGCCCTTTTTATCTCCGACAGCAACAGTTGTTCTAAAACTAAATCTACGTCCGCCGGCAACGACACGCGCAACCCGTCTAACATCCAAAGTGATAGTTGTAAATTCTTTATCAACGGGTTTGCCGGAACCTCGTCTGCCGCCTCTTTGATTTCCTTTTGCGTTATTCATATATTTAAAAAATTAAAATTTTAATCCGCCCTCTCGTGCGCCATCCGCCAAAGCTTTAACTCTGCCGTGATAAGCATAACCGCCCCTGTCGAAAACAACCGCATTAATATTTTTATCATTAGCTTTTTTGGCTAACAGTTTACCTACGGCTAAAGCAATTTCCAATTTAGAGGCTTTAGAGCTTTTCAATTCCTTATCGTTTGCAGAAACTAAAGTAACGCCAAGAGTATCATCAATTAATTGCGCTGAAATATGTCCGTTTGAACGAAATACGGAAAATCGCGGACGTGCTGATACGCCTGAAATTTTAGCTCTTATTCTATGATGTCGTGCCGCTCTTTTTGTGATATTGCGTTTCATATTTTTTATTTAGCTGCTACAGCTGCTTTTTTGCCTGCCTTACGACGAACAACTTCTCCGGCATAACGTATACCCTTACCCTTATAAGGCTCTGGTTTCTTAAGAGATCGTATTTGCGCGGCCATCTGACCGACCATCTGCTTATCTATTCCCGAAACAAGAATGCTGTTTTTCTCGGTAGAAAAAACTATTCCTTTTGGAGACTCCAGTCTTACGGGATGGGAAAAACCAAGAGACAGAACAAGGGTTGTGCCTTCAATATTGGCACGATAACCTATTCCTTCAATTTCCAATTTTTTAACAAAACCCTGAGTGACTCCTACTATGGCTCCGGCAAGAAGCGCCCTAGAGAGACCCCATAAAGCCGAAACTTTATTGCTGGCGATTGCAGGAGAACAAGTCAAAATATCTCCTTCAACCGCAACGTTTATTTCCTGGGGTATAAAAACATGATTAGTGCCCTTGGGACCGGTAATTAAAATCTCGCGAGTACCTTTTTCGCGATCTATTTCGTTTATCTGCGTTGTCACTCCTTTTGGAATATTGATTTGTTTTTTACCTATTCTGCTCATAAATATAATTTATTACCATATTTCGCATAAAACTTCGCCGCCTAATTTATTCTTTCTGGCTTCCTTGTCCGTAAGTAATCCTTTGGGGGTAGATAAAATCGTAACGCCAAAACCCCGGCGGGCTCTGCTTATATCCCGATAGCTCGTATAAACTCTTTGGCCGGGCCTCGAAATGCGCATAAAATTTGTAACTGCGGGCTCGCCGTCAAAATAACTAAGCTTCAAAGATAGGGTTCTGCTTGAGCCCCTGCCCTTACGCTCTGCTTCAGCAATAAAGCCCTCTTTAGCCAAAACCTGAGCAATGCCATATTTAAATTTCGAGTATGGCAAAGATACGGTTTCTTTCTTAACCGCATAACCATTGCGTATTCTTGTTAACATATCTGCGATTGGATCAGTGAACATAAAAATAATTTAATTACCAAGAAGATTTACGTAAACCCGGAATATAACCGACTCTGGCTAACTCTCTAAAACAAATACGGCACAGATCAAAGGCGCGCATATATCCTCGGCGGCGCCCGCACCTAAAACATCTGCGAACGGTTCGAGAAGAATATTTTGGTTTCTTATTAGCTCGCGCTATTTGTGATGTTTTGGCCATATTTATAATTCGCTCTTTTCAAAAGGAAATCCTAATAATCTAAAAAGCTCTATTGCCTCATCCCTGTTCCCGGAACTTGTTCCGATGGTTATAGAGAATCCAAAGATCAAACGAATGCTGTCCGGAGACACCTCCGGAAAAATTATTTGTTCAGGAATGCCTATATTCAAATTTCCATCTTTATCAACAGAAGAAAGTTTAATTCCCTTAAAATCTCTTGTACGCGGCAGGTCCACATTTACAAACCGGCCTATAAAATCGTTCATTCGCCTTCCTCGCAAAGTTACACGCAATCCGGATGGAGCTCCTTGCCTTAATTTAAAATTTGCAATATCTTTTTTGGCATATCTTACTTCGGGTTTCTGGCCGCAAATTCTGGCTAAATCTTCAGATATAGCTCCGATTATTTTATCCTCATCGACACCTTTTTGACCCAACATTTTTCCTATACCAACGTTAATAGTAACTTTTGTAACACGTGGCACAGCCATCCTGTTATCTATACCGAATTTTTTCATCAAAACCGGAACTGCTTTATTATATTTTTCACTTATAAGACTGGTGGTCATATTTTAATTAACTTGTTGTAACTGATATCGAATCCGCAACGGCTCCGCATTTTACACAAACTCTTGCGACTGAATCGTTTTTTCTTACATTTCTGGTTCTTGCCGGTTTCTTACAGCTTGCGCACACCAACATAACATTACTTGTGTGTATGGGCGCTGCTATAGATAATTTTTGGCCTCTCTCGCCTGCCTTGCGCGGCCGCATATGCCTAACATGAATGTTAACTCCCTCAACTACCACACCTAAACTTTTCGGCAAAACCTTAACAACCTTAGAGGTTTTTCCTCTATCTTTACCGCTTAATATGTAAACATTGTCGCCCTTTTTAATATTCATATAACTAAATTTATACTACTTCCGAAGCTAAAGATATTATCTTGGCATACCCTCTTTCACGAAGTTCTCTGGGTATTGGTCCGAAAATTCTTCCGCATAACGCCGGCGCGATCCGCCGAGCACCTTAAAACACTGCAAGAGTTTTGCTCCTGTGTTATCGGCTACATTTAACATTGATCGCGGTTGAATCATATAATTTAATTTGTTTCTTGTTCTTGATTAATTGATTTTGCTTTGGACTTAATTTCTATTACACGCCATCTTTTCAAACGTGACAGGGGGCGAGTTTCTTCAATTATAACTTTATCTCCTGTTTTTGCGGCATTATCGGGATTATCTACCAGGAATTTTTTGGAAACGTTTATATAGCGTTTAACTCTGGGATGTAGTTTACGTTTTACCAATTCTACAACCACCGTTTTGTCCATTTTATCACTGACAACGGTTCCTGAAAGTTTTCTTTTTTGGCTTTGTTTTTGATCCATAACTTTATTTATCTTTTAGACGCTAAAACGGTATTAATTCGGGCAATATCTTTACGCAAAGAATTTAATTCTTTAACATTTTTTACTTTTCCGGCTGAATGAAGAACTCGGAGAGATTTCAATTTCTCCTGTTGTTCGGTCAATAAAGAATTTAATTCTATATTTGATTTATTGTTTAATTCTTGCGCTTTCATACCGGGTAGTAGAAATTCGACTTTATATTGCCAAATTTCGACTTCATTAATATTTAATAAAATATTTCTAATAATCTCCGATGTATTGATTACGATTTGTTTCGCTTAGCGAAACGGTCGAATTTTCACTACCCGGCATAAAAACAATTTAACTTCTGGTAATTATCTTGGTTCTAATAGGAAGTTTGTGACTGGCCAGACGCAAAGCTTCTTCAGCGGTTTCTTTATTTACTCCGTCAATTTCAAAAATAATCCTTCCCGGTTTAACCGCAAACACATAGTGATCAACGGCGCCCTTTCCTCCACCCATACCTACTTCCGTTCCTTTTTGAGTTACTGGTTTATCCGGGAAAATCCGTATCCACATTTTTCCTCCTTTTTGTAAAAAACGAATAGATGCTCTTCTGGCGGCTTCAATTTGTCTGGAAGTGATCCATTTGGCATCTTGGGACTGCAAACCGAAAGAGCCGAACGCCAAAGCTGTTGCGCGGGTTTCTTTACCGATCCCCCGTCTGCGGCCTTTTTGCCATTTTCTATGTTTTACTTTCTTTGGCATTAACATAAATTATTCTTCCTTTTTTTCTTTTTCTTTAAATACTTCGCCTTTATATATCCAAACTTTTACGCCAATCGCGCCCCAAGCAGTGTACGCATGAACCTGAGCAAAATCAATATTTGCACGCAGCGTATGCAGTGGTAAGCGTCCGGAAGATAGCCATTCGCGACGCGACATTTCTGAACCACCCAAGCGTCCTGCAACGGCTACTTTTACGCCGTGTACTTTAGGGTCTGAAGAAACTTTTTCAATTGTCCGTTTCAAAATACGTCTAAATGGCTGCCTTTTCTCAAGCTGATCTGCCACCTGTTGGGCAACAATTGCAGCCGAACTTTCGCCATGTCTGACTTCCTGCACTTCAAGGCGCAAATCGGTATCTATATTTGGAGCATCTTGGCCGGACGTTTTCTTAATCGTATCTATAATATGCCTTCTTAATTCTTCAACGCCGCCTCCTCCGCGGCCGATTATCAATCCTGGGCGGGCTGTGGAAATAATAACTGTGGTTTTTTTGCCTGAACGCTCAATAATAATAGACTCTACTTCTGCGGTTTTTAAGCGCTTAGACAAAAAATCACGCACTGCGATATCTTCTTTCAAATATCTTCGGAAGTGACGGGGATCGAACCATCGTGATGACCACGTGGCGCTTATACCTAGACGTAAACCGATTGGTTGAGCTTTATTTCCCATAATAAAATTTATTAATTAGATTGCCTTTCGAGTAAATAAACGTCTGCCTATACCCGACGAACTCTTTTTCGGAGCTATTTTTTCAGGGGTTGCCGTAAAACCCTTATCTTGATTTGAATCAGTCTTAGGTGATGTCCGTGTCGCAGGAGCTTTAACTGTTTTTGATTTGGGAACAAATGTCGCAGATCGCTTCGCCGTTCCGCCTTCTTTTTCAGCTAAAATAATAGTTACGTGGCTGGTTTTCTTCTGAATTTCGGCGGCTGAACCTCTTGCGCGCGGCATATAACGTGAAAATATCGGTCCGCCATTAACAAATATTTCCTGAACAAATAATTTATCCTGTGACAATTTAGTGTTATTTACGGCGTTAGCCACTGCGGAATTTAAAAGTTTAAGTACCGGTGAAGCGGCTTTCTTATTGGTGTGCACTAAAATTTCTTCTGCTTCATAAGCCCACTTATCCCGCACCAAACCGGCAACAGCACGAACCTTTCTGGGGCTGATACGTAAATAATTCAGTGTTGCCTGTACTTTTTTATTTTTATTTGTAACTTTAGCCATATATAAATCAAAAATTATTTCTTTCCTTCTGTGGCGGCAGGTGCGGCGGCTGCTTTTGTAGCTTCTGCCATTTCAACTTCTTTTTGTAATTTACCGCCGTGTTTCACAAATTTCTTCGTAGGAGAAAATTCACCCAACTTATGTCCTACCATTTCTTCACGTATAAATACCGGGGTATGAACGCGGCCGTTGTGCACGCCTATAGTAAACCCTACCATTTCCGGGGCAATACTAGACGCACGCGCCCAGGTCTTAATTATAGTTTTATCTCCCTGCTTCAAATTGCCTATCTTCTTTAACAGTTTTACATCAATATATGGACCTTTTTTAAGCGATCGAGTCATATTTATTTACTCCTTCTTTGAACAATATATTTATTCGATAATTTTTTGCGATTTCTGGTCTTAACTCCATGCGCGTGTTTGCCCCAAGGGGTTTTTGGATATTTCAAACCAACACCTGAGCGTCCTTCTCCGCCACCGTGCGGGTGATCAACAGGATTCATAGATGTTCCTCTGTTATGCGGCATTCTGCCCATCCATCGTTTTCTGCCGGCTTTTCCTAAATTAACCATTATCTGTTCTGAATTAGAAAGAGAACCTATCGACGCATAAGCAATTGAAGAAACTTTTCGTACCTCACTTGAAGGCATGCGTAAAGTGGTTATACCCGCATCGTGAGCAAGGATCTGAGCGGCGGAACCTGCTGCACGTACCATTTGTCCGCCCTTTCCCGGAAATAGTTCTATATTATGTATTTCGGAACCGGGCGGAATATTCTTCAGCATCATGCGGTTACCGATTTTAAGTTCTGTTTTTTCTGCAGTCAAAACTTGATCGCCTACTTTTAACCCACGAGGAGCCAAAATATAACGTTTTTCTCCATCAAGATAGCTTATCAAAGCGATAAATGCTGTTCTGTTGGGATCGTATTCTATAGACTGAACATTTGCCGGAATGTTTATTTTGTCCTGTCTGAAATCCACTAATCTATATCTAACTTTATGACCACCTCCGCGGAAACGAACAGTTATTGTTCCCTGGTGGTTTCTGCCGGCTTTTCGTTTAATGCCTCTGGTTAAAGATTTCTCGGGTTTTTTTCTGGTCAAAAACTCCGAGTAATCAATACCGGTCATTCCACGTCTTCCTGGTGTTGTTGGTTTATAGATCTTCATGACTTTTTATTATTTGGGGACTATATCTATTTTTTTATCTTTTGGCAAAGTTATAATTACTTTTTTGTGACCGGTCTTATATCCAACAAATGCTCCTCTGCGGCGGGCTTTTTTCCTTGCGGCAATAATATTAACCTTAATGGGTTTAATTCCAAACCTCATCACAAATTCCTCTATCACCTGGCCAGAAGTTGCGCCTGCGGGAACTCGAAAAACATATTTATTCTGATCTTCCTGCGCAGATGCTTTTTCGGTTACGTGCGGGAATAGGGGTAAAAATACAGTCCGCCTTTTGGATACTGTTTTTTCTTCGGCCTTATTATCCTTTTCTGTTTTATTTTTGGAAAAAATTGCCATACCCAGTATATCAACTTCCAGCGACAAACGCGTAGCGTTTGTCAAAGTTTATATTTAAATAATTAATAGATTCCATATATTTTATAAAATATTCATTAGTTATTGTTTGGTTTTGCTCAGTTCCAACTGGAAGTTGTATTTCTGGGCATAACTATATCTTATGTAAAACGTTTTTGTAAAACCGCAATACTTTCCGGGGTGATAACAAGAAACTTCCTTGAAAGAATATCCAGTAAATTAACCTGATCCGCTGCCTTTATCACAACTTCTGCTAAATTGCGCGAGGCGCGGAAAACGGTTTCATCGCGCTCTCCCAAAACCAATAAAGTATTTCTGTTTTTGCCTTTGTGGGCGGCCATTAAATTATTAAATACTTCGGCCATATATTTTGTTTTGGCTTCATCCAATTTAATACTATCCAAAGCCATAACTTCTCCATCCCTTACTTTGGCAGAAAGAGCTATACATGTAGCTTTTTGTTTCATTCTCAAAGGTAATTTGGCTGTATATATTTTTTCTTTGGTGGGACCAAAAACAACTCCTCCGCCCCGCCACTGCGGGGCGCGGATAGAACCCTGACGGGCTCTTCCTGTACCTTTTTGTCTCCAGGGTTTTTTACCGCCACCACGGACCTCAGAACGGGTCTTGGTGTCTGCTATTGTTTTTCTTTTTCGTACCGTAAGAACACGAACAGCCTGATATAAAAGATCTTTATTCATAGGAACATCAAAAATCTCCTCCGGCAGATCCAGATATCCTTTCTCTTTTCCGTTTTGTGTATATAGTTTAATCTTGCTCATGCTCACCAAATTATTTTTTAACTACTACGATCCAACTTCCCCTATTTCCGGGTACCGCACCACGCAATGCCAGAGTATTGTTTTTACTGTCTACCTCAATGACTTCTAAGTTTTTAACTGTAACTTTATCGTAACCCATTCTACCGGCCATTTTTCTTCCCTTAGGAACTCTTTCAGGCCAAGACATACCTATGGAACCCGGTGCGCGCAACATATGCTTATTGCCGTGCGAAGCCCAACCACCGCGAAAACCATGACGTTTAACTACTCCGGCAAACCCCTTGCCCTTTGAGATCCCTTGAATATTTACCTTGTCTCCCGGTTCAAAACCAGAAACATCTATACGAGTTCCTGGAGCGAATTCGTTACTATCTTCCATTTTAAATTCTTTAAGCCAACTCAAATTACCTTTTCCTTTAAGATGTCCTTTTTGCGGCTTAGCCAGTCTCTTCCTTCTGCCGTAGCCGACCTGTACAGCTTTGTATCCGTCTTTTTCAACTGATTTTACTTGAGTTACCACAACCGGACCCGCACGCAAAACAGTAACAGGCACAACGTTGCCTGAGGCATCAAACATTCTGGTCATTCCTATTTTTTCTCCTAAAATAAATTTCATCCCGTTAGAAGTCTGTATTAGCTGATAATTGGTTGACCATCGAGATATATACAGACTTTGTTTAATTTCCCGTTATTCCGCGCATAAAAATTTATTTTTAAATTTTTGTGCCGAAGACTTCTAACGGGATTCATATTTTTGACACAAAAAATGTGCCGACATAAGTCGGCACATAAAGAACTCTTCTTTCAGAGTTCTACTATGCTTACTTATGCTTATGGGTAAAGCTAGTATAAGCTAGTTGGAAAAATATCATTGATATTTAATTTTCCGCCAAAGGCGGATCCGCCCCGTGCGGAAAACTAACTACATTTTAATTTCAACATCTATTCCGGCGGGTAAGGTCAGGTTCGTTAATGCATCAATTAGTTTAGGGGTTGGGTTAAAAATGTCAACCAAACGGCGGTGAACTCTTATCTCAAATTGATCTCGGGAATCTTTATGCACAAAAGTTGAGCGATTGACTGTATAGCGCCTAGTTTCTGTCGGCAAAGGTACGGGTCCGGCTATTTCTGCGTTAGCGCGCATGGCTGTCTCAACAATTTGACGCGTAGATATATCCAAAATCTTATGGTCATATCCGCGAATTTTTATCCGCAAACGCTGTTTCAAATCTTCTTTCTCTTGTTTTTTTGTGGCAGCAGCCATGATGCAAATTAGATCTTACTTACTGAATTATTTTAGTTATAACGCCGGCACCCACAGTCTTGCCACCCTCGCGAATAGCAAAACGTTGTTTCTCTTCCAAAGCTACAGGCGCTAAAAGTTTAACTTTAACTCTAACGGTGTCGCCCGGCATAACCATTTCAGTACCCTCCGGCAAAGTAACGTCTCCGGTAACATCGGTTGTTCTCATATAAAATTGCGGCTTGTATCCTGCAAAGAATGGAGTATGCCTTCCGCCTTCTTCTTTGGTCAACACATAAACTTCTGTCTCAAATTCTGTATGCGGAGTAACGCTTCCTGTCTTAGCTAATACCTGACCGCGCTCAACATCTTCTTTCTTCAAACCGCGCAACAAAACACCGGCATTATCTCCGGCCCTGCCTTCATCCAAACTCTTTCTGAACATTTCAATTCCGGTAACAACTGTCTTTGTTGTCGGACGCAAACCCACCAATTCAACTTCTTCGTTAACTTTAACAACTCCCCTTTCAACTCTGCCGGTAACAACAGTGCCGCGTCCTTCAATAGAAAACACGTCTTCAACAGGCATTAAGAAAGGTTTATCAATATCGCGTTGCGGTTCAGGAACATATTCATCAAGTTTATTGACCAATTCCATAACTGCTTTCGCGGCCGGATCGTCAGCCGAAGTGGCTTGCAAAGCTTTCAAGGCTGAGCCGCGTATGATCGGGGTTTCGTCGCCCGGGAATTCGTATTTCTTTAACAAGTCACGGACTTCAGCTTCAACCAAATCTATTAATTCCGGATCATCAACCATATCCACTTTATTCAAAAATACCAAAACAGCCGGGACGCCTACTTGGCGAGCCAAAAGAATGTGTTCCCGAGTTTGAGGCATTGGACCGTCTGCGGCTGAAACAACCAATACAGCGCCGTCCATTTGAGCGGCTCCGGTGATCATGTTCTTAACGTAATCGGCGTGACCGGGAGCATCGATGTGCGCGTAATGACGCTTTTCTGATTGATACTCAGAATGGTGCAAAGCAATTGTAATTCCACGTGCTTTTTCTTCCGGAGCATTATCGATCTGATCTACTGATTCTTCTTTATCAATAAGTCCGTTCAATTTAAGAACGTGTGTGATAGCCGCGGTTAAAGTTGTTTTACCGTGGTCGACGTGACCAATAGTACCGACGTTTAAATGCGGTTTATTTCGTTCAAATTTTCCCTCAGCCATATGTGTTTTTATAAATTATAGATCGAAATATAAGAGCAAGAAATTGATCGTGATCTTAAAAATCGATTATTTTAAAAAGATTATTTGTAAATTTTAAAAATTATCTAAATTTTAAGTTGCGCTCAGAAGCGCAACAACGTTCCTTATGTTAGCTAAATTCCCAGAAGTCGTCAACCCCCACGCTTGATTTGATTTTTATCTTTAATTTTATGGTTTATTCTTGTTTTATCTATTATCTTTTGGGTTTTTTGCCTTCCGCAATGGTCGCGGCTATATTATCCGGAACCTCAGCATAGTGATCAAATTCCATTGCGTACGAACCCCGTCCTTGGGTCATTGAACGAAGCTGAGTGGCATAACCGAACATTTCAGCCAAAGGTGTTTTTGTTTCAATAACTTTAACCATTGCTCTCTCGCCCAAATGTTCAATGCGCGAACGTCGGGCAGCCAAATCTCCGGTAACATCTCCCAAAAAATTATCCGGCGTTACAACCTCAACTTTCATTACGGGTTCAAGCAAAACAGGACGCGCTCTTTTTACTGCTTCTTGAACAGCTAAAGAGCCTGCTATCTTAAATGCCGCCTCGGACGAATCAACGTCGTGGTAGGAGCCGTCATATAAAGTAACTTTTGTATCAACAACAGGATAGCCCGCAAGCACACCGCGATCCAATGCCTCCTTAACTCCCTTTCCGACCGCAGGAATATATTCCTGAGGAATAGAACCTCCTTTAATGGCGCTCACAAATTCAAAACCCTTACCACGCTCTTGCGGTTCAACTTTCAACCACACATGGCCGTATTGACCTCGTCCACCGGTCTGACGGATATATTTTCCTTCAGCTTCAGCTTCAGCGCGGATTGTTTCTTTATACGCAACTTGCGGCCGGCCTACATTTGCCTCAACTTTAAATTCGCGGAACATACGGTCAACAATAATTTCAAGATGCAATTCGCCCATGCCCGCAATAATTGTTTCTCCTGTTTCCTGGTCAGAAGTAATTCTAAATGTCGGATCTTCTTCAGCTAAACGTTTCAATGCAATGCCCATTCTTTCCTGATCGGCTTTTGTTTTTGGTTCAATGCGCATGGCAATAACCGGCTCGGGAAATGTCACTCTCTCAAGAATTATTGGACGTTCGGTATCAGCAAGAGTATCGCCCGTTGTTGTGGCTTTTAAACCCACCAAACCCGCAATATCGCCCGGATACATTTCTTCAACCTCTTCTCTTTCATTGGCATGCATACGCAAAATACGACCGATACGCTCAGTATCGCCTGAGCTGGAATTTAAAACATATGTACCGCGGGCAAGTTTTCCCGAATATATACGGCAATATGTAAGTTGGCCGACAAAAGGATCAGTAGCTACTTTAAAAGCCAGACCGGCAAACGGTTGATCGTCCTCAGGTTTTCGCTCTTCTTGCTGTCCGTTTTTGGGATTTTCGCCCATAACCGGAGGAACATCCAGAGGACTGGGCAAATATCTGACCACCGCATCCAACAAAAATTGAACTCCTTTATTGCTTAATGCGGCGCCGCATAAAACCGGAACAATAGTTCCTGCAATGGTCGCCTTACGCAACGTGCTATGCAAATCTTTTACCGAAGGCTCTGTCCCTCCAAGATATGCTGCTAATAATTTATCGTCCTGTTCAACAACTTTTTCTATAAGTATCGCGCGCGCGGTTTCAACTTCCTCTTTCATATTTTCCGGAATTTCTATTTCAACAATTTTTTCGCCGTGCTCGCCTTCAAACGTATAAGCTTTTTTCTCGATCAGATCTACCAAACCTTTAAAATCGCTTTCCAAACCGATCGGCAAAAATATCGGGACCGCAAATTGAGTTAAGCGTTCAAGTATCGATTGATAGCTACGGGTAAAACTGGCACCCATTCTGTCCAATTTATTTATAAAACAAATGCGCGGAACTTTATATTTATCCGCCTGATGCCATACGGTTTCTGATTGCGGCTCAACACCGGCAACTCCGTCGAAAATAACAGCGCCACCATCAAGCACGCGTAAAGATCTTTCAACTTCGGCAGTAAAATCTACGTGACCCGGCGTATCAATAATATTGATACGATGTTTTTGCGGTTTATCGTCCCCGACGGCCCGTGGCGTCCAAAAACAAGTTGTTGCCGCGGCAGTTATTGTAATACCGCGCTCCCTCTCCTGCTCCATCCAATCCATTACAGTATCACCCTCATGCACTTCGCCTATTTTATGAGAAATACCCGTATAAAAAAGTATCCGTTCGGTAACGGTTGTTTTGCCTGCATCAATATGGGCAATAATGCCAATATCGCGCACTCTTTCAATTGGATAACGGTCATTGCTCATATCATTTACCATGCAAAATGAGCAAATGCGCGGTTGGCTTCAGCCATGCGATGCGTATCTTCTTTTTTCTTTATGGCAGGACCGGTATTATTTGAAGCATCAATAATTTCCGCAGAAAGACTCTCGATCATATTCTTTGCTTTTCTGTTGCGGGCAGCTGATATCAACCAACGAAAAGCCAAAGCCATTCTTCTCTCGCCTCTTACTTCCCGCGGAACCTGATATGTCGCTCCACCAACGCGGCGGGATTTTACTTCAAGCATCGGAGAGGCATTTTTAATTGCCAATTCAAAAACTTCAACAGGGTTTTGTTTGGTTTGTGTCTCAATTACCTTAAGCGCTCCATAGACCAATTTGCGAGCAGTCTGTTTCTGACCGTCATACATCATATAATTGATAAATTTAGCAATAAGAATATTGCTATATACAAAATCCGGATCAATTTTTCTGGGTGTAGCTGGGCGTCTTCTCATGCCACGATTGCCTGCGAGCTACGCGAGCAGTTGCAATCGTGTGCATACTGAGCGTAGTCGAAGGATTACATTAATAATTATTCTTTGGGTGCTTTGGCGCCGTATTTACTTCTCGACCTTCTTCGGCTTTCAACGCCTGCTGTATCCAAAACTCCACGTACAATATGATAACGAACGCCCGGCAAATCTTTTACGCGACCGCCGCGAAGAACAACAACCGAATGCTCCTGCAAATTATGTCCTTCTCCGGGAATATAAGCTGTAACTTCACCGCCGTTAGTTAAACGAACGCGCGCAACTTTACGTAATGCGGAATTTGGTTTCTTTGGAGTAACAGTTGTAACCTTTATACAAACACCTCGTTTAAATGGAGACGAATGCATTTTGGGACGATTTTTAATTGTATTAAAAGAATATGCCAAAACCGGCGCTTTGTTTTTTCTACCGATGCGCTTGCGTGGTTTTCTTATCAATTGTCGTAATGTTGGCATTTTAAAAATTAAAAACTAAAAGCGAAAAGCTAAAAAATAACGTTTTGCTTATTACTTAAAACGAATTAAAGAATACCAAACCGAGCAACTTGTGTCAAACCCCGTTAGAGATTTACGGTTAATCTTTAACCGTTTTAAAAGTCATCTGACTTTTAAAACTATTTTTACAGAAATGGCATCTGGAGATAAAAGAAATCTGCTTCTAGTTTTGTAAATCTCTAACGGGGTCAAATTATCGTTTCAAAACGGCTTAGTCAATTCTTCAATTTTTAAATATTAAAACCGGTAAATAATCGGAATAAAAAAGATATCGGCACTGATAATATCGCAAAAAAACTGCTCATAAAAAATACCATGAACATTAGAAGCAACATTCCGTAACGTTCCAAAACCATTCCCCACCGTTCCGCAATACTTGCCGGAAGGAAAGCTAAAAGTAATCGGGAGCCGTCCAGAGGAGGAATTGGTATCAAATTAAAAAAGGCCAAACTTAAATTTATCATTACCGCCATGGCAAGGGCCTGGATAAAAAATGACGGCAGTATTCCAAAACCAAAACGTATCATTAAACCAAAAATTAAAGCCAGCATAATATTCGAACCTGGTCCGGCCAAACCAACCAAACTTGCCCCCCATCTTTGATTTTTTAAATTATACGGATTATAAGGAACCGGCTTAGCCCACCCGAAAAAAGTAGAGCCCCCGCTTATTACCAACAAAATAATCGGCAATAAGATCGTGCCCATGGGATCGATATGACTGATAGGATTTAATGTTAAACGTCCGGCATATTTTGCGGTCGTGTCCCCTTGCAACAAAGCAACCACGCCGTGGCTCACTTCGTGAATAACTACGGAAAATAACAAAATTACTAGTTGTAATATTAATAATGTGTCCATAATACGATAATAGCTATTGCTTTAATATTAAAAATGAAGTAATAATAGAATGGTTAATTTCAATAATATAATCCCTCGACTTCGCTCGGGATGCACGATGTTGCAATCCGTCGAAGCCTTTCGACGGGCACCATCGGCATGAGAAAGCACTGTGCTATTTGCAATAAAACCTCTGTAATGGCTTCTACCCGAAAACTCCTACGCGGTCATTATAATAGAACTAGCAGAGTTAGGAAATATCCCAACCTTCAATGGGTAACTTTACCTTCTGCAAAAAAAGGTTACCCGGCGGGCACAAAAATACTTGCCTGCGTTAGCTGCATAAAAAGTCTATCTAAAACCAAGTAAACAAAGCGGGGTGTCGTATAGTGGTAGTACGCAAGGCTGGGGGTCTTGTAGTCCGAGTTCGATTCTCGGCACCCCGACCAAATTATCATAAAATTAAAAACGCTCTGCCGTCTGGCGGATAAGCGTTTTTTTATTTTTTTGTAACAAATTAATTAAAAACACAAATCCGCCACTCGCCAACTAGCGAAGGCAAAAGCGCTTTATTTTTTATATTACATATCCTATTATGACGTTATATGAAAATATATTTGGATGACCGGCGAGCAATACCTGAAGGCTGGGCAGGCGCCAGAAATTCTGGCGAATTCAAAGCGCTTATTGCAAGGGCCACAACTGAAAAAATAAACATTGAAGCTATTGCCTTTGACCACGATCTGGGCGAGTTTGACGAGGCAGGCGCTGAAATAACAGGACATACGCTGGTTAAATGGTTGGGTGAAAATTATCCGGAATATATTATTAATTCTGAAATAACATCTCATTCCGATGATTACGACGGAAGAAAAAACATAGAAGGGTATGTTAAGACCTGCAAAGAACACCCTGAAGAATTACTTACGGCTCGTGAAAGAGAATATCCGTTCGGTGAAATAGAACGAGAACAGCGCAAGAATAAATAAATATTAATGTGATATAATAAAAGCGAACTAATTAATTCGCTTTTTATATGACGCAACATAAATTAAAAATAGTAAGCGTTTCAGCGGAAATTGCGCCGTTTGTAAAAACAGGTGGCCTTGGAGAAGTAACGAAATCTCTATCCAAAGCCATGGCCAAACTAGGCCATGAAGTAATTGCTATTGCTCCATATCACCATAAAATAAAAGATTATTCTCCGGCACCAAAACTGATTCATAAAAATTTAAAGATTGAGATAGATACTAAAAATATACTATATGCGGATATCTATGAATCCGGATTCGAGAATAGTACGGTAAAAATATATTTTATTGATAACCCGGATCTATTCTCTAATTTTGAACCAATTTATAGTTCTGAATACGACAATAAAAGATTCCTGTTCTTTAACGCAGCAATAAAACCAACCCTAAAAGCCATAAATTTTAAGCCAGACATAATTCAATGCCACGATTGGCATACCGCCTTAATACCCAACTTCATACATAAACACAAAACGAGAGATTTTAACCCGGCTACAATATTCACGGTGCATAATTTAGCCTTCCAACTCGGAGGCGATTGGTGGGCCATACCCGAGAACAAAAGAGATCTGGGGACAACTCCGCTTCCTCTTTTTTCCAACAATGAAGAGGTCAGTAAAATAAATTTTGCTTTGCGGGGAATCCTATATGCAGATATCATATCGGCAGTTTCTGAACACTATGCCCGCGAAATAATGACGAAAAAATTCGGGGAAAATTTGGATAAACATCTAAAGACAAGAAAAAAAGAGCTCTTCGGGATAATAAATGGCATAGACTATAACGAATATAATCCACAAACTGATCCGGGTTTGCCAGAAAAATTCAGTGTTGAAAATTTCAGCGCGAATCGGAAAAATAAAACATATCTACAAAAGTATTTTGGTATTGAAGTAAACCCCTCAATACCCCTCGCAGGAATGGTCTCGCGCATAACAGAACAAAAAGGTTTTGACTTGCTTATAGAAATACTACCGGCTCTAATGAAACTAAATTTGCAATTAGCGATAATGGGAGGCGGAGATAACAAATATGAAAAAATATTCACGAATGCAACAAAAAAATATGCGGGGAAATTCGGCTATAAACCTTTTGAACAAAAACGCGAGACTTTGGTTTATGCCGGCTCCAATTTTTTTCTGATGCCTTCACGCTTTGAACCCTGCGGCCTCGGGCAACTGCTAAGTTTACGTTATGGCTCTATACCAATAGTACATCGGGTAGGCGGTCTTTCAGAAACAATTATGGATTTTAAACCAAAAACCAACGAAGGGAACGGTTTTGTGTTTTCGTCCTACAAACCAGAAAGTCTTCTCGCCGCAATAATACGCGCATTAGAACTTTATAAAAGTAATCCTGAGGTATGGGAAGGGCTTATGTCCAATGCTCTAAAACAAGTATATTCGTGGGAGCTGCCGGCAACCAAATATATAGCTCTTTTCAAAAAAGCCATGATAAAACACCGATTCGAAAACATACGACCAAAGGATTTTTGGTCATTATTTTCTCAACACTAAATAATTTTATTACAAAAACATATTTATCAGCCGGCTGAACAAACGCAGGACATATTGAACCGCGTTGTTAATGAAAGCTATCGACCGATCATAAAACGACTAAAATCCTCTGTGCGAGCCAAATTAACTTTAAATGTAAACGCCATACTTACGGAGCTTTTAGTGGAGCATGGCTACGAAGATATAATAAAAGATTTGCGCTATCTTTCGGAAAAAGGACAACTAGAATTCACTGAAAGCGCGAAATATCACGCGTTTCTTCCGCTAATCCCTAAAGACGAAATTAAAAGACAGATCGAACTTAACCATAAAATCAACAAAAGTATATTTGGAGAAATATACAAGCCTCGCGGATTCTTTTCTCCGGAAATGGCTTTCAGCCGGGAAGTAGCCGATGTGGTAAGCGACATGGGCTATGAATGGATGGTTCTTGATGAAATAACAGAATCCGGCAAAACCGGACAGCTTACATATGATTCGTTTTTTGTTGCGGATGAATTTCCAAAACTTAAATTTTTCTTTCGCGAAAGAAAACCGTCCAACATAATAATGAGCGGAGTGGCTCGTTCGACAAAATCTTTTATTGAAACTCTTGGTGAAGAATACAACGATAATCGATACCTTCTAACAGCTATGGATGGGGAAACCTTTGGCCATCACCGGCCCGGTTTAGAAAAACTGCTGTTTGATATTTGGGATGAAGCGTCGTTCAAACATATACTCATATCAGAAATACCTGAATATTTCAAAAAAAGTAAAAAATGCATACCCCAAAATTCAACTTGGGCTTCAACTGAAAAAGATCTTGAAGAGGGCACTCAATTCCGATCTTGGAAGGATCCAGAAAACGCACTCCATACCATGCAATGGCATTTTCTTGATTTTGTCCATCAGCGCGTTATTGCGTACAAAGGCCCCGAGGAATTACAAAATAAGACCAGAATGAAAATGGATGAGGCTTTTGCTTCTGATCAATTCTGGTGGGCTTCGGGTAAACCGTGGTGGTCAATTGAAATGATAGAAAAGGGTGCCTGGAAATTACTTGATACCTTAAAAAGTATTCAGGAAGCCGGAGAAGACATCGAAGAAGGTGAAAGATTTTACAACGACATAATAAGTACGGCTTTTGCGTGGCAAAGAAGCGGCTATATAAGACAACTGGCCCAGGAATATAAAAACGTGGCTCGTATCCCCTTCAAAGAAAGAACCGTCGGCGAAAACAAACCCGAGGTTTACGATGCTTTCATAGAAATGATGAAAGATAAAATGCGTGAAGCTTCACAGAATGAAGATTATGAAAAAGCTATTTTATGGCGTGACGCGATTTGGAAGCTAGAAACTAAAAATGATATTTATGACGCGATACATGCAACGGATCTATTACGCATAGAGGTTCCGGATTGGCGACTGCGCGAGATCATGGATAAATACAAAGAACAATACAAAAAAATACGGCCCGGACAACCGGAACACAGAGATATTTAATTATGAAGAATGATAACAAAAAATATCCTGCAGTATTTCCGCTTCTTGAACACGAAAATGCCCGCGCCTTCCTGTTAAAACATTCGGCGGGGTTTTTAGGCAAAAAAACGGATGACCACAAATTCAAAATTAATATACAAATAATAAAAAATAATCCTGACCCTAAAACCAGGTCATTTGTGGCGACCTACACAGTAAAAGATCAACGAAAACAGGTAAAAATGATCGGCGTTAACCGGCCGCTACAGCGCAGCGATTATGAATATAGGATACTAAAATATCTTTACAAACAAACGCGTATTAAAACAAAAATCCCTCGCGCCTATGTAATAGATAGAAACCAAAATGTATTTTTTATGGAATTCGCTACAGGCCGTCCGCTAAGCGAAATCATAAATAACTCAAATGTTAAACCGGAGAATTTTCGCGATATCGCTAAACTTCTCAGAGAATTAGATAAAGTAAAAACCAGCAACCTCGGTTTCCTTGATCGCGCCCCTTATTTTAAATGGATAGAGAGAGATTTAAAACTGGCCAAAAAGAAACTTTCATCGTCGAATTTTATATACGTAAACCGTAAATGGACAAATTGGAAAAAATGGTGGGAAACAAAGAATTCAAACGGATCTTTCGAGGTGCGCTTCGCGCACGGCGATATGAACCCTAAAAATATCTATATAGACAAAAGCAAAAAAGGGTCATTAAAACTTATCGATTTTGACCGTTCGTTTCTTGCCCCTCGCTTTTGGGATATTGCCGGATTTATGTCACAGCTGGAAACCTATCCCGAACTGAAAATATCAAACTCTAAACGCGAACAATACCAAAAATTAGCCCTTAAAACATGGGAAAACGTCGTAGGTTCGCTTTCGGCCAAAGAAGCCGAACATATAAAGCTGTTCCGCCAATACTTTCGTATAGCAGCTATCGCCAACATAGCCGTATGGGGAAATCCCTTTCAATCAAAAAAATTTTTAACTTATCTTTTTAAAAATCTATTATGAAAAAACCATTAATATTATTTGCTTCTGCTGAAGTAACACCTTTTGCGAAAGTCGGAGGACTTGCCGATGTGGCTGGTTCTTTACCTCCGGCAATAAAACAACTTGGTTACGATATAAGAATAGTAATGCCTAAGTATCAGACGATATCTGAAAAAGATTGGGGTCTTGTTGATTCCGGTAAAAATATAGAGATGCCGTGGGGACAAGAAAAATTAACGGCGCGTGTATGGACTGCAACACTCCCGAATTCAACGGTAACTGTTTATTTTATAGAAGAAAAAAGATTCATAACGTCCGGAGGGATATATATTGAAAACGATGCCTCAAGCGGAGGCAGTGATCCGGAATTTGCGCGCATAAATGTTTTTTGTTCGGCTATACCCGAACTACTAAGAATTTTTTCACTTGAGCCGGATATAATACATCTTAACGACTGGCACGTCGGTTTACTGCCTGCCTTCATGCAAAATGCCGGATATCAAACAAAACATCTGCTTACTGTTCACAATTTAGCTTATCAAGGAATTTATCCCGCAAAGTTTGCAAAAAAAACCATCAATGCGGTTTTAGAAAAAATAAATCCTCTGGCTATAAATAACGGAAATATTAATACTTTACTTAACGCTATCCTCTCGGCAGAAAAAATAAATACGGTCAGCCCCTCCTACAGAGACGAAATACTAACAACAGAATTTGGCGCCGGGCTTGAAGGATTTTTAGGCAAACGAGCGAAAGATCTTTCCGGCATCCTAAACGGCATAAATACCGAAGAATGGGATCCGAAAAACGACGCCCATATTGCTTTTCACTTTGATGTTTCTTCACTAGAAAACAAGGCGCGTAACAAAGAACGTCTCCAAAAGGAAGTTGCTTTGCCTGTAGAAAAAAACGCTATGCTTTTTGGTATGGTATCTCGTCTTAGCGAACAAAAGGGTTTTGATATATTAATACCTTCTCTGCGAAGCATATTGAAAAAGGCTTCCTGCCAAGTCGTAATCCTTGCAACCGGCAGTCTATATATAGCCGACCAGATAAAAGAATTAAAAAAAGAATTTCCGCTAAAAGTTGCGTTCATTGATAAATTTAACAACGCTCTGGCCCATCAAATATATGCCGGAGCCGACACGTTTTTAATGCCGTCACGTTTTGAACCCTGTGGTTTAAGTCAAATGATTTCCATGCGCTATGGAACCCTACCAATAGCACATCTAACAGGGGGACTAAAAGATACTGTTAAAAATAATAAGAACGGTTTTTGTTTCAACAAATACAGCAGTGATAAACTTTCTGTTTGCCTAAAAGATTCGTTAAAAATATTCAAAGACAATCAAAAGAAATGGGGTCAAATGCAGCGCCAAGCCATGACAGAAGATTTTTCCTGGAACGCCTCTGCCAAAAAATATGTCCAGTTATATGAAAAATTAGCCGATGAAGCATAAAATATAAGTTATTTTGTCTTGCTAACGATCGCAACGGATAATTAAATATGATATAATAGAAGTAATAAGTTCTTAAAAGTCCGGATGCGCCATCCGCAAAGAGGTTTTGGCTCAAGTAGTTTTTTCAAGGGATTCTTAAATATCGTGCGCCGTGGCGCAAGGTTGCGGAAACCCACTTAACTTTGCTTTCCAAAACACCTCGGTACGGATGGTACATCCGGACTTTTTTATTTAGAAATATATAAACAAAACCGCTCCGGCAATCGCCGGAGCGGTTTTTCTTAATCTGAATTCTATTTAGAACATAATATCCGTCGCTCGCTTGAGCTCGCTCCCAAGAAACCCTCGGTTTCTTGCGCTTCGCTGTTTTCCAATACGGGGAGAATACTTCTCCCCGGCCCCCTCTTCGACATTATGTTCTGCTAAAACATAATGTCTTCCTCCGCTCTCTTATAATCATGTATCTCGTTTTCCTGAAACCAAAGCATCAATTCTTTCTTTGCTTCTTCAATCAATTCTGAAGCGTGAGCTAAATTATGAACGGATCGCTTGTCGCGATTTGCTGCAGCAGCAGAATCCACTGAAAAATCACCTCGTATTGTTCCCATTTCAGCGGCAGACGGCATTGTTGCGCCGACAAGTTTTCGTACCATATCCACAGCATGAATGCCTTGTACCGCAACTTTAACTATAGGACCCGATGTCATAAAATCCAGCAGCCATCCGCGGACTTCTTTTCCTATTTCTAAAGCATCAGTTGTACCCAATTCTTTTTTGGCATCATAACCGTATTTTTCATACGTACTTAAGGTTTTTTGGCCAACGCGGCTTAACCATGCATCATCTTTCGGGTAGTGCCGGTCTAATTCATCGCGCGATGGCGTGATCATAGCAAGACCGACGATTTTTAATCCGCGCAATTCAATACGCCTTATTATTTCCCCTGTCAGGCCGCGCTTAACGCCGTCAGGTTTGACCAGTAATAATGTTGTTTCTTGTTTTGGGTGATTATCCATATTCGACATCATATCAAAACTTAATTCATTTGCCAATGAAATCCCGCAGAATTATATAAACCATGTTTGAATTTATTCTACGGGACAAATATATTTTTACCGTCACTCTCTAAAATAACATCTCCGCCTTTATCCGTACGCAACACGGGTATTTTCATTTTATTAAAACGTTCGACTATCGCCTCATGCGGATGGCCGTATTTATTTTTTCTGCCCACGGAAATTATCGCCGCCTCAGGACTCACGGCTCTCAGGAACAATTCACTTGAAGACGTTTTTGAACCGTGATGCGGTGTTTTCAATATATCGGCATCAATATTTATATTATTAGCCAAAATATTCTGCTCAGCCCACCTCTCAATATCGGCGGTAAAAAGAAATGACCTATCCCCGTAATACAGTTTTGCTACAATTGCCGAGTTGTTTGGATTTGCGCTAACCTCTCCATCGTGTCCTTCAAGCGGCCACAATAAGTCTATATATGTTTTGTCCTCCAGAACAATTCTTTTTGGAGAGTCGGCTAAAATAACTTCAGCGCCTTCTGTCTCAACTGCTTCCCGCCATATATTAGAAAGGCTTGTTTCCTTTCTTAAACCGCTTTCGACAATATAGCTAACCTCGTAATTTTTCAGTACATCAATTAAGCCCGCTATATGGTCAGCTTCCGGATGGGTTGCAATTACCATATCTATTGAGCGGTCCCAAGGCTGCATTTCTTCTCCTAGTTTAGCCAACACAGAGGCATCAGGTCCGCCGTCAATAAGTATTTGCCAACCCTGCGGCGTTGTAATAAAAGCCGCGTCGCCCTGTCCTATATCAAAAAAGTTTACGCGTAAATATCCGTCATGCTTGCCCAAAAGCGCGTAAACCAAAATAACAAAAATTACAGACAAGGCGACGGCTGAAAATTTTATTTTTTTATCCGCCATAAGTTTTATTAAATTCTTCCATTTCGCCTATTGGCCACTTTTTAGTGTTTCTCTCGTACCAAATAAGCCAAAACATAAATATTAAATAAATTATCCCGAATAATATTGCGGCTGCCTGATCTATCCTCAACGTAACCGGATTAATTGAACCGAAAAGCTCAGTTATAAAATATACGATTTTCATCACCAATAAAAGAGGTGTGGCCAAAATAACAGCCAATGGCGGAATAAACAAATTCAGTATCGCCAACAAAACCCCGGCTATTGTAATTGCCGGCAGCAAAGGAACTATAAGAACGTTGGAAAGCGGCGTAATCAAAGAAAAATTATTAAAACTGGATATTAAAAGCGGGAATGTCGCAAGCTGTGCGGCAAATGTCATCGCCAGCGTATCACGCAATATAAATTTATCCGGAACCCAACTAAAAACTCTCATGAACATCGGCGTGAAAAGAATTAAACCAAGTACGGCAAGAAAAGATAACTGAAAGCTCAAATCCCAACGCAACACTAAAGGATTAACGGTTAGCATCAATATTGCTGCAAGCAAAGTTATATTTATCGCATTTGAAAGCCGGCCTATTATTTCCTGAAAACGTACAAACACACCGAATATTGCCGCACGCATGGCTGATGCGGGCGCGCCTATCATCAGCACGAACAAAAAAATTGCGGCAGTCGCCAAAGAAAACGCGTGACGGCGCCATAATCCCATTTTTAAAAACACGGTCATTAAAATCGAAGCTATCAAAGTTATATTCATTCCCGAAATTGCCACAATGTGGCGCAAGCCGGCCTGATTAAGTTTCGTTTTAAAATCTTCGGACATTGCGCCCTCATCTCCGAATAAAATCGCTTTTAAAACTCCTGCTTCGCGAAAAGGCAATACGCTCATTACGCTCCTGTCCAGGCGCTGACGCATATTGAACAAATACGAAAATAATATATTATCCGGCTCGTTCTTATTTATAGTTATAATTTCAGGTTTTGAAACAACTGCAAAAATATTATCTTTTGCCAAATATGAAGGATAATCAAAATTATTAAATGGCTCAGGCGCTCTTAACTTTCCTTTAATTATAAGTTTATTCCCGTAAGCATAATCATAAAACCTGTCGGTATATATAAGTATGCGGCTTGAAAACTCTTGGCCAAGTGCATGTCCGTCGACAGATGATATTTTTAAGACTATGTGAGCGCTTGCCATGCGAACGTCCGGATAGTTATCCACAGTCCCCTCGATCGTGCTCTCTTTATCGATAAACTGCTCAATAGCTTTATATTTCAATTCTTTTTCTGCTTTGGCTAACGACATCGCGCCTCCGCCAAATACAAACATTAATATAAAAATACCCAGCGAGGGCAAAAGCCAAACTTTTGATCCCCACTTGGCATGCAGCGGGAAAGTGCCCACCAAAAAAAGAACAGCCAGAAATATTAACATGGCCGCATAAAATATAGATATTGGAATAAGAGAACAAACAAAAATTCCCGCAATAAATGAAATGCACGCAACCGTAAAAATTTTCGAAGGCGTAACGCTCATCTTTAGCTATTATCCTAATGTTGAAGATGTAGCGACTCCGGATTCGGAACAGGAGTTATTGTTGACTCGCCGGGCGCGTAATGTTCGGTATGAGCTTTTTGCGGAGCAACTGCCGCCCAATAACTAAGCGCGATAACAACAGCTACTGTTGTTACGTAGATCAAAATGCTTTTATCGATACCCGGCTTATCTTTTGCGAAAAAAGGAATGATGGCAAAAATTCCAAATAAAATCGGCGGCGCCAATACAATAGCTCCAAGACCCCATTGATTTTCCAAAGCCACAACCCACAGAAGCCACCACGGCGGTTTTGTAACTTCAACATTGGAATACGGCGCGGGATATAGCGGAGCCGGCAAAACTATCGACAAAACTAAAATAATTAAGAACGTAACTCCTGTAAGCAAAAGCAGTCTCTGTATAATCGGATGTTTCCAAAAATCTTTGGGCGGCATGGCGTTGCCGCGTATAGTGCCCTCAGTAATTTTCTTGAAAGGTGAAAGCATTCCGCGGAACGAAGGCGCAAATAAACCGTGCACAGAAATTAAAGCAAAAATGCCCAGAGGCAAAAGTATCGCGTGTACAATAAGAAAACGCAAAAGGGCCGAGGATTCCGAGAAAAAATTTGCAAACGCGGTTACTATATAAAAATACTTCGCCACAATAGCATTGGTTCCCAAAAAGAAATGAGTATATGCCTCATATGATTCCTGATCAGCGCGCAAAAACGTACCGGCTAACATTTCTGTTCCAACCAGCATCAATAAACCGACGCCTATCCACCAGGCATATCGTCTTGCCTTGCCGCTGGGTTTTGTGAGCGCAACGCGGGTCATGTGCAAAAAAATAATGAACAATAGTGCATCCGAGGACCAATAGTGGAAATTACGCACAAGACTCATAAATCCGCTGTTTGAGATAGTAAGCATGCTTTCATATGCTCTTTCCGGCGCTGGATTATAAAATAACGAAAGCAATATTCCTGAAATAATTAAAAATAGCAGAAGAATAATAAGCAGTCCGCCCAATACCATACTGGCTTGGCGCGCGCTTAACTGAATTTTTTTGCTGATATTTTCCATAAAAAGGTTATTCCGGTATATTTTCCCGGTGTTTTTTACCCAAGATCAAATCTGAAATTTTTTCGCGCAACGAATGCTGTCCCGGATAAAATAACTTAGCAAGCAAAAGCAAAAAAACAATAAGCAAAGAAAACTTATAAACAGCCAGTTTAGTTTCAACGTTAAGCGTTTCATGAACCCCTGCGGCAACCGCTTCCCTGGTTTTTCCTTGGTGCGACCCCGAAACTTGTTCGGTCCAGCCTATTTGTGTGGGATGCGCTCCTGCTGCGGTTTCTTCTGCGGGCTCATTGCCATGCGCATATACAAAAGGAACATTAATATAATTTAATGCAAAAATACCTAAAAATATAATAAATATCGGTTTCATAAATCCTTTATTCTTATATCAAGATAAACATTTAAGCGCAAATAGTTAAAATAAAAACCGCTCCGACGGCCGCCGGAGCGGTTCTAACTGTTATCTTTTAAAATCCGAGTTTTTCTTTTACAAGGATCATTATTATTTTTCTCCCGTTAAAAGGAGCTTCATAACGAAAAATAAGCGTCTTTGATTGATTCGTATGCATATTATAAGCCTTCATCATTCTTTGGTCTTCAAGCGGCACAACGTATTCTTCAAGACGCCTCAAAGCATCACTCAATGTGGGTGCTATTTTTTGGATTCCGACAACAAAAATAACATTGGGCGAAGTATAAACAACGTGGGGCAGCTGACTTCCGGTATTTGAAGCAATAACCATCTCTCCTGTTTCGGCAAGCGCATGCACGCTTCCTAAATAATAGTCGGAAATAACGGATTGTTTCCGCAATAACGCTTGTTTTTCTTTGTCCTGTTCTGCGAGTATTGCCTCGTGTAAATTATTCCAACCGTGCTGACCGCTCTTTAAATAATCAATAAAACCTATTTCTTCAAGAGTTCTTGAAGAGCCGTTCATAACTGAAGCGCCCACAGGAATAAAAGATTTTATTTTCTCCATGGCTTCAGTGCGGTTCTCTACAACAACGGCTTCAACATTGCGCTCAGCTAAAGCGGCAACCGTTTTATCAATACTTTGTTGGCTCGCTAATTGGTCGTAATTCATAAATTAAATAGTTAATAACTCAATATTAGCACTATAAATAAAATCCGTTAACATATTACTGTTAACGGATTGATTTTTAATTAAAGCCCGTTTAACTCAATAAGCGCCTGCTCTGCATAGCGAATCCATAACAAAGGTTCAGCTGTTTCACTTCTGCTTTCAAGACGCGCGTAATCTTCATGTCCCCTGCCATATCTATATTCGAAAATACCTTCGGGGGTCAGCACTGTGGCGCTTCGATAAGCGTCCTTATTATCAGTAGATAAAACTATTGCCGGCCTATTAGAACAAATTCTTGTGTTGGTGTTTGGATAATCAGGATAACTTACAAATTCAGCTAGAGGAAAACGATATTTAACATCATTTGCTTTGGATAAAATTAAGGCTGCAATATCTTCGGCGCAATCTTGAATAATATTTGCCAACTGCTCTTTTTCAGAAGCGTTTAATGTTTGGGCTTCGCTTCTAGCGCGGCCAGCGACCATGTAGCCACCTCGGGTTTCTATCAACCAACCTTCAATAAGTATCACTATAAACGCATCGTGATCTTCCTTAGCATTTTTTGCTAATTCACCGTTTTTATAATTTCCGAAAATTTCTCTCATCTGCTCGTGCGTTAAACGCTGTCCCCTGAGCTCGCGAAGTTTTTTACGTGCGCTTGCATAACGATCTTGTCTTATTTCATCGCTATAGGGATGTGCCATCTTTTCTCCTTTTTTCTTTTTTTAAAGTTCTCAAAGAGAATACTATTATTTAAATAAAAAGTAAATAGTTTTTCGCAAAAAAATTATACGTGCTCCGCTGCCACAAATCCTGTTGTCCAGCAAAGTTGTAGCGAGTAGCCGCCCGAGGGGCGGTTAATATTTAGAAGGTCGCCGGTAACATATAAATTTTCGATTTTTTTGGAACGCATTGTTTTTGTATCAATTTCGGTCAGTGCGACTCCGCCATCTGAAATAACCGCGCGGTCATATCCCATAAGTCCGCTAATTGTAACCGGTAATGCCTTCAGCAAATGCGATATACGTTTACGTTGTTCTTTAGTGACACTATGAACTTTTATCTCGGGATCAATTTCTGATTCCAAAATAGATAAAATGCTTGCGCCCGTTCCCTCAGGTGCAAATTCTCGGAATGCATTCTTAAGCGATTTATTTTTATTCTTATCAAAAGAAACAACCAGCGCATGGTCTAGCGCGCCAAGATCAGTATGCGGAAACGCGTCTATTTTTGCGGTAACAATACCGTTATGCAGCAAATCCCCCACCTTACCGGCCAAGTTTAAAATAAGCGGGCCCGAAAGGCCAAAATGCGTAAAAAGGATCTTGCCGATCTTAGAAAATTGTTTTACTTCGTCCACATAAAAAGTAATTTTCATGAATGAAAGCGAAATGCCGGACAATTCTTTTATCCATTTCTCTTTAACTGCCAAAGGCACAACCGTTGGCGTAGGCTTTGAAACCTTATGTCCCAACTTTTCAAGCCAAGAAAATCCGTCGCCCGTTGAACCTGTTTCAGGATGGGATATTCCGCCGGTAGCAAAAATAAAATTATGTGCTTTATACTCTTGTCCACGTGATACGACTGCGGTTATTTTATTCCCTTGCGTAAGCACTCGGGATACCGGTGAACTGGTTTTAACCGTAACTTTTCCTTTGTTTATATATTTCTCAAGCGCCAAATATACATCCCAAGCTTTTTGGGTATTTGGAAATGCGCGCTTTCTGGCTTCAACAATAAGCGGCAGGCCCAATTTTTCAAAAAAAGAAAACGTATCTTTTACGCCAAATTGGGCAAAAGCAGAATATAAAAATTGTTCGCCTTTGCCGTAATTTTTCAACAGCTCGCGCTCGTCAAACTCGGCATTGGTGATATTGCATCTTCCGCCGCCTGAAATTTTAAGTTTTTCGGCGGGCTTTTTATTCTTTTCGAGAAGCAGAACGCTTTTACCGCGTTCTGCCGCTCTTCCGGCCGCCATGAGACCAGAGGCGCCTCCGCCGACAACAATAACATCAAATATATTTTTAGAGTCTTCCATAAATTATATTTTTCTCGCTATAAAATCCATCCAGGTTTTACCGAAAGGATCAGGGAATTTCTTAAGGTCTATAACTTCAAAACCGGCCTGCTGTATTGTGGCTCGTAACTCTTCTTCGGTCCAAAATTTACGGAATCGCTTTTCCTTTTTATTAAAATCATCTTTAACATACCAACCTTCTTTACTTTCTTCAGATTCCGTGGAGCTCAACAACGCGACTCCGCCGCTGTTTAAAACCGCGCTTATCTTATCTATTATCCTTAAAACTTCTTTTTTTGGGAAAAGATGTATAAAAGCAAAAGCAAGCACGGCATCGAATTTTTCTTCAAATTCTGTTTCTAAAAAATCTCCTGTTATGATTTTTGAGTTCGGATTTCTCTTTTTGGCAAACCCTGTCATCGACTCAGATATATCTATTCCGCAAACTTCAAAACCCTTTTCTGTCAAAACACTGACCGCAATACCCACCGCGCAGCCGATATCCAAAACACGGCCTTTGGGCTTTATATATGAGGCAAAATAATCCATAGCAGCCTTTGTTACCGGCATTAAACTCTCTACCCGTTCCTCGTATTCTTGCGCTAAATTATCGTATGTTTTTTTATTTATAGACGAGTAATCCATAAAATTATCAATTCTTTATAACCCAAAAATAACCAAAATACTAATACCTTCAAACAAAAATGCCCTGATTAGTCAGAGCGTTTTTGTTATTTAGTTATATGCATCGTCTGAGCGCTTCGCCAATCGCGCGACGTAAGTATAGACAAAAATGAAGCGGCTATAATGATCAGTATTCCTGTGATACGGATTATCTGTCCCACGGTTTCAGCATTATCGATCAAGCCCAAATGTATAAGTAAATAATTCCAGTCGTGTATGCCCCCAAAAACAAGATTAAGGCTCATATTCTTCGCGTCTGCGGCATACACAGAAACATTTAAGAAATTTTCACCAAGCCAAAATAAAAGAAGGCTTGAAGAAAAATATTCTCGGCGGAATAAAAAATAAATTATACAAAGTGCGGGCACCAACAATTGGAGCGCTGTTCCGCCGGCAATGCTAATGAACTCTCCAAAAGGCGTAAACACCAGATGTCCGGCTTCATGTATTGCCAGATTTGCATTATCTATGAACCGCCAATCGACCGGATGCGCCGCTGCCCAGATAAAATATATTGCGACCAAAATAGCAACAATGGTTTTCATAGATTATTTTATCTCCTCTATTTTGGTAGCCATGATGAAATCGTTAATGGATAACCCGCCAATGGCGTGCGTTGAAAGCTCCAAAGTTACCTTATTATAAACAATAGAAATATTGGGATGATGGCCTTGTTCCTCAGCGAGTGCTGCGACTTTATTCACAAATTCCATTGTTTCAACAAAATTTTTAAATTTATAGTTTTTTGCTATGCGATCACTTTTGTATTCCCAGCCCGGAAGGTCGGCAAGATATTTTTGCGCTTCTTTCAACATCATAGGCAAAGTTCCGCCTTCGCACGGTACACATTTTTGATTAGAAAGGGTCATAAAATTTATTTTATCATTATTTTAATACTATTGAACGAAGATGTTTTTGAAAACGTTCATCTGCTAATTTACGGCGGAGCCACGCGCGTTCCCGGGCAATATTTACCTGTCCGGCCAGGACGGCCTCAACTACTTTGTTGATGTAGTAAACAACAGCGCCGGCATGGCCGGCAACATGAACTGTTGCGACAGCCTGACCTGCTGCGCGCGCAGCAGCGCGAGCCGCAGGATTTTCGGTAGCACGAGCAGCAGCGTGCGCGGCAAGTGCGGCAGAACGAATCACGCTCATTTTCATTGGCTCATCCCCTCGCGCCCAAGAGCGCGCCTCTTCAATAGCTTTACGGGGTCTATTGTCTTTGGGATATTCTTTTTCAAAATATGGAAGTACGTGCTCAGCGCAATCCGCAGCCCATAATACCAGCGCCTTATGATCTTTCTTATCCAATTTAATTTTTTGTGCCTTTTTATTATTTGTCATCTTACGGAGTTGGAATGCTTCCGATCGGCACAGTTTTTCTTCCTCGAGAGATCCAATCGTGCAGTCCCCCGATCAATTCATAAACATTTGAATATCCCATATCTGTAAGAGTTTGTGCCGCAATTTTACTCATGGAACCCGACCGGCAATAAAGTACAACTTTTGTATTTTTATTATTTAATACCGAAGTTATTTTTTGAGTCTGATCAAAAGGAATAACAAAATCAGTTCCCGCAATATGTTCCTGCTCAGGCGTATGCACATCAATAAATATAAAATCTTTGTCCGCAAGCATGGATTCCAATTCGTCTGAAGAAATTGAAGTGTATTCCTGAACTGTTTGTTTACTGTCCTCTCTGACGGGCTCTTCTTTCTTTGCCGTATAAAATACCGCGCCCGAAATAACAAGGGTGATTATGCTCAATATAAAAATTTTATTTCTCATATATAATTTGTGCTATTTCTCATCAGCGCAGCGCATTTTTGATCTGATAGATTCATAAAGATTTTTCTTCCATTGCTAAAACAGACGCTATGACTTTGCCTTAAAACTCTCCTTATTGATCTCCTCGAGGAGCTTGATTGTAATTTTTACCGATGGATTACTCGTAGGGAGCAAAACCAACCGATCACCGAATTGGTTAAGTAGTGGCGTTAGGAACTCGTCCCCCCAAGACGGAGAGAATGTTATAACACCTTCAAAATCTATCTCAATAATTTCATCTACTGCGATATCGATGACAGTTGATTGAAGCGCTGCAAATGCCTCCTTGCCCGACTGCCGAGAAATTAATGTTGTTCCAAATTTTTTTAATTCAATACGCATAGTATAAGGGAATTAATAATATATTTTTTTTAATATTCAATAACCGCAAAGCATCCGCGGGTAATACTCTGCGACCGCGTGATAAAAAGTTCATTGTTATCTTTTTTAAGACGTAACTCAGCGTCACCGCTCCGAAAAAATAAACTGACGGGATTCTCGGCAACAACCCTCCTAACAAATTTGAGCCCGTTACCGCGCGCTTCAGGCGCCCGACCGGAAACAACTTCCGTGAATGCTACTCTTAACGCATCAACGTGAGTTTTAAGCTCTGGACGCACACGACTAAGCGTACTTAAAATACCAAGCCCACGATCTGCAAGCACAACTTGCCTCTTAGTGACGTCATAACCGAAAAATACACCTGGAATATCCGGCCATTTGCCAAGGTTATGATCGAAAGAGTTATTGCCAATTTCGCCCGCAACGGAAACAATAAGAGGCACCAGATTTTCAGAAAGACCGGATCGTACCAGAGTGTCCTGCATTTTAATAAGTCTGGCTTGAAAAACTGCGCTATTGGCACAATAGAACATAGCCGGCAATTCAGATCCGTCTGTCGTCCAGTCATGAGCAAGCTTAATTAAATTGCTCGCAAATAAATCTAAGTCCTGCTGGCGATAATATCGATGGGTGCCACCGTCTTTTCTAATCGCCACTAACTTACCGTTTTCATCCCAACGACGAAGTGTATTTAACGAAACCCCAAGATATTCAGCGGCTTGGCCGATTGTGAATAGCTTTTCTTCCATCTAAAAATGATAGCATGCTATCTAAATCTACACAAGTAGCCATATAATCTACCCAAAAATATAGTAATCTACTCATTAATCGCTCCTAAGTATGCATTTTGAAGCCGAATAGCCATGAAAATCTCTACTTTTGGACATTCCGACATTCTGCAGAATATGAGAATGTTGGAATGCGCGGATGCCGGGGCTCAACATTCTTACATTCTCAAGAATGTTGGAATGTGCGGATGAAAGTAAAGATTTTTTTGCCGTAAGGCGAAAGTGAATGCTGGACTGTCCTGCCCTGATAAGCTTTGTTCAAAAGGCCGGCTTGGACTAATCTTCGGGTATGTTCAGAAATGGTTTTAAAATTCCCGCCAAGTTGGTCCGCCATTTCTTCAAGCGTTATGCCTTCGGAGGCGCCAACCAACAATAATATATTTATCCTCCAGTGGTTGGCGATGCCCTTGAAGTGACGTTCTAATTGTTTACCTGATTTGATCTTTTCCATATTAATACAATACAACAACATTCTTACATTCTCAAGAATGTTGGAATGTTGTGATTGGGTAAGATGAATTATTTGAGGCGGATGGAAAGATATGTTTTTCGCTTTTTTTCTGGAAACTTTTCGATTGCGTAGCGTAACATAGTGCGGGGCATTCTAAATGCGTATTTCTTTAAAAACTTCTCTTCGGTAGCTAAAGACCTATTCCCTACTTCGCGCAACATCCAGCCTACTGCTTTATGGATAAGATCGTGCTTGTCGTTAAGAAGAATTTTAGCGATTTTTAATGTATCCGCATAGGCATTATTTCGTATAAATCCTTGCGTAGTAATAATCGCAATGCGGCGCTCCCATAAATTTTTTGAACGAGCAAACTTATAAAGAATGCTTTTTCCGCCAGCTGGCGGATTATTCAACAAATAATCGCCAAGAATGTACCCGGCTGAAGAATCAACCAAATCCCAATTATTAACGTATTTTCTGTTCACAATATAAAACTTGGCAATGCGCGCCTTTCCTTTTGCGTCAGCACGTTTATATTGCCCGACCAAAATAAAAAGCGCGGTTAAGCGGCATTCGTGTACTTTATTCTTTAAAAGCTTACTTATTTCACTAAGCGGCAAAACGCTATAGCGTTTTGCTATTTTTCTTTGTTCCGGCACTGTTACACCAAAAAATACGTCGCCGTAACCATAATCCCCTTTTCCGGTTTTAAAAAACCAAGCGGAAGCTTTGGCTCTTTTGGCCGTACCCTTCCTTTTTAAATCTTTAATAACAGAGTTAGCGGTAAGCATAAAAATACGTTTTCATTCTATCACTCCCCGCTCCAACCAAAAACAGTCCAGCCCTAATTAAGAATTAGGACTGGACTGTTCATTATTTTATGTATTTCTTTTTTGCGGCCCAGCTTATGAAATAGAGCATCCCGAGCAGAAATGCTGGTCCGGAAATAAAAGCATACCACGTCCAGTGACGGTCAAAGCCGACAAGCCAAATATAACCAAAAGCAGCGGAAATAAAAACAACGGTTCCCACAAGTTCAAAACGCCAGGCAACGGCAATCACCGCCAGAAGAACAAAAGACGGCAACAGATGCATAAAGAGAGCGGCAACAACTTCCCATCCCCTGTAGTAATCAAATACATCAAGCGCGAACAAAACAAAGACAAGAACAGCACAAAAGCCACGCTCAAAACCCTCGGCAGCCAGTATACAATTTTGATCAATAAACTATTAGACATAAAAAAAGACATTTTTACTCACAATTCAATTCTATCACTCCCCGCCCCAATCAAAAACAACCCCGACGTAACGTCTGGGCACATTTTTGGTTTGATGGAGTCATAAAAAGTTTCTAATTTAATAACGCCCGGACATTCTGGTATTCTGCAGAATATGAGAATGTTATAAGGAGTGGGCGGCCCGGGCTCCTGCCGATTAACCTTCATTTCTCCCCCACCCAAAAACTCCACCCGGCGCACATTTTTGATTTGATGGGGTCATATAAATTTTATCCTTTGGACATTCCGACATTCTCAAGAATGTTGGAATGTTGTGTTTATGCCAGATGTTCGCGGAATTGTTCGAGTTTGGTTAGGCAATCGTTTGTCTCTTCCGCGGAATAAGCCTGGTGCTCTCTGAAGTCTGCGGCTTTTAGGTGAACAAAATTTCGAACCTTACGCAACTCGTGACAGAAATGCCACATCTCTTCATCAATAAGCTTATATTCATGATAAGCCAACCCCAATAAAGCTGTAAAATCCGTCCGATCAAGCTTAAGACCGGCCTTTTCTTTTGCGTTTTGAATCAAATCAAATAAAACCGCTTCAATAATTCCGCCCACGGTACAAATAATATCCTTGCAAAGCAAGGACTCAACCGTGAGATAAATCTGATAATCGTTATAAAGATTAATCATGAACTCCAGATACTGCATCTGATAGGCAATATTTTCCCGAACCGTCGTGTCGTGAATGAACGCCCATTGGTCCTTATAAAAATTAGCCGTCTTGGGATGCCGGTCTTTCGCAAACAGCTCCTTTTTATCGGAATTATCCTTCCGCCTGTCCTCCAAATCCAAAACCGTTTTCTTAAGAAGTTCCATAATTTATTGATTTTCTTTGGAATATTGCCAAAGAGCCTTGTCTATTATTCGAATTGACAACTTTAAGTCTTTGGACAACTGCTGTATTCTTCTGCAATATTTCTGCCAAAACTTGAAATTATAACTTGAAGGTTTTTCCCAACCAAGGGACCACAGGGCCCTAAAATCCAGAATTGGATAACAATCTGGGAAAGCAAAATGCAAAATGACCGAAGCGACGGGATAAGAAACCCCATCCAGCGCTAGAAGATATCCAATCTTGGCCCTATCGCTTTTGGCCGAAAGACTTGCGTTAGTTATCTCTTGGACGTCCTCTTCGCTATTGTTTAAATATCTTTTACGCTGTCGCGGCGATTTCCACTCGCCCACTTCAACAAATTCACTCTTGATCAAGTAACTTCTTTTTG
>LBYG01000010.1:0-4366 GCA_000996085.1 Parcubacteria group bacterium GW2011_GWB1_40_14 | reverse complement strand
ATGGCTAGAGCCGTCATCGTAGCGGATAGAATAATTTTTAACGTTTTCTTGACTAAGTAACATCATTTTTTTATATCAAATAGATCATCAAAACCGCGGGGCTCTCCCTGAGGATTTATCAGGCTAAAATCGACATACTGAGTTCGCACTGAATACGCAAGCCATCCAACATTAGGAGCTTGGGAGACTGCCAATGCTATATTTTCATCGTATTCTCCGGTAATAATTAGTCCGCGGACACTATCTCCTTCCTTAACAAGATTCCCGCTGATATATCCCATATAAGTTTGGATTTGACCAACAGTTGCATAGCTATTGGGATTGCCACGTTTTTTTAATTCTATCACAAGCCAAGTTTTTCTTTCGGGAGAATATCCTAATAGGTCAATTCTACCAGCACCTGCGGGATACTGTCCCCCATGTGGCGCAGATCCTTTTTTCAATTCAAAGCCCTTCAAATATGGAATTGATTTCCAGTTCCTCGCTATATATGCCTCCAAGGCGGTCTCTGATTTGAAGTCATCTATGCTTTCAAGTTTATCGCTCTCTTCCTCGTCATCCTCCTCTGTCATTTCTGCCTTCGCCTTCTCCGTTGTCTTGGGTTCTGCTTGCTCGTATTGACGAGAACCGATATAAATTACCGTCTGCGCCATCCAGCGAAACTCTGCATCATCAAAACTTAGACCCTCAACTAACCTTTTTCGTAAATCGTCTACTTCCGGAATTGTACGGATGTAAGCACGGAGAGCATCGATATATTTATCGTATATTTTATATTGCTCGCCGGGAGACGCATGAGCAGGAATCTTAAAATCAGGATCAATAAACTTACAAAATAAACGCCAGTTATGGGGCTTGATCGCATTGTACTTACCGGGGTCTTGAAACCCCAGCAAAATGCTTAGAAAGCGTAAACCAATAAATGATTTATTGTCCTGATTTAGGTCCTTATTACGCTTTGCGTTTAGAAGCTCAATGCGCTCATGCGTCATGTCCATCCGCTTCTCAACGGGCTCCTCACCATAAAACAAGAGTTTGAGAATTTCTCGTGTCTCCTTTTCGTATCCCTGCGCAAAAAGGATGAGCATCCTTTTGGGCAGAAATTGTACTCCGGCAACAAGGTTACCTGCCGCTTCCAATGCCTCCTCGAGCATGGCCGGCAAATTCGGTGCATCCAAATTGAACTTTCGCAGAAAGTTATCAACCGCTACGAATTTGTAACCCTCCTCTTGCTTCCTTGGATCACGGCCAACGTGGTATTCTGCTCCAACTTCTTGCACGTGTTCCAAATATGTATTTACCCAAGTCTCTATTTTTTCTTGTAAAATCATAAAATATTTTTAATTATTTATCGATACTTACTTTATTAATAATATATTCAAATATCCTTTCATTCACAAACTTATTCAGCTCATTATTCTCAGATAATTTTTTATATAAATCGAAGTGATTATTCAGCATGCCGAGTAGTTCATCTTGAAATAATTCGTCAAATTTAATCTTTGACGCATCCTTACTATTATTTTTTATCGAACCCTCGAGAGTCTGATTTTTAAGCAACCTTTCGCTCAAAGTATTTAATATAACCCTATCTTCCGAGCTAAAGTTAGTACTAAATCTCTCGTTGATCTCTTTTATAATCTTTGACAGTGGATCTATTTCTTCCTGAACAATAAAACCCTTGCCGCCCCCCATCGGATCAAGCTCGCCTTCTTTAGACTCGAGCTTAATAGAAATTTCCATATCTTTGGTAAGCTTATATGTTTCCATGTCTACCGCCTGCAAAACCTCAATCGGCAATGGATTCTTTCTCCTGGGCAATTTTTTGATTAAAAACTTAAGAAATATAAATAATTTTTCCAAATCCGTGTCTTCAAAAGTAACTATTTGTGAAATAAAGCCGTACTTACGAATATAATCGCTGGCTTTAGTCTTGAAATCTTCTCGCTCTTCCTCCAGCATTTTACTGGCTAACTCTACAACGTGATCAAGTGCCGCATTCAGCTTATCCGGCTTTGCGCCCGATAAATACATCTCGATGAATCCGTTGACTTCAAATTTAGAAAAAAGCTTAAACTGAATAATCTCACGGACCAGATCATATAATATATTGGGGTCGGTAGATTCGGATAGTATCGTCGTAGTATAGTAGGGCTGGAAAGCATCTTTAATATCTTCAACCTCATTAACGAAGTCGAGGATGAAGACACTGTCTTTATCCTGGTGAGCACGATTTAAGCGCGATAAAGTTTGCACCGCAGCAACCCCAGATAATTTTTTATCGACATACATGGCTGACAGCAATGGTTGGTCAAAGCCAGTTTGAAATTTTTGAGCGACAATCAGAAATTTATATTCATCTTTTTTAAATTCATGTTCGGTTTGTTTTTCAGGAGCATGATTCATCTGAGACTCGGAATATTCCAAACCTCCATCTCTTACAGTACCGGAAAAAGCAACCAATGCCTTATGAGCATATCCCTTTTCTTTCAAATATCGATCGAGAGCTAGCTTATATCGCACCGCATGAAGCCGTGATCTAGTCACTACCATTGCCTTTGCCTTGCCGTCTATTTCTGAAGCGATTTTTTCTTCAAAATGTTCAACGATGATTTTGACTTTTTTCTCTATTGCATGCTCGTGCCTATCAACATACTCAAGCAGCAATCTCTGTGTTTTCTTTTTATCATATTCAGGATCGTCTTCAACTTTCTTTAATAAAGCAAAGTATCTTTGATAGGTTGAATAATTCTGAAGCACGTCTATAATAAACCGCTCCTCTATCGCCTGCTTCGTTGAATATAAAGAAAATGGAATATATTTACCGGTAAGAGGGTCTTGGGTTCCGAATAGTTCAAGAGTTTTCTGCTTTGGCGTTGCCGTAAATGCAAAAAAACTAATAGAAGGGGTCTTAACCTTGCGGGCTTTCATTCTTTCAATAAGCAAATCTTCCGCTGTCTTAAATACTTTTTCTTCTTTTTCTGCTTCTTTCTCGGCTTCTTCAAGAGTTAAAACTTGCCTTAAATCAGCCGCCCCTTCGCCACCTTGAGATGAGTGAGCTTCGTCGATAATAACCGCGAATTTCTTACCCGGAATATTATCAATTGTATCGACAATAACCGGGAACTTCTGCAGAGTACTAGTTATAACTCGAACCCCATCCTTGAGTGCTTCCTTTAACTCAGTCGAGGTCTCAACGTGTTTAACTACGCCTCGTACCTGAGCAAAACTCTCTACCGTATACGAGAGTTGTCGATCCAGAACCTTACGATCTGTAATTACAATAACTCCGTCAAAAACAGATTTATTATCTTCACTGTGTAAATCCGATAATCTGTGAGCTGCCCAAGCTATAGTATTACTTTTGCCCGATCCGGCACTATGCTGGATTAAATAATTCTTACCCGGACCGCTTTCACGAGCATCAGCAATAAGCCGCTGAACAGTATCAAATTGGTGATATCGTGGAAAAACAAGTTTAATTTCCTTTCTTTGTCTTCCGTGTTCGTCTTCAAATTCCTCTGTATATAACTGAATAAAATCTCCGACCAAACTCAAAACACCATCTTTTGACCAGATGTTTTCCCATAGATAGTGGGTCTTGTATTTACCCTCAACCACGGGATTGCCGGCAGACGCCTTGTCGCCCTTATTAAAAGGCAAAAATCTGGTTCGAAGACCTTTTAACTCCGTGGTCATGTATATTTGCTCAGTATCTACGGCAAAATGAGCAAGACATCGTTTAAATTTCAATAACTTTTCCTTGGGATCTCTGTCGGTTCTATATTGCTGAATTGAATCAATTACGGTTTGTCCGGTTAACTGGTTTTTTAATTCAATGGTAAAAATCGGCAACCCATTCAGAAAGATAACCATATCAATGGACTTTTCATTCTCTAAACTATATTTAACCTGCCTCATCTCACTCAGGATATTGCCTTCATAGTCTTTCCGGGCTTCGGGATTATGCTTTGTCTGCGGTTTCCAAAAAGCTAATTTAAATTTTACCCCCCGATCGGTAATTCCTTCCCTGAATATACTCAATAGACCTCTACTAACTATCTCTTCATCTAGCCGATCTAAGAATTTTTCTTCCGTTTTTTGACTATATTGCTCCTCTAGCTTCTTCCATTCATCCGGCTGGCTGGTTTTTATAAATTCCAAAACAAGCTCCTTATCCATGCAGAGCTCTTTGTCATAGTCACTCGACAGGCGCTTTCGATACTTTCCTATCTTTTCATCTATAAGATAGCCCTCAATAAACTCCTCAAATCCTTTTTCTTTTGTATTGGTTTTTGGCATTATTATATTTTTAAAGATGACTGTGCCAGTCTCACAGAAAGTAGTTTTAATTTTGGCTTATGAT
>LBYG01000009.1 GCA_000996085.1 Parcubacteria group bacterium GW2011_GWB1_40_14 | reverse complement strand
CTATCGGTATCGTGGGCCTGCCTAACGCCGGAAAATCTACTCTGTTTCAAGCGCTTACCCGCAAGCAGGTTCTTATCGCGAGTTACCCATTCGCAACCATTGATCCGAACAAAGGTATTGTACCTGTTCCGGACGAGCGTTTATACAAACTGTCTGAAGTTTCAAATTCAGAAAAAACAGTTCCAACAACTGTTGAATTTGTTGATATTGCCGGCTTGGTTAAGGGGGCTTCGCAAGGTGAGGGTTTGGGCAACGCTTTTTTGGGTCACATACGCGAGGTGGACGCAATTGTTAATGTGGTGCGCATATTTTCAGATTCAAATGTTATACATGTCCACGGCAAAATTAACCCCAAAGATGATATAGAAGTCATTGAATACGAATTAATTCTTGCAGATAAATCTAGTTTAGAAAAAAGATTAAATACCGCCGGAGCAAAAGTTCGCGCAGGAGTAGGGGATGCAACTTCAAAAATTTATGTTGCTTTGCTTGAAAGGATTAAACAGGCATTTGATGAAGCAAAACCGGCCCGCTCAATTTCTTTATCCGAGGAGGAAAAAGAATTGGTACGCGATTTAAACTTGTTGACTTTAAAGCCAATATTATATGTTTTTAATGTTGATGATACGTCGTACGATATTTCTTCCTATTTGTCCGAAGGCGCAAAAGGTTTGGCAGTGAATGCAAAAATAGAATCAGAACTCGCGGATCTGTCCGAGGAAGACGCAAAAGAATATATGAAAGAACTTGACATGAAAGAAAGCGGTTTGGATAGATTAATACGCGAAGGGTATGACCTTTTGGGTCTTATAACTTTTTTAACTTCAGGACCAAAGGAATCGCGCGCATGGACAATAAAAAAAGGAATGAAAGCTCCGCAAGCCGCAGGAGCGATACATACGGATTTTGAGCAAGGTTTTATCCGTGTAGAAACGGGGAACTGGAAAGATTATGTTGAATATGGCGGAGAGGCAGGCTTAAAACAAAAAGGTTTATGGCGTACTGAGGGCAAAGAATACGTTATGCAAGACGGCGACGTTTGTTTATTCAGATTTTCTGTTTAGAAGAATTGGCGTTCCGCATTGCGCGACTACACTTCATCGCGGACAAATAAGACTTCATTTTTCGCAAATTCACAAAAGTTTTTCGATGAATTTGCTCACATTCAGTTCTTATTTGTATCCGCTCTTGCGCTATGTCGCTTAAACGCGGAACGCCATTTTGTTACTTTAACTTTAAGGTTTTTGGGTTTAAGCTGAATAATATGGTGGGGTGACTGAGAGGCCGAAGGTGCCTGACTCGAAATCAGGTGTACCCGTAAGGGTACCGTGGGTTCGAATCCCACCCCCACCGCAGGATTGAGCGCCCGTTTGAGAGACCAGGCATTCTTAAAGAGTCAACCCGAAAATAGTAAATCAAAAAAATATGTCATGGACTAAATTAAAATATACAAGGAATCAGATAAATAAAGCTGGAGATGTGCTGTCTTCGCCGCATGTCACACTCGATTTACAAAGCCTATCCATGGACATACTAAGTAATTGGAGGTCTTCGCATAGTTTTCCATTGCAAACTTTTGCCGTCAGATTAAGCCGTATTGCTAAACAAGTCGATTCAAATGCGCTAGTTGTCCGCCGTCTTAAACGCGTTCCGTCTATTTTAAGAAAACTTAAACGTGACCAAACAAGTAAGATGAAAATGTCTAGGATGCAAGATATTGGTGGATGTAGAGCAGTTCTATTGAGCATCAAGGAAGTTAACTCTTTAGTTGGTAAATATAAAAAAAGCAGAGGGATCAAACATAAATTAGCGAAGATAAATGATTATATTCAAACACCAAAAAAAGACGGTTACAGAAGCATACATCTGATATATAAATACTATAGCGACAAAAACAACGAATATGACGGTTTGTTAATTGAGATACAAGTTAGAACAAAACTTCAACACTATTGGGCTACGGCCGTCGAAACGGTAGATCACTTTACTAAACAAGCAATAAAAACCAATGAAGGGCAAAAAGACTGGATGGACTTTTTTAAACTTGTTAGTTCTGCTTTTGCGAACATAGAAAAGACCCCGACGGTTCCTGATACTCCTGTAAACGAAAAGGAGTTACGAGAAAAGATTCAGCTTCTTGCGAAAAAATTGAAGGTTGTTAAAAAAATGAATGAGTGGGCTAGGATTCATAAGGTTATTGGAGATTTTGAAAGAGAAAGCAAAACCAAATACGACTTTTATCTTTTGAATCTAGACCTTACAACAAAAGAGTTAAAAATAACGGCTTACAAAAAAGCGCAAGAAGAACTGGCGAACTCGGAATACTCAAAGCACGAGGAAAGAATGATAAAAAACAACGAAGATAGGGATATCGTTCTTGTTTCAGCGGAAACAAGGAGGGAATTGCAGAAAGCTTATCCAAACTATTTTTTGGATGCCAAAGAATTTGTTAATGTGCTAAACGAATATTTCCGTATAAGTACGTAGGGTCTTCAATAATTTTTCTGATGTTATAATCGCGCTTCACTTTATAACTCCGACCGACCTCCCAGCAAGGCGGTTTCTGGAAAACAGCTCGAAAAAATCTTATACTGGTTGTAATGGGTTGGTTCTAGACCGAGACACACCGCTTTGCAGGTAAAAGTAAATGTTTTGGGTTCGCCTGCCTGCCGGTAGACAGGAATACTACCCTATCGCATTAAATACTTTTTATCGGAGGCGACCCGAGCGCCTAGAAAATAATATTTGAGCTAGCATATTAATATATGAAATGTAATCATCAATTTATAAAAATATCGGACATGCAACGACTCGCCGAAAATTCACATGGAAAGGTAAATCTTAAAATTACTGGCGCAAGGGTTGTTTGTTCTTTATGTGCAGAAATAAGAGACATCTTGATAGATGGAACAGTCCACATTTATAAGAAAAAAGGTGATATTGAAGTAGTTGAGTTGCCCACAGAATACGTAGACAGAATATTAAAGAAGAAAAGTTTCTGGACCGAAAAACAATAAGCGCTCTAGCTCCGAAAACTCTTTATCGTGTCAGACGAACAAATCGATTTAAAAAACGAAATTTTGATAGTAACGGCTCTTTCTAGTTGCTTGGATATTTTGGGGCTTGCAACAGAATTCCAATTCAGTAAAGGGACCAACTATCTTTTTGAAAGTCTCTTCATAAGACTTCGTCATTTGGCATACTATTTTATTGGAGAAACCTCACCCCTGATTCAATATAAAGACATGTTTAATGAGCAAGAGCTCGCTATTATGGATAAGTTAGTAGATATCCGTATTGCATCTGCTCATCCGGAAGCAAATCAGCACTGGCTTAATGAGCACATTATGATTAGTGGTGGGATGAACTTTAAGGACGGGGATGTGGAGATTCAGTATGGATCTAACAAGCTTTTTCTAATTAGAGATATACTTTTTATTTATAAAAGAATGAGAGATGTGTTCGCGCGAGCGCCTGAGTTGCCACATTTGGCCAAGCATCCTGTTTGGGAACTCAAGACGCAAGAGTTTATAGATATTAGGCAAAAATTAACTGACTTGCTAAAAAAACCCGAAAAATTGTTGAAAGTCATGTAGTCTGATTTCTGATCCATGCGCCTAAATTTTTAATCTTTTCAGACAATCAAAAAACTCTTATACTGTTTGTATATCATGGGTATTTAGCCTGAGCGTTCGTCAGTTAAGAAATGAAAAATATAAAAATTTATGGCTATAAATAAAACAACTCTTACGGGAGCTGCCGGCGAACACTTTGTTATGTTTCGTTTACTTGAACTGGGATATATTGCTGGATTAGCTTCTCGAGGTGCTCCAAATACGGACATAATTGTGACAGACATGACCGGCAGGAGAGCTGTGGCGATACAAGTTAAGACCAGGCTTCCAAAAGGGAGCGATGATGGGTGGCATATGAAGCCTAAACACGCTGAATTGAAAGAGTTAAATTTATATTATTGTTTTGTCGATCTGCCCAATGATTATAACGTAGTGCCACTAGTTTATATTGTACCAAGTGAAATAGTTGCTGAGGTAATAGGCAAAATTCATCAATTTTGGTTATCGTTGCCAGGGAAAAACGGAAGAATTCATAAAGATAGTAATGTGCGGAGATTACTCCCAGATTATTCTAAGGTTTTGAAAGTAGATCATCCATTAGTTAAAAAATATAGTAAAGGCTGGCTGGATCAATATAGAGAAAATTGGAAAATTTTAGGCTTGAATTAAAAAACTGCTGCTAAACCTGTCTGTCGGTAGGAATCCCACCCCCACCGTCAGCTTGGATAGATCAAATTGTGCGTAAGACAATTTTTGGTTTAATAAATAATATGAAAAATAAACGATTGAGTTGGGATAAGTATTTTATGGAGATAGCGAAGATAGTTGCCAAACGCTCCACTTGTGACAGACGAAATGTTGGTGCCGTAATAGTTAAAGATAAAAACATTCTCTCGACCGGCTATAACGGCTCTCCAAAGGGACTTCCTCACTGCGATGAAGCGGGACACGAGATGTCCGATGGACATTGCGTTCGCACGATACATGCTGAAGCAAATGCGCTTATCCAGGCCGCAAAACATGGGGTTGCCGTGGATGGGGCAGTAATGTATCTAACCGACTCGCCTTGTTATGATTGTTTCAAAATGCTTGTTAATTCCGGCATTAAAGAAGTCGTCTACGGTGAATATTACGACTCCAGATACGGCTCGTCGTCAAAGGTTCTTAAGCTCGCAAAAAAGGCGAGAATCAAAATAAGAACTTCATTCTGACACGGACAAAATTCTTTCTCCGGATGATACGATAAAATATAAATATGAAAACAACCGAACAAAAAAGGAGCAGAAAATTTATGCTCATGGCGGTTAAGCTTTCTCAAGAGGGGATGCGTAAGAATAAAGGCGGTCCGTTTGGGGCGGCTATTGTGAAAAATAATAGAATAGTTGGCCGAGGGTTTAATCGTGTTACTTCAAGCAACGATCCTACGGCACATGCTGAAGTTGTTGCTATCCGCGACGCTTGTAAAAGACTTCGTACTTTCCAGCTAGATGGTTGTGAGCTTTTTACCAGTTGTGAACCATGCCCTATGTGTTTGGGTGCTATCTATTGGGCAAGACCCAAAGCAGTTTATTATGCCAACACCAGAAAAGACGCCGCACGCATAGGTTTTGATGACAAGTTTATTTACGATGAAATTAATAAATCTATCACAAGGCGCAGATATAAACTTAAAAAAGTTAATCTCAAAGAAGCAAAAGGACCGTTTAATGAGTGGCAGAAGAAAAACAATAAAACTAAATATTAATTTTAGATTTTGTTAATAAAACTATGAATCCGGAAAATCCAGAACATAGACAAGAAGTTACGCTTGAAGAGTTACAGGCTTTTATAAATGATCCTGCTTTAGAATTACCCGAAATGCGTCGTGATATTTCAAAAATAGAAAACACACAATGGCTATTGAGAAATTTAGGTATACAGAATAAAAGCGTTCCTTCTTCTATTTATGAGGCTCTGAATAAAATATCTGAATAAAAATGGCATTGTTTAAAATCACAATTTTAGGCTCGGGTACTATGGTGCCCACAAAAAGACGCAATCCCGCCGGATTTTTAGTTGAAGCAGACGGCAAAAAAATACTTCTGGATTGTGGTTTTGGCGTTATACGCCGTCTTAAAGATTTAAATTTTGATCTTGAAGATTTGGATTTGGTTTTTATTTCTCACTTTCACACCGACCATTTCGGAGATGCATTTCCGCTGATACATTCGCGTTGGGTGAATGATATTTATAAGTCTAAACACAATAAGCCGCTTTTATTTTTGGGGCCCGGCAGTTTAGCAAAACGCTTCAAGCTGTGGCGTAAGATATTTTGGGTTGAGCCAAAAGAAAACTACCCGGTTTATTTTAAAGAGGGAACCGTTAAAATAAGAATGGGAAAGTTAACAATAAGAACTTTTCCGGTAAAACATGTGCCGTGGTTTAAATCCGTCGGTATAATATTCAGTTATAAGGGCAAAAAGATAGTTTACACCGGAGATATAGGTTCCAAGCATAATTTTGAAGAACTGGTTAAAACAGTAAAAGGGGCTGATTTGCTTATCACTGAAGCTGCTTGTGAGAAGCCCACGCCAAATCATTATACAATTGCTCAGGTGAAGGAATTAAAGAGTAAAAGCAAAGTTAAAAAAGTTTTAATAGTACATGTGCGCCCACAGCACGAGAAAAGTATAAAAGCTTTTTGTCGCAGAGAGAAGGGTTTTGTTTTTCAGGAAGATAAGTCAACTGTCGTGATATAAAATATTTGAAGAGCAGCATAATACATTTTGACTTATATAACTTTGTCCTGTTAAGCTTGGATTAAACATCCAGGCTCTTTTTAAAAGAAATAAGGGCAGACCAAATGAGTCTCAGTAAAGCCCGTTTGCGTGAAGCAAAAGATTTGGTTTTGAGTTGCGTTGGTAGACTCGGCATTTATGCCGGGACATATCGATATCGTTATCAGTGCTGGACCAGAGATCTTGCGTATAGTGTTGATGCGCTTCTTAATTTGGGTCAGGATAAGGCCGTTAAAACGCATTTATTGAACATAGCGAATAAACAGACAAAATCCGGCAAAGTCCCGATCGTTTTTATAGAAAACAAACTCGGTTTTATTCGGATACATTTGCAGGATTTGATAAGAAATAGGCGCGGAGTTATTAAGCAGATAAAAATGAGTCGTGGCAAGATCGGTTTTTGGAACAGTTTTCGCATTCTATCTTTAAATTTTGAGAATATTTCTCCTTTATTTACTTGCGATAATGGCAATAAAATAGTATCTTGAATTTAGATATGACCTCTAATATTTCAACGATTTTGGCTGTTTTGGCCTTTATTTTTTCATGCGGCGCAGTGTTGCTTGTGTTTATGTTAAGGCAACGTTTCAACGATTTTTTTAATGTCGGCAAAGGCGAAGGATTAGAAGGAATTTTAGCAGAACAAGGTAAAAAAGCCCGGGATATGGCTGAAGATCTTAAAAGATTACGTAATGATGTTGCCCGTATTGATATTATGGCAGAGACCAGTATTCAAAAAGTCGGCATGGTCAGGTTCAATCCTTTCGACGATACCGGTGGCGATCAATCCTTTGCTGTTTCTTTGCTTGACTCTGTGGACAATGGAATTGTGGTTTCAAGTTTACATTCAAGAGAGGGCACTCGCGTTTATGCAAAACAGATAATTAAAGGAGAATCGAGAAATCATCTTACCGAAGAAGAAAGAGAAGCAATAAGGAGAGCTATAGCTAGGGAATAATTTATGGTTAAACAAAATAAAGAAAAGAAAAATAGTGTTACACGACCACCAATAGTGGTCGTTTTAGGGCATGTTGACCACGGTAAAACAACCCTACTTGATACCATCCGTAAAACTAATATTGCGGCAAAAGAGTCAGGAGGAATAACTCAACATATAGGCGCATATCAAGTTGAACACAACGGCAAACTAATAACTTTTATAGATACTCCCGGACATGAAGCATTCGGACAGATGCGCTCAAGAGGAGCTAATGTTGCCGATATCGCGATCGTTGTTGTTGCGGCAGACGAAGGCGTTAAACCTCAAACCAAAGAAGCTTTGGATATAGTTAAAAACGCAAACCTGCCTTATATAATAGCCTTAAATAAGATCGATAAACCAAATGCCGATGCCGATAAAGTTAAAAGAGAACTTGCAGAAAATGGAGTGATGCTAGAGGGATGGGGCGGCGACGTATCCAGTCTTCCTATTTCCGCAAAAAGCGGGGAAGGGTTATCGGGCTTGATGGATCTAATATTGTTGATAGCAGAAGTAGGCGAGTTACAATCTGATCCTTCGGCGCCGGCCTCAGGTGTTGTTATTGAAGCGCATAAAGATCAAAGGCGCGGTTCCCTAGCCACTCTTTTGGTGAGACAGGGCACGCTTAGATCATCCGCAAATTTAGTTATAGGCGGACAGTGGGGAAGAGCGCGAAGTCTTGAAAATTTTATGTTAAAACCTATTGAAGAAGCCGGTCCCTCAACACCTGTTTTAATTTTAGGTTTAAGTGAAGTATCCGATGTGGGCGAAACATTTATTACTGTTGCTTCCGAAAAAGAAGCAGAGGAGATCATAGCAAAAGAAAAAGAAAAAAGGCGCTTCGCTGTTAAAATCGGAGGAGAAAGTCCGGAAGTTATGAAAAAAATAATCATTAAAGCGGATGTCGTCGGTTCGCTTGAAGCTATTGTTGAAACTTTGAAAAAAATATCTTCACAGATCGTAGGCTTGGATATTATAGTTGCGGAAACCGGTAATATTACAGAAAATGATGTTAAGTTGGCTTCTAATTCTGGAGCCGCAATAATTGCTTTTCGTACTAAGGCCCCATCTTCTATTGAACTAATGGCCCAGAAATTAGGAGTTACTATTGTGTCTTCAGATATAATATACGAATTAGTTGACGGTATACGCGCGGAAATGGAAGCTGCCGTACCTCCTGAAATAATCAGGACGGATCTTGGAGTCATTAAGATTTTAGCTACGTTTAAACAGGAGGGCGCTAAACAGGTTATCGGCGGAGAAGTTACTAAAGGCACAATAAAACCAGCTACTTTAATTGATGTTGAAAGAGGAGGACATCCCATGGGAAAAGGTAAATTAAATAGCGTTCAGATGAATAAAGTATCCGTAGACGAAGTTCCCCAGGGCAAACAATGCGGATTGCAGATAGAGTTAAAGGGAATGAGCATACTTCCCGGAGACGTTCTAAAATGTTTTATGGAAGAGAGGCACAAAAGACCGCTTCTTTAAATCATGACTTCAATTAGACGCATTGAGCGTTTACAAATAAAAATACGTGAAGAATTGGGCAAAATAATTATTAAGGAGTTTGATTTTGCTTTCGGCACATTGGTTACAATTACACGTGTCGAGCTTTCAGAAGATCTGACCGCGGTTCGCATATATATAAGCGTTATGCCCGAAAGAAATGAACAGGATGTTTTAACTGAAATGAATAAAGAGATCTATGTTGTCCAGCAGAAGTTTAACAAGAAAATGGAAATGCGGCCGGTGCCGCGCATAAGATTTTTGCTTGACGAAACGGTGCGCGAGGCAGCTAAAATAGAGGAAGATCTTTATAATTTAAAAAATAAAGATAAATAGTGGCGCGGTGGCGAAGTAGCTAACCCAGCACCAGAGCCCCGCACAACAGCAAGCTGTGTGCGGGGTAGACGCCGCACGGTACTGGGCAGGCGCGACGGACTGTCCCGACGAACCATTTAAAGATATATTAAGGAGGTCGGGATTACGACATAAAATTTTGGACATGGCCATGTGGCGAAGTAGCTAACGCGGCGGTCTGCAAAACCGCTATTCACGGGTGCAATTCCCGTCATGGCCTCAAGAATCACTTTTGATATTTAAATTGGTGTTTGGGCGTGTGGCGGAATGGTATACGCTCACGACTTAAAATCGTGTCTCTAACGAGGTGTGGGTTCGACTCCCACCACGCCCACAAGTCGGAATAAAAGTAGAATATTTATTAATGTATACCTTATTTCAAATACACAGAGCAGATATATATGACCCCAATCATATTTTGGTTGAGGGGGAACTGGTCAGGGGAGAGATAGAACTCGACCAAAGACTTTTTTTGAAGCATAAAAAATTCGTTATTGATTCAATATTGGCCGGCGAAGATAGAATCAAACATAAAATTATAAAACCGGGACGTTGTGTGTTTGTTTTGCGCGCGTCCACAACTAAGGATATTACTCCAGAGTTAATTCGCTTTATTCAAGGCCAAAGCGTTCAGGTGTTGTAGAGTTTGACCCCGCACCTTTAAGCGTAAAAGGTGCGGGGTTTGACTCATTAGAATTATTTAATGTAAACTATTTTTAAATGCGGGTGTGGTATAGTGGCTATTACACGTCCTTGCCAAGGACGAGATGGCGGTTCGATTCCGCTCACCCGCTCAGCGTAAATCGTCTTATTATCTAAGGCGATTTTTTGTTACTCCTGAGCAGAATCGAACTGAATTGTGATAGAATGAAGTAATGATACAAGTTAAGTTAAACAAAACCAAAAGAGTTTTAATTGGTTTGTTGCTTATTTTTGTTTTAATATTTGTTATCATATTTGGTCTTGCTATATTTTTATCTAATCAGCCACTGACTTCTAAGCATCCGCGTTTTGATTCGAATAAAGGATATATGGTTTGTAGTAATGGAGAACGAGCTGCGACTCCAAAAAAGTCGACTGGAGGGTTAACGGTTCTAGACGCACCCAAGACAACAACCTATATTTGTGGAAGCGAATATTGGACGTATTGGACCGCCGGTCTTTCTAAAGAAAAACCAAAGTGGGATGGTCCATTTTCGCTTAGCGAACTTAATGAATAGGGATGAAAAAACCTTTCTCCTGTAAGAAACTGGTTCTAACGTCATTTACTAACCCGCTCAGCGAAAATCGTCTTATTATCTAAGGCGATTTAATTTTATGATAGAATGAATCTGTGATTAAATTTAGACTGATCAATAAAGTATACGAATACTATGGGATTTTTAAATAAATTTTTAGAAAGTAAAGAAGACTCTGCCAATAAAATGACGATTGCGCAGGTGCGCGATTCGCTAAACGGTTTATTTGCACCGGAAAGTAAAGAAATAAGAGATCTTTTCGGAAAGATTTTAGATGTTGCCGAACAATCTTTGCGCGGTGTTTTATTCATAGCGCCAGAAAAATTTGGTTTTAAGAAAACGTTAACTAAAGAGGAGGTTAATTTTTGGTTTCGTAAAGTATCATTAGCGCTGGTGGTTTACTCATATTGTTTCTTTTACGTAGACGAACAATCACCATCGGCACAGTCCTCGTTTAATGCGTTCTGGCAGAGAATGCTTGATTCGTACAATAAGATTTTTGGTGAGAATGCAAATATTGATGCCGTAAATCATTATGCGGCGGGCATGATCGAGGAAGGCGAGAAAGGATATTCAAAATCCGGGAATGAGGAGAAGGCGTTAAGATTGATGATGAAGGACTATGCAACTCTTGCCACCGAGCTTTTGGAGGGAGTTTGGCAGGAGAATATTAGCCAAAAAGCGTTAGATGATCTGCAAAATTATAAACCCGGACAGAATATGGGAGCTCTTGATCTTACAGCACAAAAGATCGCATTGTTGGGTTCCGGGATATGGGAAACCCATCTAGAAATTGTTAAACCTTTTCTTCCTAAATTGATGACCGATTATAAAATCTAAACAGTAAAATCAAAACCGTCCTAAAGATTTTGAATTAAGATGGGTCAGGAACATTCCTGTTTGTCGGCAGGCACTAGCCCGCTCAGTTGCAATTAGCACGTAATGTGCTATTTTATTTTTAGTTCTTAAACAATGCAAAGTAAGAAAAAGGTGGTTCCTATGCGTAATTTTCTCAAGATGATTTATTTTATCTTGCAATACAATGATCGTGCGGGGTTGTGCGAGAATTGTTACGGCTTCATTTTTATGTTAGCTGCTCATAAATGTCCCGAATGTGATACGCAAGACACGAACCTTTCCTTCGCCAGATGCGCAAAATGCGCGAAGAAAACAAAAAAGTGCTCTTACTGCAGTAAAAAACTCTCTTAAAATCTATACAGAACCCACCAAAAATTTTTAAGAAACGGCATAAAGCCGTTTTTCTTTACACAAAATCAGGCAACAGAAAACCTTTCTCCTGTAAGAAACTGGTTCTGGTTCGATAAACTCACCACAAGTAACGTCATTCATTAGCCCGTTCATTAAAAATGCCCACACGAAAGCCGGGCGAAATTTTAAATGCTCCAAGCTTGCCGAGGCCTTACTATTAAGATATAAAAGATATAGCACATTTCGTAAATACGGAGGTGGGCATGAAAATAAAATCCTTTCTGCGAGCATTTCTGGATGGCTTAGCCAGTATTGGTGAAGGAATGGCGTCGCTATCGTTGTTTTCCTCGAGTCATCTTCCAAACTATGAAGAGCGTTTTGGAACCGATGCTGAACTCCTAGCTTCCGATTGGCGGAAGGTAGTAAATGACCTAAGCAACGCAAGCAAAAGTTTTGAATACGAGAAAAAACCTAAGAAAGATGGCTAAAGCCATCTTTTTATTTACTAAAAACGGGTATCGCAAAGCATTCTTTCAAATTCATAAAACAGGTTCTAACGCAAAGGAAAGAAAACCTTAATATTATCAAGCTATTAGTATATAATAGAAGTTAGTTTTTAAAGTTTAAATTTAAATATGGAAGATATAAAGCCCTCAACTAACATAACAGCTATTAAAGTGAATAAAATTTGGATATTTGGAGTAATTATTATTGCCATTCTTATATGGGCGGGATTTTTGTATAAGAAGACCGCGGATCGTGAGACCATACTTCCGGTAAAATCAGTTGATGTTGCCGATATAAGTACGTCTGCAAGCAGTCTTCCTGTGCCAATAATTGTTGACCGATCAAAAGATGAGAATAAGACGGTATCTGTAAACTTGCGCGCGACACAAGTTGTTTCTACGCTTGCTGATGGTACGACATACGAATATTGGACATATAATAATCAGGTACCCGGTCCTTTTATCCGTGTAATGGAGGGCGATATGGTTGAAATTTCACTTACACACGAACATGCGCATAATGGAGATCAGCACTCTTTAAATGAATCGGATGATTTGCTTACGGTAAGTGGATTTATGCCGACAGTTTCGGCTAACGGAAATGATGGTCATATGATGGGTGCCGAAGAAATGGAGCACATGGAAGCGGGGCACGGTGAACATTCAATAGATCTTCATGCGGTAATTGGTCCGGGCGGTGGCGCCGGATTAACGAGAGTTGCGCCAAATGAGACAAAAACCTTTCAGTTTAAGGCTACGCGTCCGGGAATATATGTATATCATTGCGCGAGTCCGCATATTCCTTCTCATATCGCAAATGGAATGTATGGTTTGATTTTAGTGGAACCCAAAGGAGGTCTTCCGGCGGTTAATAAAGAGTTTTATGTGGTGCAGGGAGAAGTTTATACGAATGGCAAAGTCGGGGAAAAAGGATATCAGGAATTAGATAAAGACAAACTTCTTTCCGAAAGACCGGAATATGTTGTTTTTAACGGTCGTGTTGGTGCGCTGACAGGAGAGGGCGCACTTCACGCAAATATCGGAGATAAAGTAAGGATTTTCTTCGGTGTATCGGGGCAGCTTGCATCAAATTTTCACATTATCGGAGAAATTTTTGATAAAGTTTATCCCGAAGGCGATATTGTATCTACGCCTCATGTAAATGTTCAGACAACACTGGTTCCGGGTGGGGGAGCAACAATGGTTGAATTTACAGCCGAAGTTCCAGGGAAGTATCTTTTAGTGGACCACGCGCTTACCCGAGCAATTGATCGCGGGGCATTGGGAGAATTTATTGTTGACGGTCCGAATGTTCCGGGGATCATAGAATCAATACAATAATCATTTTTATATAGTCTAATTGAGATTTATTAAATCCATAATTCCGCAACTAATTTTTAAGGACCTTTCTTCACGTTTGACCCTGAGATTTTTAGATTTGATAAGCTCACCGCAAACAGTTTGACAGCCCTATATACACATACATCGCATAAACGGTATAATAGATGAAGTTTCAATTAAAAAATAAAATATATAAAAATAACAAAACCCGAATTTATTATAGGTGCTTTATCGCTTGTCACAAGCATGAGCATCGCATTAAACGTATATTTGTTAGGCAAAATTTCATCTCTGGCCAGTTGGATACAAGCAATACAATAATACATAAAATATATAAAAAGGAGGCTTTAAAACTTGTTTTTTCACAATAAAACAGGTTTTTCCTTTACATTCCCGTTCTGTTTCCATAGTGGCTAAAATTATGAAGGACAAAGAAAGCTTCGGAAGAACATATTATTAAAAGCGGCCTGAAAGCCGTTTTTTATTTAACTTGAATTTATAATTTAGGCGTGTTATTAAAAGGGAATAAGATCTTTAAATAAAGGAATAGTAAACGCAAACAAAGGAGGATCGTTCATGTATGTTCCGCGCTATGGCCCATGTAGTGCTTGCGGCACAACTGTCCTAAGTCGGGAAGAACTTACAAGCACCAGAACTAATTTGTTTAGTTTTATAAACGAGTTAAGAATTCCAGAGTGGGATTTTGAAGTTTTACAATGTCGTGATTGTCTTAAGAAGTTAGGTTTGCCTGTTAAAGTTTATCATAGGCCGTATGAATTAGATGTAGCTCGTTTTTCAAATTCCGATGAACTTATTGTTTTGAAAGGTAGTAAATCCGGAGATTAAATAAAGCCGCATATAATTATGCGGTTTTTATATAGTATATTTGGAGTGTCTTTTTTAGTGAACAAAGAGCTGTTAGTATTGATATATGCTTATTGGGTCAATAATTTTAATTTTGCTTGTAGTTGCCTGTTATTTTCTGTTAATAAGATTTGCTAAGGGTGTTTTTGGCGAAAGTTCAGAGATTCTTGCCGCTTCTGTTCCGGTGGCATTTCTTTTGTTTTCGGCAATCACATCTGTTTTTTTGATAGTATTGCCTACGTTATGGGCTGGCTTAATTGGGTCTTTCATAATTATCGTTGCAGGATTTTTCTCTTTTTATACTTTAAATAAGAATAAGCAGAATTTGTGGGTTCGTGAGGATTCGGACAGGCATTATGGATTATTGAGATTTTGTATAACCGTTTTAATTTTTTTAACTCTTTTTCTTTTAATCTCACAAAGTTTGGTGCAGAAGCCCGACGGTTCTTTGTTGATCGGTAGGGGAGCGGCAGTCGATACGCCATATCATTTATCTCAAGTTACACGAATTGGGCTTACCGAGAAGTGGGATTTTGAAGAGCCGAATTTCAGCGGTGAATTTATAAAATACCCGTATTTTATAAATTTGCTTTCAGGATTTATTTTAAAATTAGGTAGCCCGCTTGTTTTTGCTTTTCATGCTCCAATAATGCTTTTGGTTGTTTCTTCTATATTTTTACTTGTATCTTTTTTCCGGTTTTTAGGATTATCAAAAAATATAATTATATTTGCCGTATTAGTTACGCTTTTTGGAGGAGGGTTGGGTTATATATCTTATTTGCAAGGAGTAATTGATTCGTTGCCGCTTAGACATAGCGCGCCTTATCCTATGCAAAATATTGCATATCCTGCGATGGTGCCGTTATTTTTTATGGTCCAAAGAACGTTTGTGCTGGGTTTTGTTTTGTTTATATTATCTATGCGTTCATTTTTGGAAGGACTAAAAAATAATAATTTAATTGCTTTCGTTTGGTCAGGTATAATAATCGGTCTTTTACCGCTTGCCCACACGCATAGCTTTATTGCGGCTTCACTCGTTGTGGGTGCTATGTTGACCTATCTATTAGTTCGGCAGGATAAGTTATTTTTTAATGCCGCGCGTGGGTTTATATTTTTTGCCGTGCCATTAGCCATACCTTCAATGGGCGCTTTACTGCTGTTGCCCAAGTATTTATTAGGCAATATTTTTTCTTTACGTTTGGGCTGGATGACAACGACACTTCCAAATAATGCCGGCTTGAATCTGCCTTCGGCGGACGCTGTTAAATTTTTGCCATGGTTACGCTATATGTGGACAAATTTTGGCCCGCTAATTTTAATGCCTTTTGCGATTTTGACGGTATTTAAAAAGCTTCCGCTAAAAAAAGAATTGGTGTTTTTGTCTTTGGGGGCGTTATCTTTATGGGCGGCTCCAAATATATTCCAATTTCAGATATGGGATTTTGATACCAATAAATTTTTTGCTTATGCCATACTTTTTTCTGTTGCGGCTTTGGGTGTGGCGATTGAATCTTTGAATAAAAATAAAAAGTTAGCGACAGGCGCTTTAATTGCCGCAATAATAGTTTCTTTGCCTTCGGGTCTGATATCATCTTTCAATATTCTTGAGCGGGGGGGAGAGGGCGGTTTTGTTATGTTTGATAAAGATCAAAGCAATATGGTTGCATGGATAAGAAGTAATACGGACGAAGATGATGTTTTTTTGTCTTCGGCGGCAATACTTGATCCCAACTCAATACAAAACCCCGTAGTTATAGCTGCCGGTCGCAAGGCTACTATGGGTTTTAGCACCTGGCTTTTTACCCACGGTATCGATTTTTCTGAACGAAGCGAAATTATTAAACTATTTTTTAATAATCCCGAAAATGCGAAAGCTGAACTTGAGCAGATTCCAGCCGATTACTTATTGGTGGACGATATTTTACGGAAGTATTATCCCGACTTAGAAAATAGGTTAGAGATAGGCGGGTGGAAATCCGTATTAAAGAACGACTCTTTTAACTTAATAAAATTAAAATAGGAAAAATAAACCCCATTCTTGCAGACGACTTCGTAGCATGTTAAAAATGGTAAGTATATTTGGGCGGTTAGGCTCAGCCCGACGCTTAGGTCGGGGTTCCGACCTCCGATAAATCGGAGCGTCGGAATTGGCTAGAGATTAATCACCAATATATCCATTTTTTAAAATAGAGAAGTAAGGGCGGTTAGCTCAGTTGGCTAGAGCGTTACATTGACATTGTAAAGGTCATAGGTTCGAGTCCTATACCGCCCACAAAATAAAATAATAATATAAATTTTTATATAGGACGAGAACCTTAGGATGGGGTCGGGAAGGAATGTTCCTTCCCGCTTGCCCCGACGTACGTCGGGGTGAATAGGAAAATATTAAAAACCGAGAGGTTTTTAAGGAGCCCGAGGCGACAGGTTCTAGTCCGCCAGTTGGCGGACGGAGTCCTATACCGCCCACAATGAGACCGATCAGGATAATTCGATCAAAAAAATTTAAAGTTATCGGGTTTATATTTATTACTGCAATAGTAATTGGCAGCGTTTTTTATTTGGGAATTTTAAATTTTACCGACCAAGAAGTTTTTAGCGGTAAAGTAATGCGCACAGAACTTTTCGAACAGGAAGAATTCGGACAAAGCATTCAGTATCAGCATCTTTATGTTCAACTGTCAGACGGACCGGATAAAGATAATTTAGTCGAGCTTGATGAGGTTGTTGAAAATGTTAACCGTGATTTTTGGTTAGAGACAGGCGATAAAATTTTAGTCAGTTCTTTTGAAGATGAAAATGGCGAAGCTATGTATGTTTTATCCGATGTAGACCGCCGTCCGGTTTTGTACGTGATGTGGGCCCTTTTTGTATTTTTGGTTGTTTGGGTGGGGCGGGGCAAAGGACTGCTTTCAGTTGTAGGTTTGATTTTAACTTTTTTTGTTATTTTTGCGTTTATAATACCAAAACTTATAGAAGGTTCAGACCCGGTGAAAGTAAGTATTGTTGGTGTCTTCTTCATGCTTCCTGCGGTTTTATATCTTTCGCACGGATTTAATAAGAAAAGCAATATTGCTGCTATTGGTACCGCAATAAGCGTTTTCCTGATCGTAGTACTTTATGAAGTATTTTCTGTTTTAGGAAATATTTCAGGCTTTTCATCTGAAGAAACTACGTATTTGCCGCAATTGTTGGGAACTAACGACCTACGGGGCTATTACAGTAAATCAAGTTTCTGTTGTCGCAGAATTAAAAGAAGCTAATCCACAATACGGTTTCAAAAATCTTTGGTTGGGGGCGATGAGAGTAGGCAGAGACCACATTAACGCGATAATAAACACTCTTTTTCTGGCCTATACCGGCGCTTCATTCCCTTTATTAATATTGCTTTATGCAAATAATCAGCCAGGAGCTATTACTTTGAGCGGGGAGGGAGTAATGACTGAAATTATGCGTGCAATGTTGGGAAGTATGGGTGTTGTTGCGTCAGTTCCAATTACCACCTTTTTGGCAAGTTATATATTTTCGAGACCTCAAAAAGATAAAACCAAGTAAATTAACCATAAAAATACTCCGTCCGCCAGCTGGCGGATGCGGAGTATTTTTATTTGAGATCTGAGAGTATGGGAGGTATATCGTGCCAAGATTTTACTCTGATAAAATCTTTGGGCGGATTATTATCCCAGTTGCCGAAGGGGTCAATAAGTATCCGTAACATTGAAGGGTTTAAATATTGCAAAACGCCCGTTTGATCATCGACAAATGCTAGCACGCCTTCCCGCTCGCATACTATATTTTTATCAGAATCTTCTTCGACAAAGAAGATCTTTTCTTTAGGAATGAATCCGGGCAAATGTTGTTTTAGCCAAGCTTGTGCTGAAGCGTGGCCGTCGGTTTTGCGCCTTGAAACCAGAATAAAATTCCATCCTAAACTTTGGATATCTTTTAAGGCTTCTTCAACGAAATCCATTTTTTTAGCCAGATGAGAAAGTTCCGCATATAATTTACGCTGGAATTCTTTATAGTGCGCTTCGGGTATTATGTCCTTTATGACCTCAGATGCCGTTTGGTGAGCGGGCAGGTCAAAACCAAATTCTTTCGCAAGACTTAATTTTATTTCCGTGTGATCGGCGAGCGTTCCATCAAGGTCCAAGCCAAGGACCAGATTATTTTTCATATCATTAAAGTAACATAGATCTTATAAAATAAAAACTCTGTTATTTAAATAACAGAGTTAATTTATATTTATATTGAAACGCTTTTCAAGAACTTTCAGAGTTTCATTCAAAATTTCAGATGCCGCTTCTTTTGGAGAGCGACCTGTCGTATCTACAAGCACCACCGGAGCGCCTTGAGCTTTCCAGTATTCATATGTTTTTTGGATTATTTCAACTAGCGGATATTTTATGGATTGATAGTCTTATCAAATTTATGAGGATGATGCCACATTTGGCGTGTGGCATTGTCTGCATCTGGCTTCGTAAAGACCAAGATCGCCAACCTGAATTCTGTCGCTTGTTCCGCCTAGTTTTTGAGTATAACGCGCATCTTTACCGCATTTGAAGCACACGGCATGAAGTTTAATAACTTCATCGGCCATTGCGAGTAATTGCGGCATGGAACCAAACGGTTCCATATTCGCAGTCATGTCCAAGCCGGCAACAATTATGCGAAGGTCATCGTGAGCGCGCTCGCTTAGCAATTCTTTAACGGCAGTTATTATCCAAGGCCCCAAGAATTGCGCTTCTTCTATGCCAAGAACATGAAAATATCTTTCTTTGAGCGCTTTTCGGAATTCTCTTAGGGTATTTACATTATTTGCCGGGAATTTGTTTATTACAGTTGATCTGCCTCGTATGATCTTGCGTGTAGTGATTTCCGTTTCAACGCTTCTTTTATCAAGAGCCGGCTTAATAACCAAAATCTGTTTTCGTGCATAAGTTGCATTTTCCAGTAACTGGATTAGGGTTGCGCTTTTGCTCGAGAACATGGGTCCCGTGATAACTTCAAGCCTTGCGGACATTACTAATACCTCTTTGTTTAAGTAAACGAACTTTATCAAAATTTTAGCAGAGAAATATATAAATGCAACACTTATTTATGCTTGTAAGATTTTATAAAGTTAGTTATAGTTTTTAAGAGATATTACATTGGATAACCCTCTCACTCATTCCCCGCCAGCTTCGACGCAGCTGCATTTGCAGCGAGTTGGGCAGGTCGGTCATCCGGCGATGACCTTGTGAGGTTTCGACTATTTTGTCTAGCCTTAATTTATGAAATTAGAGCTGGAACCATGCCAAAATAGTTTCAAAAACCGTTCAAAGGTTATCCGAACGCAAAACGCAGAAGGGAAGGGTTGACAAAATGCGTATTTTTGATATAATATAGGGGCACTTAGCTCAGTGGTAGAGCGACTCGTTTACACCGAGTAGGCCGGGGGTTCAATCCCCTCAGTGCCCACAAATTCTTTGAAAACTAAACTTTTTACGGTGGCGCTATCGTCTAGCGGTCTAGGATATCGGGTTTTCACCCCGGAGATCGTGGGTTCGAATCCCACTGGCGCTACCAACCTTGGCATCACGGGTTCTTCTCGTCATTGTTAGCGAGCATACGCGAGCTTTACAATGACGTAATCCCGATCGTAATCGGGAGAATCTCGTTGGCGCTACCACTTCGACTCGCTTGCGCTCGCTCAGCGCAAGCAAACCCAGCTCTAATTTCTAAAATTAGGCTGGATAAACTTAGCATTCATCATTTGTTTCGGTGGGCCCGTAGCTCAGTGGCAGAGCGAGGGACTTTTAATCCCTGTCGTCGAGAGTTCGAATCTCTCCGGGCTCACCAAAAACAAATTCCAGCGGGTCGCTGACAAAGCGAACTTCGCTTTCGGCGGGCCGATAGCTCAGTTCGGATAGAGCGGCTGCCTTCTCCGCCGAAGGCGGATCCGCCTTTTGGTCGGTCGCTTGCGACCGTAAAAATTAGTGGCGGATAAACAGTAGGTCGTGGGTTCGAGTCCCGCTCGGCTCGCCATCCAGCCCTAATTTTTAAAAATTAGAGCTGGGCAAAAAAGTTTTTCTAAGCAATTCGCTTCGGTGGACCGGTAGCTCAGTCTGGTTAGAGCAGCAGTCTTATAAACTGCAAGTCGGTGGTTCGAGTCCACTCCGGTCCACCATCCTTTCCTGGTAAAGGTATGGGATGGTAAAGCGAAGCGATTTTGTTTTCGGTGGGGGCTTAGCTCAGCCTGGTTAGAGCGGCGGTCTTACATGCCGCAGGTCCTTGGTTCAAATCCAAGAGTCCCTACCATCTCTTTTTGATTTCAGAAATTCAGTGCCGAGGTGGCGGAATGGCAGACGCAGGAGACTTAAAATCTCCCGTCAGAAATGGCGTGTGGGTTCGAATCCCTCCCTCGGTACCAAAACCAAAAAGATTTGAGGTGCAAAATGGCCAAACCAAGAATTAATTCCGATGACAGGGACCCTAATTTTGTGAGATACTTTTCAGGTCTCATCAAAGAAAGGGGTTACAGTGACATTCGACAAGAAGTCACAGATTCAGGAAGTAGCGCAACCGCAATAGCCGGTGAACTAGAGATCACCGTAACAACTAACGGAAGCAATGCGCTTACGCTTCTGTGGAATCTGGTTAAATCCAGAAACGTTCCCGATAGAGATTAACTGTCGGGCTGTGTAGTAAAAAAATCGGCGGCGAGGTGGCGGAATGGCAGACGCGGCGGTCTCAAACACCGTTGATGAACAATCGTAAGGGTTCAAATCCCTTCCTCGCTACCATCCAGCCCTAATTTCTAAAATTAGAGCTGGACAGATCTCTTCCTCGTTACCAACTCAGATAAGAAGGATACGGAGATGTTTCCGCATAAGCACGTAGAGACAGAAGAGAATGGAAAACTCCATTCTATAAAGTTTTGTGGCAGCGTATGCTGGTACGAACATCCACTTTTTGTAGCTATATTAAGTAGCGCTAACGAAAAGCATATCGTTTGCGTTTCATTGCAGACGGCAACAGAACAACATATCGATTTAAGCGATCCATGTGTTTGCTGGATCGGAAAGAAAACGAAAGTATAGTTCATTCCAAAAGTTTCGGAGGTAACTGGTGAAAACAGAAAAGCGTTCAATTAAAACTTAAAAAGGCTCATTCAAAAATGGATGAGCCTTTTCTTTTTTTTGTGTTGCAACTATTCTATTTTTATGTTTAATTGTTAAATAACAGAACTTTTAGGAGCTTAACAATGAGCGTTAATGTTGCGGTCTGGGATGCTGTTCAAGATACTCTTGGAGTTGATATTACCGCCGCCCTTATCACCGGACAAGCAAGAATATGCAAAGCACGCGCGAAGTTTTTTGAATACGATGCCGATCCGCAGAACGCGCCCGTAGAAGTCATAAAACGCTTTAATTTTGTGACGAAGATAGTTTTTCTTCTCGAAGGTTCATATAATGATTTTGGTATTCAGAGATGGTTCTTGCGAAAAAGAGCTCAATTGGATGATGCAAGCCCGCTAGAAATATTGAAAGGCGATTGGGACCCTCAAGACCCCGAGCCACAAAAAGTGCTTAAGTTAGCCAAAGAAACATATGGAGGGCAAAGCGCCACATAAAAAAACCGCTAAAAAAGCGGTTTTATTTTTATGTAGTTACTATATTAAATGGTTTGCGTACTACGGTCGAAAAAGTTTCGGCTGCTTCAAGAGCGTTCAATATTCTTTCTTCCGGCAATTTATCTCCAGAAACAAATAATGCTCCCAATGCTATATTTTCTCCAGCACCCACGGCCGTAAATGCATTGTGGGGAATAGCAACCTGATAATCAGAGTCTATAGTAAAAATATTTCCTCTCAAGCCTATAAGAAATTTTCCACTGACTTCGCGATCTTCTTTTTTGCTTTGCCAGCCGCCTGCCGCGAGACATTTTCGCAGGGCAGGGATAAATTTTTTAACCATGAAACGATGAATGTTTTGTTCATCTTCTGCGGTTAATTCAGGCAGCTCAAGATCGTATCTGATAAGTTGTCCCATACGGAAACTGGTGGTGAAACCAAATGCCCAGATATTTTTATTTTTATCTTCTCGTCTGAAAACTTTTGAATCATCTCTTATTTCAAGATTTAATCCAGCGACGCCAGCGGAATCTCCGCCTATCCAAACAGTTGTTCTGTCGGTTAAGGCTATGATACAGGTCATTTTTATCCCTCGACATTTATTCTTGGTAAGGTGCTTTGTTTTTGTATAACAGATGTCTTATGAGTTATCAACCCAACTCTAATTTAGTTAATTCTGAATCATATTCGTATGTCGACAAGCACGTTTATAATAATGAAGTATCTATTTTTTAAAGATAAATTAGGGCTGGGTATTCTTGAACAAATTTATCAATAATGTTACTTTATTAACTGACTATGCTGGGGTAGCTCAGCCCTTCGACTACGCTCAGGGCAAGTTTTGCAAGGAGAACGGTTGAGGTGTATTTGAAATACAATTTTAGATTTCATCATATTGCTGGGGTAGCTCAGTCGGTAGAGCGCTTCCCTGAAGAGGAATAGGTCGTCGGTTCGATTCCGACCCCCAGCACATCCAAGCTGCTTAATTTGTTTTACAAATTGTAGCAGATTGAGATGCCCGCCTCCGGCGGGCTTCAATAAGGAAATCCTCTAGAGGCGGACGCTCACAACGGCAACTGTTCATTGTATTCCGCAGACCGTTATGGCAAATTGTGATGCTCGCCTTAAGGAAAGCTACTTTTAGGAAACTCGCCTATGGCGAGTTGCTCGCAACAGCATCTACTCACTTTGTTCGTAGGCTGTTGCGGCAAAAGCTATAAATGTGTATAAATGTGTTAAAAAAGGAACAATCCAATAATAGCCTTGATATTGTTTACGAAGATGATGACCTGTTGGTTATAAATAAACCGCCGGGCATTGCGGTTCACCCTTCGACAGAACTCAGGGCAAGTCCTGCCGAAGACAGCAAAAAAATAACGTTAATTGATGCTATTTTGGCTCATGACGTCAGCATAAAAAAAGTCGGAGAGGATCCTTTGCGACCGGGTATCGTACATAGGATAGACGCGGATACCTCAGGAATTTTGGTGGTGGCAAAAAATCAGAAAACTTTTTTATGGCTTAAAAAACAATTTGCTTCGCGTGAGGTAGAGAAGCAATATTTAGCAATAGTTAAAGGAAGGATAAAGGCTCCAAAGGGAATTTTGAAAGGACAATTGGGCAGGGTGGGAGGCAAATTTAAATTAATAGAAGTTGAAAAATTAAGACCGCACGAAAAAGTTCCGGAAAAAACACGCGATGCCGAAACAGAGTTTAGGGTTTTAAAAAGGTTTCAGGAAGCTACACTTGTTTTGCTCTCCCCCAAAACAGGAAGAACGCATCAATTAAGAGTGCAACTTTCAGCGTTCGGATATCCGATTTTGGGAGATAAGCTTTATGGCTCAAAAGAAGTGGCATCACTTGCTCCTCGTCAAATGCTCCACGCTATGCGCCTGACGGTAAGTATGCCTGAGGACAGAAGAATTTCTTTTGAGGCCGATCCGCCCGAAGATTTCCAGGAAGTTTTGAATAATTTAATAAAAGAAGATGAAGAATTAAAAATATCAAAAAACGAAGAACAAATTTCATATGAATGATACAATTTTAAAATTTAATAAGACGCACGAGAAAAAAAATATTCCCGATGTAAGACCGGGAGATACGGTTAAAGTAGTTCAATTAATTAAAGAAGGGGATAAGCAGCGCCCGCAGGCCTTTGAGGGTTTGGTTATCGCGCTTCGTCACGGCAAAGGCATTAACGGCATGCTTACCGTGCGTAAAATATCTTTTGGTGTTGGCGTTGAAAGGATTTTTCCGTTACACGCGCCAACCGTACAAAGTATTGAGGTATTGAGGCGGGCAAAAGTGAGGAGAGCTAAATTGTTCTTTGTGCGCGGCAAAAGCGGACGCAAAGCAAGGAAAATGAGAGGCGAGTTGGTGCCGCCATCAACCGGAACCGTACAAGAAGTAGCTGAAGATAATACAGATACAACAAGCGAAGAATAATTATGCCAGGTAGTGAAAATTCGACTGTTCGCCGAAGGCGAACAAAAAGGAGGGTTATCTGGTATTAATAAATCTTTTTTGAATAAAAATAATAATTTAAGCAGAAATTCGTAGCTTAATAGTCGAATTTCTACTACCTGGTATGTCTGAAAAACTTAATCCAAAAGAATTTGAAGAGTTAGCTAAGTTGAGAGAAAAAGTAAAGCAGAGTTTGGTTGATGGTCCTGAATTTAGTTGTTGGACAGGTTAAGATTGCAATTGAAAAGGATTCCGGGAATGCCCGTTTGCAAGAACTTTATGAGCGGATTAACTCATACGCATAAATTTTTATGAATCCAGAGAAATCTTTTGAAGAAAATCCTAGTTCTAAACCAGAGGACAGGTCAAAAAAACCGGACTACAAACCTGGTTTTACGATGAGCAATAAAAGATTAAAAGAAATTTTTACTGAAGAAGAACTCAGAAATCTTAAACATGTTAAATTAAGTGCGGAGCATGGTGACGTGGGCGGCGCGGATGATAATGCAGTTGAAGAATTGCAAAAAAGTTTAGGACGCAAATTCAATAGACTTGAAGCCTTAAAGTGGTTGGCAGAACACGGCAAATTGGGTGCGGTTGAGGCCGAAGAAGGTCTGGAAGCACTTCCTCCAAGAGAGGTTTTGCATAAATCTATATCGCAAAATGATGTTTTGGATGATGAGCCGGCAAGAATTATTGAAGCCGTAGTTCATGGCAAAGCAGAGGGTTTTACAAGTGAGGCAATAATAAAGTTACTTGAAACATATAAGGACATTAAACTAGTTGAACAAGAAGCTGTTGTTTCTTTGCTGAAAAAATATACTCCCGAAGAGTTAAAGGAGGGTCCAGATTTTGTAAAATCTATAGGTGAGATTTTAATTAACGGGGCTTTACCGATGGATAAAAGCTCTTTAAAGATACGTCAGACTATAATAGAGACTTTGGGCAGCTCTAAATCTTCATATGCGGTCGATATACTTGCGCGTTATGTTGAGTTTATAAGAACAAACGAATATGTGGTCCCGCAAGGCGATGAGATAAATGCGGATGTTTACAAAGTTCATGATTATATAGCAGTAATAAATGCTTTGAATAATTTGAAGAAAGATATTGAAAAGGAAGAACAACAAGAAAGATATGTTGAGTTGATAGAAATATTGCACCATCAACTATTGGATTATGTACAAGAGGTTGAAAGAAAAATAGAAGAATGGAAAGCTCAAAATCCAGGATTGACTATCGCTTCAAAAAACACAGAAGCTTTAGAAGATAAGGATTACGAAACGAACAATCCTATACGCGCCGAGATTTTAGGATGGAAAGATAATTATGACAGGTTGGATGATAACGAAAAGAAATTTATTGTTGTAAATCTCAAACAAATGGCAGATGAAGCGGAAACCGCTGAAGAAATTTTACAATGCATGGAAGAGGATCCCACAAGCGAGGCATTGCGAAAGTTGTACGGTCAATTTTCCCGTACGCTCGGAGAAAATCAAGTCGAGAGTTTAAGCCATATCCTATTAAATGAATCTGTAATTTTTGATCCCCAAAATAGTAATGCTAAGAGAGAACTTATGCAGTTGATTGTTAGCGTTGCTTCCCAAGATTCTCTGGAAGCAATTAAGAAATTCAGTGAAAAGGTTAGTAATTACGAATATGCGCAAAATGAAGATAATTTAGACAGTCCTCCGGAACTGCTGCGTAGAAGAGATCAAGAATTGATAATTTGGGCTTTAAATGAATTGGGAGAAAATATGGGTAACGTTAACACGATAGAACTTGCAAAATTACGCGACGAAGCACAAAATAATTATCAAGACGTTTCCGAAGAATACGAGCGTTGGTTGCGGAATCATCCCAAGCGAACAGCATAAATATTCATGCGCCTATAGTTCAACCCCGACGTAAACTCGGGGCTCCGATCTCCGCCTTGCGGAGCGTCGGAGTTGGCAGAGCCGAGTAGTAGAGCAAAGCACACTACCCGGCAGGCACAGAGCTTACCGTAGGCGGAACGCCATTTTAAATCTTTTTCATTGAGAGGCAAGCTCTGTGAGATAAATCAATAGAATTTTTTTGAAATATAGATTACGCTATTCATACGCGCCTATAGCTCAATTGGCAGAGCACGGAGCTTATACCTCCGGGGTTCTAGGTTCGAGTCCTAGTGGGCGCACATTTATTATTTAATATTTAGAGCATCCTTCGACTTCGCTCAGGATAAACAGAGCTTGGCGTTTGTGCGGAACCTACCTGCGGCAGGCAGGCGCACAACTATTAAGTATTTATATAGATATAGAGAGAGCAAAAAGTGCTTTTTTGTAAAGACTTTTTAATGGGTCTTTTATATACAAAATATGTGCTACAATTATATAAAGGCTAAATTCAATATAATAAGTGTTTAGAGTATAGCGATTAGTGTTTTGAATTAGATTCTAAACCCTAATATTCTCTACCCTAAACTCTATTAATTTATATGGCAGACGTCGAAGCTTATTGCGTAAAATGCAAAGCCAAAAGAATGATGGTAGAACCTCAGGAAGTTGATATGAAAGGTGGCCGAAAGGCAATGTCCGGCAAGTGTCCAGTCTGCGGCACAAAGATGTTCCGCATAATGGGTAAGGCTAAGTAATAGCGCATACACATAGTATTAAAAAAGGCCTCCGATATTTATCGGGGGCTTTTGTTATTTATCGTATTGTTCTATCCATTCAGGAAGGTATTTGATCGAGGGAATTATCTGTTCGGGGGTTATGGTTAAGCCGCGCTCTTTTGCCCAGCGCATCCAACGGGCTTTTGTGTTAATTGCGCCGGTTAAGACGCCCACAAAACGCATGTTGTTTGCGTTGGCAACAGCCAACCCTACAAGCGAATCGTCAACCGTTAAAATTTCATGGGTATTAATTCCAAAATCTTTTTTGAGTTGTTCCAGGGTCGGCCGGTAGGCTCTACGATCCGGTTTGGGATGTTGACATGTAATATGACAAGGATGGTCAATAAACAGTTGATCGTTTCGCTCATAGTCATGATAAGTTTGCACTATTGAGAAAAATTCAGTCAGATCAATTGATTTGGGCAAGTTTGAAGCAAGGTGTTTAGCTTTTCTGTTTGTGAGTAAAGTAAGTTTAAGATCTAACCTCTTAAGTTCACGTAGAGCTTCTTGGCCTCCATTTACCATGTTTAATGTTTCGGTATCGCCGGCTATCTGAATTTTAGTGACCCAAGCATTTCTTAGAAGTTCATAATCGATTTCGGGCAGAACGCTTCGAAAAGCTTCAGCCGCCGCATAACCCCACTGTCTTCGGATCTCCGTTTCTTTTTTCGTGTCGTTTTGATAGCCAAATTGAGCAAAAATTTTTCGTATTACCCGCAAAGCTTGAGGCCAGGAATTGAATGTGGTGCCGTCCCAGTCTAGAATTGTTGCGCGAATGGCCACAGTTTCTCCTTTGAGCGTATTTTATTTTCAATACTTGTGCCGTTTATTGTAGGCTAAACCATAAATAAAAACAATCCCGCCTCACTGTTTATGCGGGATTTAAGCCTAAATAAGCTTTGATTTTCTATACGGAAGACGGTTCTAAGCCGAAAGTATCTTTCCTGCCTCTTTTTGCAGTGGACGATACTTTTTTACCCACCGATTTAATGAGTTCTTCAAATTCAGCTCTTTCAAGGGTTTCTTTTTCGATAAGCTTTTGCGCTATTAAATGAAGGGTAGAAAGTTTTCTGGATAATATTTCCCGCGCAGTTTTATGCGCCTCATTAATAAGAAATTGTATTTCGTGATCTATTTTTTTAGCAGTTTCTTCAGAATAATGACGCTGTTCTCCAAGTTCGCGTCCCAAAAAAACTAACTCGTTTTTTTCTATAAATGTTACCGGCCCCAACGCTTTTGACATTCCAAACTCGGTTATTAGTTTTCTGGAAAGTTCAGTGGCTTTTTGCAGATCGTTTGACGCGCCGGTAGTTAATTCTTTAAAAATTATCTCCTCAGCGGTATAGCCTCCAAGCATTATGGCAAGGTCCGCAATAAATTCCGAACGAGTATGAAGTCGCTTGTCTTCGGTGGGTAATTTTATGGTATATCCTCCCGCAAAACCCCGGGATACTATAGAAACTTTATGCACCGGATCAGCAGCTTTGATCGAAGCAGCTACAAGTGCGTGGCCTCCTTCATGGTAGGCTGTGATTTTCTTTTCCCGTATCGAAAGAGCGTGAGATTTTCTTTCGGGTCCCAGCATTATTTTATCTATTGATTCAATAAGTTCAATTTGCGCAACAAAAAATTTATTCCGCCTAGCAGCTAAGATAGCAGCTTCATTTATAAGATTGGCCAAGTCTGCACCCGAAAAACCGGGGGTTCGTTCAGCTATTGAGCGCAAATTAATATCCGGTCCGGTTTTTTTATCTTGAGCGTGTATCTTTAATATTTCTTCCCGCGCTTTGATGTCCGGCTCTTCCAGGATTATTCTTCGGTCAAATCTTCCGGGGCGTAATAGTGCGGGATCCAAAACATCGGGTCGGTTGGTTGCGGCAATAATAATCACATTTGTATCGCGTTCAAAGCCGTCCATTTCCACCAATATTTGGTTTAAAGTTTGTTCTCGTTCATCGTGTCCTCCGCCCAAACCCGCGCCTCTTAGGCGTCCCACCGCATCTATCTCATCAATAAATATTATGGCTGGAGCATTATTTTTTGCTGTTTCAAAAAGATCACGTACCCGCGAGGCGCCAACGCCTACGAACATTTCGACAAATTCAGAGCCTGACATGTGATAGAAGGGGACATTGGCCTCTCCGGCTACGGCGCGGGCAAGAAGCGTTTTTCCTGTTCCCGGCGACCCCATAAGTAATACGCCTCGAGGTATGCGGGCTCCAATATCCAAAAATTTGCGCGGTACTTTCAGAAATTCCACCACTTCTTTAAGTTCTTCTTTGGCTTCATCTACGCCGGCGACATCCTTGAAAGTTACACGTTCTTTATTATTTTTTCCGTTGAATAATCTTGCTTTGGCTTTACCGAAAGAAAAAGCCTGCATAGACCCTTGTTGCGCCCGACCCATAAGGAACCATAAGAACAGACCAAAAAGTATGAAGGGCAATATTAACGGTAAAATTGCTCCAAGGAAAAAGCTTAAACCGCTTTCATTTTTTATTTCGATATGGGAGGCAGCTATTTTTTCAGCCGGGACACCTAGATTTATTAAAGATTGGGTCAGTTGACCCTCTTCCTTTTTTGCTTGTTGAATAGTTCCGTCTTTTAATTTAATTTCTAATCCCTGTTCCTTTACGTGGATATATTCGACTTTCCCATCATTTATTTGAGATGCAAGTTCAGATAATGTTATTTCTTTTGCGGGAGTGTTCCCAAATAGAGCCGAAAGCGCTCCCATAAGAAGAAAAAGAACAATAAACCCAAATAGTAGTTGGGTTGCTAATTTCCTGAAGGGATTTGATCCTTCCCCGAGAGGATCCTTTCGGGATCCGCCGGGATTAACTTGTGGCGGCTTGATATTTCCAATTTTCATATTTATATATGCTCACCACGACCCTAAAATGAAATCGAAGAGGCCATGACGTTTTATTCTACAAAGTAATTACTTATAATACAAGGTTTTTATTGCTTATTAGAGTGCCTTTGAATTTTCTTCCCAGTAATAACGACTCTAAATTTTCTATATTCTTACCACCTATTACTATAGCATCTATATTATTTTTTTGAGCTTCGCGCGCCGCGATAGGGTCTACCGGTGAGGGCATGCCAGGAGACCAGACGCTAGGTATCAGCTTTCTGTAGTTTTTCCACGAAATATTCATTAATGGTTTGGCCATCTTGAATCTGATGAAGTCGTGTGTATATACGTGTGTAGGACGTCCGGCAATAATTACAAGTTTTAACTTGAGTTTTTTAGCTGCTCTTACGGTTATAGTATCTGTTGAACAGCCAGGAGTCCAACCGGATACAACTGTTATTTTATCTATTGGTTTTTTAAGCAAATTCTCAGAATATACTACTTTTTTAGCTGCGAGACTTCCGAAAATTATTTTCATTAATTCGGCATTGAAACGAGTTGCGGCAATGCCTATTTCATCTAGTTCAATTTTAGAAACGCCAGGGTGTATTTTTTTAGCGGTAGTTTGATAATTTCTTGCAGGGTATCCGCCTCCCACGATAAGAATAAGTTTTATCCGTCGGCCTTTTGTTATTTTTTTGAAGAGTCGTTTTAATTTTATTATCAGTTGAACATTAATTTTATCCGGAAACAAAACAGAGCCGCCAAGCGCGACGACTAAAGTATTGTTTTTAGATTTTAGACTTGAAGCCATACCGGGTAGTAGAAATTCGACTATTAGTTGATAAATTTTTGATTAATTATTATGTGAGACCGAACTATGTGGTATCGAATAGCTATATTTTTTGTTCGTCTTGCGCGAACAGGCGAATTTTCACTACCCGGCATAGGAAATTATATTAATTATACCTTAACTGTAGATAAATTTAAAAACCCAGCTCTAATTTTTAAAAAATTAGGCTGGGTAAAGAAAAACCCCCACACCAAGTTGGTGTGGGGGCGTTGTTGTGGATCAGGGAAGAGGTTATTCCTCGTCTGCCTGTCCGCGTCGGTTCTTGCCTCGGACCTTTTCGAGTCCTTCGCTGTTCCGGCGCTGGCTGTCATGACGACGAGCTTCGCGCGTTCGGTTCTTTCCAGACGGCTTGTCTGGAGAGGTGAACTTGGACGTGAGAGAAGCGTCGAAATCCGGATCCGCTGAGACGTAGGTCGTCGGGGTATCGCTACCCGTCTGATCACCGTCCCGAAGGAACCAGAGCGTCTTAGGCAGCTTGCCGTGAAGCCAAAGCTGTCCGCCGATGAGCGAAGTCCGCTGTTCTCCCTCGACGAAGTCGGTGAGGAGGCGGCCGGCGATCGGACCGGATGCGGCGAGGACGGTAATGCCTTCCTCGTCGGACTCGAGCACCACGGTGCCCTTGGCGACTCGTCGGTTGTCGCGTGGACCAAAGTCCAGCTCGACATCGCCGTAGAACATGCCCATCCGCTTCTCGCGCGTCACCTGGGTGATACTCGTGAGGTGGAGGTGAGGGTTCTTGGACTCCCAGGCGGAGCGATGGGCGTCCATCTCTTCGCGCTTCGCCGTTCCGAGCTCCTTGAGGTGCTTGGACGTGATGCGGACTGCGGTTGTAGCAGAGCGAAGGCTCTTGCTACGTGCGTAGCCCGTGAAGCGGAAGACCCGACCGCGGAACTCCGTGGTCTTGCCGTCAATGGTGACGCTGTGCTTGACCTGGCCGCACTCGTTGCGAGGACACATGCAGCGCATGGTCTGATTGCTCAGGTACGGGACGCGGTTGAACAGCTCCATCTCGTTGGCGAGAGTCGAGGGATCCAGGGCAGCAAGCTGCGCCTGGGCATCGACCAAGGCCTTCGGGAGTTCGCGGCCCTTGTTCTTGCCGCTGAGCTTCTCGATCTGGGCGGCGATTTCACCGCGGAGCGTTGTGACACGTTCCGTCAGGTCGATTGCGCCCTCATCGATCTTCTCGTGGTCGGTGACCTCAAGAAGACTGTGGAGAGCCGAGCTGTAGGCTCGGACATCATCGATTTTGAAGGCAAAAGTGCTCTTGCCTTCCTCGTTCGGGTTTGAAACCCACTCGCCGAATGTTTCGACGCGCAGGTTGTACGCCGCGATGTCCGCGTTGTCGCCCAGAGCCGTGAGCTCTTCGGCATTGGCCGAGCGAAGAGCTGCGAGCTCTTCGATGGAAGCCAAGATTGCGGTATCGCTTTCCCAACCAGAAATCCGCTTGAGGTTGGCGATCTGGCGCTCGATCGTGACGTTCTCGGTGATCTTGAGCTGACCCTGATGGATCTGCTCCCGATTCTCGGCTCGCTCTGCTGACTTGCGCTCGCGAGCCTGTGACTCGCGCGCACGGGCAGCTGCAGCCTGTGAATCTTTGAGGACGTCTTCGAGGGTTCGGGTTGAAGTTCCAGACATGACGTAGTTATTCCTTTCGTTCGGAATTCGTTTGCGCTTTCACGCATTTGAGTTTTGAAGGTACTGGCTTTTGACGGCCGTCCTTACTGTTCGTTGAAGTAGATCTTTTAGTAAGCAATCCTCCTAAATCAATCTTTGGCCGTTGTTGAAACCCGCGCTTGGCGAGTTTTTAGAGAGGAGAAATTCCTAACTCTAATACGAATATTCTATCATATAAAAAACCTATTGTCAATACATTGACAAAACCTTATATTAAGTAATAATATATAAACACTTTAAGTTCTTTTTATAGCAGCCTCATACAGGAGAAAAAATGCCGACGCTTGAAGATTCAGCCCGTATGGTTGCTTTGCAGTTTAGGATCTCAAACCCCAGAATTCTTCCAAAATACGTGCGAGAACTTCCTGAAGAGTCTTGTGAGTCTCAAGTTAAGCGCAGAAATAATCAGACAGGTATTCTGATCATTGAGTCATCTAGAAATACGTCTGTCGCACAACTGCTCGCGGACCTTGAATATTTCAGATACGAAATGATAAATGCTGTTTCTTTTTTGCGCACAGATCTGAATGACCCTTCAAGAAAGAGTAAGTATCACATAGTTCGTTACAGTTTTGTACTGCGCGAACACGTGAGAATTTCCAATGAGTTCAGAGAGCTTCGCGTTGAAGCTATTGCTGACCTTCGCGGCATTTGCGAAAGCGCGCTCTGGAATGCAGAAGTTTACTCAAATCCTTTCGTTTCAGGAGAAGAGGTTCCAGCTTCCGGTGCGCGTACGATCTCTGTTAATCTTGCAGGTCGCAAACCAATTGTTCCGGTGTGGCATAGAGACGGAGAAGGAAATCGTCTTGGAGAAAGCCCGGTTCTTATGCAACCGGACTATAACCTGCGTCTTGATGCAGAAGCGGGTCCGGCGCTGATTCCAACAAATTAAAAATAAGCCGATGTGTTTTTTTTAAAACACATCGGCTTTTTCAATTACAAAACACCCCGCACACATTTGTGTCGGGGTGTTTCATGAATCAATCGTATACGATTATTCTTCTGCCGGTTTTGATTCTTCCGAACTTTTTTCTTCCGATATTTCGGTTTTGGTTTCTGTAACAGCTTTTTCTTCTGGAACTTCTTTGCTCTCTTCTTCGGCAGATTCATCAGCCATTTTTAAGCTCATGCGATGTTCTTTTTGGTCAATTGAAGCAATTCGGAAAGAATACTTTTTGTCCAAAGATAATTTTTCTTTCATTTTTGCCTCGTTGCCGAATTCAGAGATATGAATTAGCGCCTGAACGTTGCTGGATATCTCTACAAAAGCTCCGAAAGGGGAGAATTTGACAACCTTGCCCTGAACCTGAGCTCCTTTGGGGAATTTTTCTGTTATATCCTGCCAAGGATCCGGTTTAAGCGCTTTTATCGATAGAGACACTCTGCCGTCTCCCATATCTATAATTTTTGCTTTTATTTCGTCACCCACGCTGAATAAAGAATTCGGGCTTTGTACCATTTGCCAGTCAAGTTCAGAAATATGAGCCAAACCTTCAAGCCGGTCTTCCGGTCCAAAGCGGACAAATATTCCAAAGTCTACCACTCCGGATACGGTGCCGCCTATTGTGTCACCGACTTTATAATCTTTAAGCAATTCGGAAAGTTCACTTCTTTCAACAGCCTTTTCTGAAAGAATCAATTTTTGTTCCTGTGGAGCAAAATCAAGAACTTGAATTTCAAACTCTTGTCCTACAAATTTTTGCAACTCGCCATAGATCTTATCTTTATCGCCGCCTTCAACGCGCGGATAATGTGCCGCAGAAAGTTGTGATACTGGTAAAAATGCTTGGGTACCTTCAACTTGTGCGACGAGTCCGCCACGGTTTGCAGCAGTGATCTTTACTTTAAGCGTAATGCCGGAAGTTTTATATTCTTCAAGTTTTTGCCATACCATTTCGCGACCGGCATCTTTTACTGAAAGCTCAACATAACCTTCATCGTTTTCCGGTTCCACAACTTTTGCTGAAATTACGTCTTCTTTATTTATGCCGCGTATAATGTCTTGGGCTTTATAAAATTCTCTTCCAAAAATTATGCCGGTTCCTTGTGCGCCAAGGTCAATGAAGACCGTTGCCACACCGCGCCCTATAACTTTTCCGTTAACCATATCTCCTGTTTTTAGAGGAGGAGCTTGGCTGTTGAGTATGGCTTTAAGCGCGTCAGCAGTTGTGCGCGTTTCTTTTGATTTTGCAGTTGTTTCCGGTTTTTCTTTTGCTTCAGCATTCTCACCTTCTGAATCCTCATCTTCGTTTTGATCTGAAGGATTAAGCGCGGAAGCTAATTTGTTTAATAGATCCATTTTTACTCGTCACCTCCTATTCATCTGGAACTATAATAGGGAAGATTCATTGCGAATGCAAGCCCAGTATAATCACCTCGACATTTTCTCTTTCGTTTGCTCCGACGCATATCGGAGCAAACAGTCGAGGTAGCTATACTGGGCAAGCCTAGCTCTAATTTTTAAAAGGTACGGCCGGATAGATTTTTTGTTAAATACGTATAAGTTTTTGGTTAGACAAGGGGTCGTTTTTTTGATATATTTTAAGATATGAATATTATCTGGTACGGCAATTTCTGTTTTGGTATAGAAACCAGAGAGCGGGGAGAAGAGGCAAAAAGTATGGTTTTTTTTCCTAACGATAAAACAAGCAGATCGCACGCCATGGAAGAGCGTGCGGCTATTATTGTTACTTCAGCTAAAAGCTCAGCTAAAGCCAAGGATGACGTATCAGCATTTTTAATAGACGGGCCGGGAGAATATGAATTGGCCGGTTTTATTATTTATGCCATTCCCATTGCTTCGCTCGGCAAATTTTCAGCTGCAGTAAAAGTTTTTGCAGAAAACATGCGGCTGTTATGGTTGCCCACGCTTCCAAGTAAGGTTTTTAGTGAAAAAGAAATTGATCAGTTGGGCGAAATAGATATTTTACTTTTGCCTCTAAATCAGGAAAAAGGAGAAAAATATCCACCCGCACCCGCGGAAGAAGCAGTAAAATTGATGAATGAGATCGAGCCGCGAATAACAATTCCGTTTGCGCGAGAAGAAAAAACAGTCAAAAGTTTTCTTGATGAAGCCGGTGTTAAAAACGTTCAACCTCTCGAAAAATTTTCCGTGAAACAAAAAGATTTACCGGAAGAAACCCAAATAGTTCAATTAAAAGTTTGATCATGGCGGGATACGGGCATTATTTAAAAACTACCCAAAAATATATAGAAATAGTCAGGAATTCTCCGGAGCGTGTGAGAAAAGTCGTTCTTGTTATAACTGCTAGCGCGCTGATATCATTGGTTTTTTTAGGGTGGATAGAATGCCTTTCAGGAAAGACTAGATAAAGATAAAGGAAAATATTCAACTCCGCCGGCATATTTTTTAGATAAAGGTGAGATACCAACAACTACTAAGTAATAAAATTAAAAAATAAAAATAAGGCAAGAAGAAACAAACACCAAGAAACAAGATACAGATAAGCCTCAATATTCAATAACCAATAATCAAACACGGTTTTGAAATTTAGAATTTAGGATTTGGAAATTGTCTGGTTATTGTATCTTGTGCCTTGTATCTTTAAAGTTTAATTAAGGTAATCCTTCGACTTTGCTCAGGATGCACGTTTTTGCATCAACTCGCATGGCAGATATCGGGGAAGTACAAAAAAGAGATATTTCAGAAGAAATACAAGCCTCATATCTTGATTACGCAATGAGCGTAATTGTTTCGCGTGCTTTGCCAGACGTGAGGGACGGCTTGAAACCGGTTCACCGCCGGATACTTTTTGCTATGCATGAGATGGGTCTTGGGCACTCCGCAAAATTTAGGAAATCCGCAGCAGTAGTCGGTGAAGTTTTGGGTAAATATCATCCGCACAGTGATACTGCTGTTTATGATTCTTTAGTGCGCATGGCTCAGGATTTTTCTTTGCGTTATACATTGGTTTCCGGCCAGGGAAATTTCGGTTCAATTGATGGCGATGCCGCAGCAGCAATGCGTTATACAGAAGCAAGATTAACCGCAGCTGCTGAGGAACTTTTGGCTGATATTGAAAAAGAAACAGTTCCATTTTTGCCCAACTATGACGGCGTTCGGCAAGAGCCCCGCGTGTTGCCTGCAAAGTTGCCAAATCTTTTGTTGAACGGAAGCGTTGGTATTGCGGTAGGCATGGCCACAAATATTCCCCCTCACAATATTACAGAGGTTATAGACGGCACTATTCATTTATTAAATCATCCGCAAGCAAAGCACGAAGATCTGATGAAATTTATTAAGGGTCCTGATTTCCCCACGGGCGGTATTATTTATGGGACCGAAGGAATTTCACAGGCATATGCGCAAGGACATGGACCTATAGTAGTAAGAGGGAAAGCGGAAATTGTAGAAGGCGGCAAGCGCGCACGGCAGATAATAATCACCGAGATACCTTTTCAGGTCATTAAGTCCACTCTTATTGAACAGATCGCAAATTTAGTACATAACAAAAAAATTGATGGAATACGCGATATGCGCGACGAATCCGATAAAGAAGGCTTGCGTATAGTTATAGATCTTAAAGCTGATGCCCATGCCCAGAAAATATTGAACAGTCTTTTTCATATGGCTGATCTTCAACGTACTTTTCATTTAAATATGTTGGCTTTGGTAGACGGTCTGCAGCCTCAGGTTTTAACGTTGCGTTCGGTTCTTGAGGAGTATCTTAAACATAGGCGTGTCGTAGTAAGAAATCGAACCCAATACGATCTAAATAAAGCTAAAGAACGGGCGCATATTCTTGAAGGCTTAGTTAAGGCGCTTGATCATATTGACGCAATAATTAAGCTGATAAAATCTTCTTCGAGCCGTGAAGATGCGCATACCAATCTATGTAAAAAATTTAAATTCAGCGACAGACAAGCTACGGCAATTTTAGCTTTGCCTTTAGCCAGCTTGGCGCGGCTTGAAAGACAGCGTTTGGTTGATGAATTAAAAGTTAAAAAAATTGCCATTAAGGAACTGGAAAGTATTTTGGCTAATCCTAAAAAATTAGACAGTGTTATTGAAAACGAATTACTGGACCTTAAAAAGCGTTTTGGAGACGACCGAAAAACTTCAATAGAAAAAGTTGCTTTAGGCGAAGTGCAGGAAGAGGATTTGATTGCGCCTGAGGACGTTATTGTAGTTTTAACCGCGGATGGATTTATAAAAAGAGTTTCGCCCACCCAATTTAGGTCGCAAAAAAGAGGCGGAAAGGGAGTGGCCGGCATGGAGGTTCGAGAGGAAGATGCGGTAACTAATTTTGTTTTTGCAAATAATCACGACTCATTACTTTGTTTCTCAACTAAGGGCCGCGTATTTAAAGTTATGGCGTGGGACGTTCCTGAAGGTACACGGAATAGTCGCGGGAAAGCTGTAGTTAATTTTTTGTCTTTATCTCCGCAAGAAACCATATCTTCAATGGTGCCAATAGCCAAAGATAAGCCCCCCCAATTTTTATTCTTGGCAACGCGTCAAGGTGTTATTAAACGAATTGCAGTTTCGGAGTTCGTTAATGTAAGAAGAAGCGGTATTACTGCGGTTGCATTACAGAAGGATGATGAAGTAATAGGGGTTGTGGCAACAAGCGGTACAGATGAAATATTGTTGGTGACAAAAAAAGGCAAAGCCGTTCGTTTTCCTGAAAAAGATGCTAGGCCCTTGGGTCGTTCCGCATTGGGCGTTCGTGGAATATCTTTATCGGGCGATACCGTTGTTGACCTTGATGTAATACAAGGCATCTCGGCCGGAGCAGGGAAGGAAGACGTATTAATAGTAACAGAACTTGCCTTTGGTAAACGAACAGATCTATCCCAGTATCGTAAACAGCACAGGGGCGGGGCAGGTATCAAAGCCATGCAGATTACAAACAAAACCGGTCCGCTTATCGGTTGCGAAATTTTGTTAGGACAAGAAGAAGAATTGATCGTTGTTTCAGTTAAGGGTCAGGTTATAAGAACTGCTCTGGGTACCATACCCAAGCGCAAACTGCCGTTTCGCTTTATTTTTGTTATAATAGATAGAGTATTTAGATTTTTAGTTCATGGGCGGAAGATTAACAAAAGCACAAATCGTTGTTATAGGGGCTATGGCTTTCGGCCTGACCTTTTTGGTTTTATGTTTGGGCGGTTTTGTGCCTTTTTGTAAATCAAGTGGTTCAAAAATAAAAAAAATGACCGTATGGGGTGTTTTTGACAACAGAACCGTACTGGAAACCGGCTTGAATGAGTTCGTTAATTTGCATGGAGGTCTTGAAATTACTTACAAAAAAATACCTGTTGATGAGTATGAAAAAGAACTTGTAGATGAATTAGCCGCAGGTCGGGGACCCGACGTGGTATATATTCAGAATGCTTGGTTACCAAAATACGAAGACAAGCTGCAGCCAATATCGGATGAGGTTATTTCGATAGTTGATCTGCGCAGAGAATTTCCGGATGTAGTTGAGACTGATTTTGCGCCTGATGGAGATATTTACGCTTTGCCTCTATATCTGGACACCTTAGCGCTTTATTATAATAAAGATGTTTTCAACAGCGCGGGTTTGACGCGTCCGCCAAAAACATGGGAAGAGTTCCAGGATTATGTTAAAAAAATAAGCCGAATAGATGCTACCGGAGAAATTTTGCGCTCAGCCGCTGCTATGGGAACAGCCCGGAACATAAATCGCTCAACCGATATCCTTAATTTATTGATGTTGCAGGCGGGTGCCAAGATGGTTAATCGTGATGATGAAATTGCAACATTCGGCAATATCAGATTTATAGAAGGCGCCGGAGATATAAATCCTGGACTTGAAGCTTTGACATTCTATACAGATTTCGCCAACCCGCTTAAATCCGTGTATACATGGAATGACGATCAGGATTATTCAATAGATGCGTTTTATGCGGGCAAAACCGCGATGATGATAAATTATTCTCATCATATACAAACCCTGCATGATAAGTCGCCGTCTTTAAATTTTGGTATTGCGCCAATTCCGCAACCTAAAAATCAGAGCAAATTAGTTAATTATCCAAATTATTGGGGGCTTGCCGTGACAAAAAAAGCCGGCAAAACTTCAGAATTAGCTTTTGAATTTGTAAGATTTATGACTAACCAGGCAAATTCTCAAATTTACGCGCAATTAACCGAAAAACCTGTTGCCAGAAGAGATTTAGTTGAATGGCAAAGGACCGATCCGGAACTCGGGGTGTTTTCTTTGCAGGGATTGACCGCTATATCTTGGTGGCAAAAAGATAATTTAATTATCGAACAGATATTTGCTAATATGATAGAGTCAGTAATTAAAGATGGGAATGCGCCCGCAAAAGCGCTTTCAGACGCAGAGGAACAGGTGAGTGTTTTAATGCAAAAACAGAGTCCGTAAGCAATTTTTATGCTAAGCAGAATTGATAATAAAAAAATATTTTATTTATTTATTTTATCTGTTTTTTTAGTTCTTCCGGTTTTGTCTGCTCAGGCCGCTATTGTTACTTGCGATAAATGTACCCTGTGCGATTTATTTGTAGTGGGCAAAAACATAATTGATCTTTTGTGGTGGCAAATTTCTTTTCCTATAGCGGTCTTAATGATGGTATTGGCCGCCTTTTTCTTTATTATTTCGGGAGGCAATCCGAGTTTGCATACACGCGGCAAATCAATTGCCACCGCCGCGGTTGTGGGTTTATTTATTACATTCGGCTCATGGCTTATCGTATCGGTTTTTATAAATACCCTTGCCAACACAGGAGCTTTTCCGTGGCCATGGAATAAGCCAAGTTGTACTATTACTTCTAGCAGCTCTTCTGGCGGTTATACTTGCGTCAGTCCAAATATATGCGCAGATCCAAGAATTTGTAATTCGGGCAATGACGGCATTCCACAAACGTCGTTTACTTGCCCCGGGGGAGAAGTTTGTTGCAGCTTTAGATAAAAATTATTTTTTATTTGTATAATAGTTATGCAGAAAAAAGCAGAAGCGAAGAGAATATTGATTATGGCAGCATTCCTGATCCCAATTCTGGTTTGGTTTGGCGTGTTTGATAATACGTACGCTTTTATACCAAGTTCTGTTGCTTTACCTAACCCCGCGGGGTTCAAGAGCTTTCCCGAACTTTTATGTTTATTGGCACGATTTATTTTCATGCTTTCGGTACCGATAGTTATATTAATGTTCCTCTACGGCGGTTTTTTGTTTCTTACTTCAGCCGGTTCGCCTGAACGCATAAGGAGCGCAAAAAATGTTTTAGTGTATGCGGTTGTTGGAATTATTATTGCAATTGCTGCCCAAGGCATAGTGCTTGTCGTGAGCAGTTTTATTCTTAAGTCCGGCGGTGCAAATGTTTGCAGTGCAGGCGCTCCAGCCCCAACTTCATGTTCGGTTGCCAGCGATTGTTATTCCGGCGGCACACCTTTGTGCACTACAGATAATACGGGTCGGATAATATACAGCTGTATTGCCGGAAGCTGTCAGCAGACCGGGACACAGGATTGTGGTCCGGATAGAGATTACTGTTCAACTGATCAATGGCGCAGTCAAACTTTCTTTTGTACCTCAGGCACAGGAGCCTGCAGCTCAGTAGATTCTCTAGAACAAAATTGTGCGCTTTCCGGGAAAACCTGCTTACAAATTTGTAACGGAGTTGGCTGTGCTTCGTGTATAGCGCAACCTTTATCGGCTTCATGTTCTGTTTCTCCGTCAACTATAGATATTGGTCGTTCGGCAACCTGGAGTTCTATGGTAGTCGGAGGAGAAACGCCCTACACATATTCATGGTCAGGAACCGACGGCTTAAGCGGTGTGGGGTCGGCTGTTTCTAAAACTTATTTAACTTCAGGGACCAAAATAGCTTCTCTTATTGTAAATTCTGCTGATGGACAAAATAAAGTTGTATCTTGCTCCAACAGTCTTACGGTTAATGCTCCGCCTCCTTTGGTTGTGTCTTGTTCGGTTAACCCCACAACAATAATGATAGACGGTTCGGCAACCTGGAGTTCTGCCGTTTCGGGCGGTTCGGGTTCCTATTTATATTCTTGGTCAGGAACTGATGGTTTAGGCGGGACTACGGCATCGGTCACTAAAGTTTATACTACAAGCGGTACAAAAAGCGCTTCGGTTGCTGTAAGTTCTCTGGGTGTTACAAGTCAGGTCGCATCTTGTTTGAATTCGCTTACCGTGAATACGCCTCCGCCTCCGCCACCCGTTTGTGGTAATGGTGTGTTAGAAACCGGGGAGAGTTGTGATAATGGAGGATTAAACGGGGTCTGCCCTGCGGTTTGTTCAAGTTCTTGTGCCATTAATACTTGCCTTCCTCCGCCACCTCCATTTGATTACACTTTATCCAATGGCGGCAATAAAAATGTTTTCCAGGGTTCAAGCGTATCAAATACGATTACAATTACTTTGGTTTCTGGAACTCCCCAAAATGTTTCACTTAGTGTCTCGGGTCTTCCCATCGGCGCCAGTTATGCTCTTTCTCCCGTGGGCGGCTGCAGTCCGGATCCAGCAACATGTACAGTCAGTCTTACAATAAGCACCCAGCCGACTACTCCCGTAGGTAATTATTTAATTACGGTAACCGGAAGTCCTTTGGGAAAAACAACAGCATTTACTTTATCGGTGCGAGCTGCTCTTTTGACAGCGAATTCATGTATTCCTTTTCCAAATCCAGCGCTTACCGGACAAACGGTAACTTGGACAGTTACGCCTTCAGGCGGAACTCCACCATATACTTATACGTGGAGAGGTGATGATGGATTAACCGGCATGACACAATCTGTTACTCATATATATACGAAAGCTAGCGCTCCTCTTTATAATGCTTTTGTTTCTATAAAATCTTCTGACGGCCAAACAATAACAGATTTTGGTTGTCAGAGTCTTACAGTTAATTTTGCAAATTCTAATCCTGTAGCAGTGGCTTTGATATCAAAAGATGGTGTTAGTTTTTCAAATTCAGTAAATGTTGTACGGGGACAGCCGGTATCATTATGGCTTGCTGTAACCGGAAGCGTGGATCCGGATGGTTGGACTGCTAATCCGGGAGGTGTTGCCATTGGCGGCAAATGCGAATGGAATTCCGATCTGAACCAAGGCGCTCCGACATTTGAAACAACTATTAATAATCCAGCTTCTTCTGCGGCTTGCGCGATCCCTTTGGGTTCAATGATATTTAATGATGCATTTGGGACATATACATATAATGTTCTCCGCATAACCGATAATACAGGAGGGTCTTCAAACATAGCTACGGTTCAGGTACAAGTAGTATGTAGCGCTGGACTTGGCGCATATTCATCTGAATATTACGATAACTATAGTTTGTCGTCGCCTTACGTTGTTGGTAATTTGATAGAATCGGCATGTGAATCGGGTCCTAATATTTCGTATGCTGGTAGTCCTGTTAATAACTGGCCTGCGTCTTTGCCGCCTTCTATTTATTCTGGTATATGGACAGGAAATTTTAATTTTACAGCAGGAAATTACCAACTTATTGCCGGATCAGATGATGGTATTCATGTATATCTAAACGGAACACTTCTTACTAACCCATCCTCTTGGGTTCCCAGAGCGTATATAGCAGAAGGGATAAACTTTACAATTACTCCTGCGGAAGCAACGACACCACAGCAAATTACAGTTGAATACTTTCAGCATGCGGGAGGAAGGGTAATTAATGTTTCTTGGACTAAATTATAAAATATACCAATTAAAATAAATTTACGATTTTTAAAAAAAACACTTCGATTGTTATATGTTTTGTATCAGCTGAAATTTTATAAATATTCTATGAAATATGAAAGTTTTTAAGTTTGTTAACGCCTATGCTGTCATTTTAACTATATTGACACCCGCATTTGTGCATGCGGCTACTATTGATATAACAAACCCTTTTAAATTCGATACTTTCTGCGGGCTTATCGTTGCTTTAGCTCAAGCTTTGTTTGTTATATCGGTGGCTGTTGGAACGGTTGTTATTGTCTATGCGGGATTTTTATTTATGACCTCCTCCGGTGAGCCGGGCAAAATAAAGACAGCAAAAGACGCTTTATTTTTTGCAATTTTAGGTATATTGGTCGGGGTATCCGCGCGGGGAATAGTTGCCGTAATTTATAACTTTTTCGGTGCAAGTTTCAGCTCTTGCAGTTAATTTATATAGAAATTAAGTTTATATAGCCGTTGTGTATATATGGCATTGTGGGCGAGGGTATTTGAAAGTTAAAGCTTTTATGTTATCATATAGATATACAACAGGAGACAGTTTAACCTGTTTTCCTACATGAGAGGGGGTGACGAACTGAATATATGAAAAAACTTTCTCGTTTTATTCCTGTAGCTTTAACCTTCGCACCGGTTTCAGCTGCTTTGGCTGTTACAGTACAGGCGCCTCCAGCAATAGCTACTGATTTGGATGATTTCTTTAATTTGATTTGTACCGCTACTAACCTTCTTTTCACGATTATAATGATCTTGTCGGTAATTATCTTACTCTATGCCGCGTTCTTATTTTTGACCGGCGGTGGAGCCGAAGACAAATTATCTCAAGCAAGGCAATATCTTACTTATGCCGTTATCGGTATAGTAGTAGCCCTTTTAGCAAAGGGTCTCGTGTTAGTAGTTGTGAACGTCGTTTCAGGCGGCTCATTTACTGCAACAACCTGCTAGTTTTAATTTTATTCTAGTAAGTTATCCGGCCCCGATTATATCGGGGCCGGGTTGTTTTTATGCAGCATTTCATGTTATGTAAGCCATATGAATAAATATTTAGATAGCTCTTATTTGTCCGCATCAATATTTACTATTGGTTGCCAGATAATAGGCATTATTTTTAGTCTTTTGCTTTTAGTCGCCACAATCACTCTTTTATTGTCGGCCTTTTATTTCATGCTTTCCGGCGGCAGAGAAGAGGAAAAAGATAAGGCACGTAAGTTTTTTGTTTATAGTATAGTCGGTATTGTGCTGGCAACGTTATCGCCAAGCATCGTTGCGCTTATCGCTTCTTTTTTTGGTTTACCCAGTCCTATAAATTGTTAATCGGCGTCCTGTGACCCCGTCAGAAGTTTACCGGCAAAATTAGACCGCGAGAAAATGCCGCGGCTTTTACTCGCCATTGTAATAAGCTATATTAATGTATAATTAAGTAATTTTGGATGATTTCGTAAACTTCTAACAGGGTGTGAATTGTTATATAAGTAAATAGTTGTTATAATATTTATATGTTGCCTCAAGGTCCAGATACATTCACTGAATTTATAGCTCTTATTTGTAAGGCTGGAAATTGGTTTTTTACAGGCGTTATGGCTATAGCGCTTATGATGATTTTGGTAGCCGCATTTTATTTTTTGACCGGAGGCGGCAACCCTCAAAACATTGAAAAAGCAAAGCAAACGTTGTTATATGCTATAGTAGGAGTTATTGTTGCCATTTTGCCAAAAGCTATTATTGCAATAATCGGAAGCTTGTTGGGCTCAGGCTCGATAAATGCTTGTTAGTGACTTTTAAAAATAAAATTATATCCCGTATAGTTATTAATTTAGAGATAAATTGACGAAAACATAACGGGAGAGTATAAAATTAATATATATAATATATCCGGATTTTTAAACGTTTTATTTAAAGAAAGCGCTATAAAAATCGAGATATTCTATAGGTTATGAATTTAAATACAATCAAAAAAACCTTATACGTTTCATGGATTCCGTCTCTTTTTCTGGCTTCTTATGCCAATGCGGCATCTATGCTTCAGGTTCCCGTAACAAATATTACGGATATTGGTTCTTTTCTTACTATTGCGTGTACATTGGCCGCATGGATATTTACCTTTTTGATGGTTATCGTGGTCGTCATGTTATTGGTTTCAGCTTTTTATTTCCTGACTGCCGGCGATAACGCGCAAGGTCATGCGAAAGCAAAAGGATATTTTTTATACGCGATTATCGGTCTTGTTGTAGCTATTTTGCCCCGTGCTATTATTGCCATCGTGAGTTCTTTTTTCGGCCCCGGCCCCATCAACGCTTGTTAGTCTTACATTTATAATACGCTTACGCGTATTAAAATCCCCGGTCTGTTAATCAGACCGGGGATTATTTATTTAATCTTTATCGTCTATTGGCAGATCTATGCGTGGTTTAACGCTGGAGGCCTTGCTGGTGTCGCCTTGCATATCAATAACAATGCGTTTTCCGCGGCCATGCATTGATAGTACGATCTCGGTAGCTTTTTCTACGGTATGACCCTTATCAACCCACATCTGTACCTGTTCAAGGAAGGTTTCGGTCTCGGTTCTTTCGCTTTTTCGTTGGCGTTTCTCAACCTCTTCTTGAGATTTTGCTTGTTGTACGACAGGATCCGGCTTAATATTGTTGATTATGAAGTTGCTTACCAATATTCCAAGTATATCTTCTTGTTCGTAGGCGTCATTTCTTCTTTGGTATAATTCAACTTGTTGTTTGAATTGTTCCATGATCCGGTGCCCTATTTCAGGACGCTCCTTTATCGCATCATCGGATTTCTTTTCGGACAGGATCTCGCCGATGGCGTTCCTGATCAGAGAATTAAGTATTTCCTCAAGATCATTCTTTTCTCTTTGTATGAAGAAAAGGAGATATTTTATATCGGGACGGTAAACAAGCAATCCGCTTACCGTAACGGGAGAGTCTGCAGTCTCATATTTATCTTCTTTTATGGCAAGCTTTATCTCCTCAAGAGATATTTCTTTGTGCACCTTTTCAGGCCAGAAATACTTTGCATGCCATCCGGGACCCACTATTCTCATGTTGCCCGTGGTCATATCCTTTATAATTTTGGCGCGAAGGGGTTCTACCTTAACTATAATTTCATCCCAAAATTTTGATACGACAAATGCGAAGATAATTGGCCAAATAATAATTATGCCGCTTAGGTTGGCTTTAAATAAACCGATGATTATTAGTGATGGTATCAAACACAAAACAGCAATTATGAAAATCTGGTTCCAGAACCTCATGGATAGACTCCTTATTTGTTGTAAAAGGCCGATTTTTTTGTTAAACTTATTGTGGTATAAAAATTCAATTAAGTCAATCCCGCATCAATTTTACAAAATATATTCTTTGCAAGGGATAATCAACAATCCTATTTATATTAATAAGTTTTGTAGCGTTGCAACGCTACAAAACCAGAAGCTCATTCCGTAAAATCGGTGCGGGGTTAAGCTTTAATAACTTATGCCCAGGTGGTGAAATGGCATACACGTCAGGTTTAGGACCTGATGCCGCAAGGCGTGGAGGTTCGACTCCTCTCCTGGGCACCGACTAGAAAATACCATCCCGTTAGAAACGGGATACGCATTTTCAGGAGTCCCGTCGAGTTCCGAAAGCTTGGAGGAACTTTAACCTAAAAGGGTGGGACGGGAATGTTTATCGAGTAAACCAAGATAAATATCTACAGCGAAAACGAGAAATTTTATTGAGTATATGTCATGTTGAATAAAATAATTAATTTAACAGTATTTTTTACGGGAGGCGCGGTGTTAGTGCTTGAGGTTTCAGCTACACGTACTTTATCCCCGCATTTTGGCAATACTATTTTTACTGTTTCAAGTATTTTAAGTGTTGTTTTGGGAGCTTTGGCTATTGGTTATTTGTGTGGAGGAAAGTTAGCTGATCGTTCTCCGCATTTGAGTTTATTTTTCGGGATTATCTGGCTAGGAGGCCTGACCGTATTACTGATGAATATTACGACAAAGTTATTTTTAGATACGTGGTTTAGCGGTTTGGGTAACATGTTGGGACCTCTGTTGGCGAGTTTATTACTATTTTTCATGCCCAGCTTATTTTTGGGAATGCTTTCACCATTTGCCATACGTCTCAAAAGCGAACAAGGGCAAACTCAAAAGATAGGCTCAAATAGCGGTGAAGTATTTTTTTTCTCGACAGCGGGCAGCATTGTAGGAAGCTTAATGACCGGCTTTTTATTTATTCCAAACGTGGGCGTATCCAGAATTATTTTACTTACAGGCCTGTCTTTATTAATTGTTGGTTTTGCGGGTTTATTTTTTTTCAAATTCAATAAACGATATCTAATAAGTATTATTGTTTTAAGCTTTATTCTTAGCGGCGCAACGCTTATCTTTTCTGAACGTCCATTAATAGCGGGAGAGATATATCACGCAGAAGGAACATATGAACGCATTGCAGTAGCCGATAACACGCCTAATTTTGAGGGCAGACGTACTCTTTTTTTGGATAAAAGCGCTTCAAGCGTTATTTTTCTTTCTGACGGGTCGCCTTTGGCGACACTTTATGCCAAATATCTTGAACTGGGGACTCTTCTTGAAGAAGAACCTGAGAATATTCTTGTTCTTGGCGGTGGGGGTTATGCCATTCCGCGATACGCAAAACAACTGTTTCCAAAAGCTGAAATTGATGTAGTTGAGATAGAGCCACGCCTTTTTGAGCTATCTAAAAAGTATTTTTATCTTAATGATACCTCTAAGATAACTAACTATGTGCAAGACGGCAGGATGTTTCTTGCGAATTCTCAAAAAAAATACGATATTATTTTTATTGATGTCTATTCCTCTTTTATTTCAATTCCTTCTCATATGACCACGATCGAATTCTTCGCTCTGGTTAAAGAGCATTTAAGCGATAAAGGAATGCTTTTGGCTAATGTTATAGGAAGCCTGGATCATTCAAACAACAGGTTTTTTACCGCAAAAATCAAAACTTTTTCTTCAATTTTCCCAAACACCAGAATATTTGCAATCTCAGACCCTCAAAGTCTTGAACCCCAGAATTTTGTGTTTGTAGCAACAAAAAAAGGCGAAAACAATTATATTGAAATCGCCGCAAAACAGTCAAAGAGTCTATTTTGTGGAAAGAGCTAAAATAAATTTGGATAAAGCAATTTTATTAACTGATGATTTCTCGCCGATAGAGTATTTGGTCGCTCCCTTGGTCGCGCTTTATTAACTTATTCAAGCGGGTTGCGTGTGGCCACAGGATATAGCAGAGGCGAGCGGTATTTAGAGAAGAACGTTTTATCAATAATGATTTCGTCGTTTCTCGTGACTTTTTGTGTAAGATATGCTTCTGCGGAGCCATCGGCGCCCTTTTTTGTTACTATCGGTCCTATGACCTCTGTTGTTCTGCCATCGCTTGTGCCATAAAAATCAAAGAAAAGTTTTGTGCCTACTATTCTTGTTTGTATAAGGATATGACCCGGGGTATCATTCATAAATTTAAGATCAGGATTAGGGGGATAAATAGTGGCATCAAAACCCGGCGTTCCATAATATTTTACAGGATAAGCATGCGGGTATCGTTTGGTGATCTCTAATCCTGAAAATACGGCAGCGCGGAATGTTGTGGTTGCAACCTGGCAAAGTCCGCCACCGTATTCCGGAACGGTCTGATTTTGCTTAATAACTAGCTCCGGTTTATATCCTGTCGTTGCGTCTACCGGTCCCAGCGTTTTGTTGAAAGAAAATTCTTCTCCTGGTTTTATTAATATACCGTTAAAGCGTGCGGCTCCTACTTTTATATTATGTACCCGGTTTTTTGGTGAGCCTTTGAAA
>LBYG01000008.1 GCA_000996085.1 Parcubacteria group bacterium GW2011_GWB1_40_14 | reverse complement strand
TTTTAGTTTTAATTTTAGTTTTGTCATGCCCAAACAAACAATAACACAAGAGAAACATTGGTATGCGTTGCATACTTATTCCGGCTATGAAGATGCTGTTGCACGAAATTTAAAGCAACGTATCGAATCTTTGGGCATGGAAGATAAAATTTTTCAAGTTATAGTTCCAAAGGAGAAAAGGATCCAAATAAAAAACAGTAAACGTAAGATGGTTGAAGAAAGAATTTATCCCGGCTACGTGCTTGTAGAAATGATAGTGACAGACGATTCTTGGTACGTTGCACGTAACACGCCACGTGTTACGGGTTTTGTCGGCTCAGGCACCACTCCGACCCCGCTTTCTCAGGAAGAAGTTGATGCTTTGATGAAAAGAATGGGCGTTGAAGAACCAAAATATAAAGTTGATGTTAATATTGGTGATGCGGTACGTATAAATGACGGTCCATTTAAAGATTTTGACGGTAAGGTGGATGAAGTAGATGAAGCTCGAGGTAAGGTTAAGGTGTTAGTTTCAATGTTCGGCAGAGAGACGCCGGTCGAATTAGACTACTTGCAGATTAAGAGAATATAGTTAATAATAAAGGTCGTTGTGGGCGACCAACTAATCTTTTTACTTTTTCGCTTTTAATTTTTAGTTTTTACTATGGCTAAACCAATTAAGATAATTATTAAATTGCAAATACCCGCAGGGCAGGCTACTCCAGCGCCTCCAGTTGGTACCGCTTTGGGTCCTCACGGATTAAATATCCAAGATTTTGTATCTAAATTCAACGAAGGGACAAGGGATAAAATGGGCTCAATAATACCCGTTGAAGTAACTGTTTTCGAAGATAGAACCTTTGAAATGAAATTAAAGACCCCTCCGGCTTCGGATCTTTTGCGTAAAGCGGCCGGAGTTGATAAGGGTTCCGGCGTACCCAATAAGAATAAAGTTGGTAAAGTTAGCAAGGCACAGATAAGAAAAATAGCCGAAGATAAGATGCCCGATCTCAATACCAATAATGTCGACGCCGCCTCTAAAATAATAGAAGGAACAGCAAGAAGCATGGGTATTACTGTTGAATAGGATTTTGTATAAATACAGCCCCGAATTCACTATCCGTCAGCCGACGGAGACGGACTTCGGGGCTATTTTGTTATATGATGAAATATATGATTAATTCTTATCTGGGAATTTTTATCGCTTTAGAAGGAATAGACCGCTCAGGTAAACATACCCAAGGAGAATTTATACAATCCTATGTTAATGGGCTGGGTTTTAAGGCGTATTTTACACAAGAACCATGGTGGGGTGAAATGAATGCCGATGACGATCTCTTGAAGAAGATTATTAAACGCGAGGAATCAGCCGATTATGCGAAGATACAAAAACTTTTTATAGATAACCGCGCAAGACATCTTGAACACGAGATAATTCCTTATTTGAAAAATGGTTCTGAGAATGTTGTTATATGTGAAAGATATTTTTTATCTACTTTGGCATATGGACCCGCAACCGGAGGCGGAAATTTTGAAGAATTATGGAAAGCGCATGAACTTATTCCTAATTTTATTTTTCCCGACCTCACTTTAATAATAGACATATCTGCAGAAGAAGCAGTAAGACGTTTGGATAAGAAAGCAGATGTTTTTGAGGAGAGCGTTATTTTAGAAAAAGTCAGGCAAAGTTATCTTTCTCTTGCAATAATGTTTGATAATGTTAAAACAGTAATAATTGATGGCGCCAAAAGCCCTGAAGAGGTTTTTGCGTCACTAAAACCGCAAATTGAAAAAATAATAAAAGAGAAAAAGGAGGCCTTTGGGTATGAAACAGTATCTTAATTTGCTTCAAGATATAAAAGATAACGGTGTTATTAAAGACGATCGCACCGGTACCGGCACCAAAAGCGTATTTGGACGTCAATTGCGTTTTGATCTTTCCGAAGGATTTCCTCTTCTGACCACAAAGAAAATGCACCTTAAATCTATCATTTACGAATTGCTTTGGTTTTTGGAAGGGAAAACAGATAACCAATGGTTAAAGGAGCGGGGCGTTAGTATTTGGAACGAATGGGCGACTCAAGAAGCGTGTGCTAAATTTGGTCGTTCCGAAGGAGATTTGGGTCCGGTATACGGTCATCAATGGCGTAATTTTGGCGCTACACTTTTGCCTGACGGCACTTATGCCAAGGACGGTTTTGATCAGATTAGCTGGTTGATAAATGCAATCAAGCAACACCCAAATAGCCGTAGGTTGATTTTAACCGGCTGGAATCCAAAGGAAGCGGATCAAGTTGCGCTTCCGCCGTGCCATACTTTATTTCAGTTTTACGTAGTGAACGGTAAACTTAGTTGTCAGTTGTACCAGCGGAGTGCGGATGTATTTTTGGGCGTTCCATTTAATATCGCAAGTTACGCTCTTTTAATGATGATGATAGCTCAAGTAACTGATCTTAAGCCGGGTGAATTTGTTCATACATTTGGCGATGTTCATATATATCTTAACCATACGAATCAGGTTGATCTGCAACTTTCAAGAGAGCCGCGACCATTACCTCTTATGGAATTGAATCCTGCAATTAGATCTATTTTTGACTTTAAATACGAAGATTTTAAGCTTGTAGGTTATGATCCTCACCCGAGCATTAAAGCGCCGATAGCCATATGATTTATCATGAGCAAAGTCGAATGATTTATGGTGAGCAACGTCGAATCATTATTTCACTTATAGCCGCGATGGATAAAAATAGGGTTATAGGAAAGAATAATAGTTTGCCGTGGAAATTGCCACAGGATCTTGCGCGCTTTAAATCGCTTACCTTAGGACACGCTGTTATTATGGGGCGCAAGACTTATGAATCTATTGGAAAAGCGTTGCCTGGACGAGTGAATATTATTGTAACCACAAGCGAATCTTACAGCGCTTTGGGCTGTACCGTAGTAGGTTCTTTGGAAAGCGCAATTGATATCTCAAAAAACGAAGAAGAAATATTTATTATCGGCGGAGAAAGCATTTTTAAACAAGCGCTTCGATTTGCCGATAGGTTATATCTGACCGTAATTGATAATGTATTTGCAGGTGATACTTTTTTTCCGGAATTTGATATCACTAAATGGCAGGAAGTAAGCCGTATGGATTTTCCAATTAGCCCGGAAGCTTCATGGCCTTTTTCTTTCTTGTTGTATGAGAAGATCAGCCAGAATTCTTGATCGATAAATAAACAAGTAAATAGTTTTATGACCATCCGTAAGGATGGTTTTTAATTGACCGGAAATAATTTTGGTGATACTTTTAGGTTAAAGCTTTATAGCAATTTGAAAAAAGAATAGGAGAATCTTAATGCAGCCCAATCCCTATACAGGACTTTTTATTGCTTTAGAGGGTATGGATGGCGCAGGAAAAGAAACACAAGCGATAAATATATGTTTATGGTTAAAAGAACGTGGTTTTACTGTTATAAAAACGCAAGAACCCTGGAATGGATTAGGTAGTCAAACCTACGAACGACTGGACAGAATTGTTTATAGAAAGGCTGAAGAAAGATCCCCTGAAGAGATCCAGTATCTTTTTATAGATAACCGCAGAGAACATCTAGAACAGGAAATTGAACCCAATCTTGCGGCGGGCATAGCAGAAGTTACAGAAAGATACGCTTTTTCTACTGTGGCCTATGGCGCCGCAACCTCAAAGGTTCCAATAAAAACATTTTTGGATAAGCAAGACGGTTTCTTGTTCCCCGATTTAACAATTATTCTTGATCTTCCGGTTGAGATCGCAATAAGCCGTTTGCCTATAGAGCGGCATCTTTTTGAGAAACAGGATATCTTACGAAAGGTTAGATCTAATTATTTTGTTTTGGCAAATATGTTCAGTACTTCGGGTGTGCGTATTGTTGACGGTAACAAATCTCCTGAAGAAGTCTTTGGTCAGATCATTCAATATCTTGAATTGATAATTGCTATTAAACATCAGAGATTTTTGCGCGAGCTTTGATATGTCAAAAACGGTCTGTGATCATACCAGTGTTGGAATAATTGTTACCAGAGAAGAAGCGTTGCGTTCTCAGATCCTGCTCATTAAGAGCACAAAGCCTCCTTATGAATGGACGCTTCCCTCGGGTCATGCTGATCTAGTCAAATTGAATCCGACAGAAAAAGAATTTAAGTCGGCTGCGCGCAGAGAATTAAAAGAGAAGACCGGCTTAAGAGCAATTCAATTATATATGATACATCAGGAAAGAACGGTCCGATTTTGCGGTCGTGTGAACGATAATTATCACGTCTGGCGGATATATGCATCTGTATATTTGGGCAAAATAGATAGAAATAAGGAAAAAGCACAAGACATTGCCTGGTTTACCCGCGCAGAATTGGAAGAACATGTTTGGTTTACAGCAAGATATCAAGAAGGCGAGGTATCAGAAGAAGAGTGGTTAGAGAATCCGGGGCTAGAACCAATATGGTGCAACGAACTTGATATTCTTAAATTATTTGATGATGCGGAAAAAATATTTCCATTAAGACCCTAACTAAAATAAAACGGTTTGTATTAGGCAAACCGTTTTTTGTATGATAATATAAAAATATATTAGAAAGGGGGTGAGGGCTTAAGAAATAAGCATTATATGAATAAATTTTTACGTTTTATACCGTTGGGTTTGACTTTTGCTCCAGTTTCGACCGTTTTAGCTGTTACGGTTCAATCTCCGCCTGCTATAGCTACTGATCTTGATGATTTTTTCAATTTGATTTGTACGGCCACTAATTTATTGTTCACAGTCATAATGATTCTTGCCGTCATAATATTATTGTATGCAGCGTTTTTGTTTTTGACCGGAGGAGGCAGTGAAGATAAGACAAAGCAGGCTAGACAATATATACTTTACGGCATAATAGGTATTATTGTGGCTTTGCTTGCTAAAGGATTGGTTTTGGTAGTTGTAAACATTGTAAGCAGCGGAGGGTTTACCGCAACGTCTTGTTAAAGAAAGTTTTTGGATCATTAACGAAAAAACGGTTTGCAATTGCAGGCCGTTTTTTACATAATAGAGAGTAATCATGAATACCACTTACGAAGCCGTTATAGGCCTGGAAATACATTCGGAGCTCAAAACAGATACCAAAATGTTTTGCGCTTCCCGTAATGACCCCGACGAAAAACATCCTAATGTAAATGTTTGTCCGGTGTGTTTAGCGCACCCCGGAACCCTTCCGGTTATAAACAAGAAGGCAGTGGAGTTGGTACAGTCCGTGGGCGCGGCTCTGAAATGTACACTGACCGAGTTTTCTAAATTTGACCGTAAGAATTATTTTTATCCCGATTTGCCCAAAGGCTATCAGATATCCCAATACGATCTTCCTCTATGCGGAGAGGGACATTTGGAAATTATTCCCGAAGATACTAAGGAAAAAAAGCAGATAAGAATAGAACGGATACATCTTGAAGAAGATACCGGAAGATTATTGCATCCGGATGCGGCAAAAGAAAGTTATGTGGATTTTAATCGCGCCGGGGTTCCGTTGATGGAATTGGTTACTAAGCCCGATATCCGTTCAGCTAAAGAAGCCCGTGCTTTTGCCGAAGAGTTGCAATTGATACTTAAATATTTAGGAGCTTCGGATGCGAACATGGAAAAAGGACAGATGCGCGTTGAAGTTAATTTATCGTTGCGTAAAGTCGGAACCGAAAAATTCGGCACAAAAGTTGAAGTAAAAAATTTAAATTCACTTCGTTCTGTTGAAAAAGCTGTTGCTTACGAGATAGAGAGACAGGCTGCAGTTTTGGATGACGGCGGTAAAGTAATTCAGGAGACACGCGGCTGGCACGACATGAAGCAGGTAACTTTTTCGCAAAGAGAAAAAGAAGAAGCACATGATTATAGATATTTTCCCGAACCCGATTTGCCGCCTATGCGTTTTTCTGCAGAGTATTTTGATACCGTGCGGGCTATGTTGCCTGAATTGCCGGCTAAACGCAGGAACAGGTTAATCTCAGAGTATGATCTGTCGCCGCAAGACGCAGAAGTTTTTGTAATAGACAGAGAGATGGGTGACTATTTTGAGCAGGTCATAAGCGAACTTAGGGCCTGGTACGAAGCAGATGATAAAGAATTTGATGCGTCGCGCTTAATTAAGCTTACTACGAACTACATGCTTAGTGATCTGCGAGGTATTATAGTCGCTAAATCATCTTCAATTGGGGATTTACTTATAAAACAAGAGGACTTTGCTGAATTAATTAAGCTTATAGCTCAGGATAAGCTTTCTTCGCGTGCGGCAAAAGATGTTCTTTCCGAAATGTTCGGCACAGGTGCGGACCCCCACGAAATAATAAAGGAGAAGAATATAGGACAAACTAGTGATGAAGGAGAGATCGGTACAATTATAGATCAAATACTGATAGAAAACCCCAAAGTTGTAGAGGATATTAAAAGCGGCAAACCTAACGCGACTCAATTTTTGATCGGTAAAGTTATGGCAGTAACTCGCGGCAAAGCCAACCCCAAAATTGTAAAAGAGTTACTTGATAAGAAGACCGGGTAAGGAGGATAATAGAGTTGACAGTATTTTTTAAAATGGTATAATGACTATGTTATGCTAGGTAGTGAAAATTAGACCGTTCCGCAAAGCGGAACAAAAATACCTGGTTAAGTTAATAAAATTTTAATAATCAATTTTAACTAGAAATCAGCTAATTTATTTATAGAATAGTCTAATTTCTACTACCTGGTATGAAAATTATAGAAGACATTATCATGATCATCTTTATGCCTTTCATAATGCTTATTGATTTATTTACAGGCGGGGGAGGCAAAAAGAACGAATAAAAAATAAATTTCTAAATAATCTGTTATTTAGAGTTTTTCGTTATAAAAATTTACGAATATATTTGGCGGCCTGGTTTTCCAGGCGTCTGCCCCGCACCGAGTTTACTCGGGTGCGGGGTTTTTTGTTTTTAGCATCTAGCCATATAATATCGTTCATTTTCTTGAACCAAGTTATCTGCCGTTTGCTATATCGTATTGTGTCTTTAAGAATTGTCCCGAAAACGTTTTTATCATTTAATGAGTTGTTATGCGAATGGTTTTTCCATTGAGAATAACCCAAAGTGTTCATTGAAGACACGTTCCAACCATATTTTTTTGACAAAGTAAGTACCTCCTTTTTTAATCCTTTTTTAAACTGCTTTTTAAGTCGCAGAGCTATTTTTCGTTCAATATCATTTTTGGGTAAAGTAAGACCCACAATAAGCGTGTTGTATTTTGGTTGCGCGGATCTTTTTCTGATTTGAGAAAATTTTTTGCCTGTAGCCTCCATTACTTCCCAGGCGCGTATCAGCCTGCGCGGGTTTTTTGTATCCAGGAAAACTGCGGCTTGGGGGTCTTTTTGGAGTATTTTTTTGGCCAGGCGTTTGGTGCCGTATTTTTTTATTTCTGCTTCAAGTTTTTTGCGAAGTTTCGGATTTGGCGGAACGACAGGAATTTCAAATCCATAAAGCAACGCCGATATATAAAGTCCCGTTCCGCCGGCAATTATTGGTATGTGATTTCTCTGTTCAATTTCTGTAATTGCTTTTTTGGCAAGTTCAAGCCAGTGTCCTAAAGTGAAACTATCATTTGGCTCTACAACATCAATTAAGTGGTGGGATATTCCACGAATTATGATGGCATTTCCTATTTTTTTGGGTTTACCCTGAGCCGGCCTGTCCTGAGCGAAATCGAAGGAGTCGAAGGGTTTGTCTGTTCCAATATCCATACCGCGATAAACTTGTCTTGAATCTGCAGAAATAATCTCGCCTTTGAATTTTTTAGCGAGACGGATTGCAAGAGCAGTTTTGCCGGAAGCGGTAGGGCCTACAATTACAATTATTTTCGATTTTCGCGTGTCGACAGATTTGTCCATAATTTTGATATTATAGCAGCATTTAACGCTACTTAAATCCAAATAACAAAATCCAAAGATCAAATCAAGTTTAAAAGTCTAGAATATTAAACGCATTTTGGAATTTTGATATTTAGATTTTATTTGATATTTGAGATTTAGCGTTTGGATTTATAAGTGGATTGACCTTTTAGGGAGGGGCGGTATGCTTAAGATAAGTTGGCGCAAGACCGTTCGCGTCTGCAAGGGATCTCTCCACACCGAAAGCCGTTCCGGCAAGAGGTTCAAAGCCTTAATGACGCTCACAGTCTTACGCCAACTTTTTTAAAGAATTAAATTATAAATTTATGCCAAATCCAGAAAAAGGCGGTCCATCGCCTGAAGAGATGGGTTTAAAGCCTGAACAATTACAAACATCTGAACAGCAACCACCACAGGAACCAGAAACTCCTGAACAGAAGTTGGCGGCACAATATAGAGAACAAGCTTTAAAGAGGGCAGAGAAAAAAGGTCTGACGCAAGAATCTTTAGCTAACGTTGACGTGAGACTTACTACACATACTAGTGGTCATGAAAGAAATGTTATTGAAGGAACAATAGACGGGCATCGTATTGCGATAAGAGAGATGCATAGTGGCGGTAAGAATTATTCTGTATGGTTTGAAGGTACGGTTGATGATCTTTCTGTTGAAGGAAAAGATGCCGAAAAACTTTTTGAAAAATACTTACCAGCCGCGGAGTTGCAGGGCGATTATCTTTTAAATAAAGCAAGAACAGAAGTTGAAGAACAACAGAGAAGAGAAACAGAAGAGCGGCAAGCTAAAGCGAATAAGGGAAGGGTAAAAGAAATTTTAGGTAATTTGCTTGGATAAATTATAGATAATTTGTGAACAAAAACTCCGCCCTTTGACTTCGCTCAGGACGGAGTTTTTTAGTCTAAACGCTGTACGCTAACCGCTATACGCTAGCGAAGCTCTTGCGGTATCGCGTTTTTTATCATTTCTATGAATTCTTCCGGTGTCATTGCGCCCTTGTCTCCTTTGCCGCGTTCTCGCACGCTTACCATTTTACTGGTTACTTCACGGTCTCCAATTATTAGCAAGAAAGGAGTTTTAGTAATTTCCGCTTCGCGTATATTTTTGCCGAGAGTCTGGTTGGGTTCGGCCATATCAGCCCTTAAACCTTTTTCCCGGAGCATTTTGATTATGCTTGAGCCGTATGATGCATGTCTCTCAGCTACAGGAAGTATGCGTACCTGATTTGGAGACAACCAGACCGGAAGATTTCCGGCGGTATGTTCAAGTAATACGCCGATAAATCTTTCAAATGAACCAAATATAGCCCGGTGTATCACCATCGGGCGCACTTTTTTTCCTTTTGCATCTATATAGTGAAGGTCAAATTGTTCCGGGAGCATCACGAGGTCAAGTTGTATGGTTGCAAGCTGCCAATCCCGTCCTAATGCATCCGAAATATGGATATCTATCTTGGGCCCGTAGAAAGCGCCGTCTTTGGCTTTGATTTCAAAGTGACGTTTTTGAGATTTTAATGCTGCGGCTAGGGCAAGTTCAGCGTTTTTCCATTGTTTGGGCGTACCTTGTGCCTTATCTGGTTTTGTGGATAAAAAGAATCGAGGAGTAAGATTAAACAGCGAATAGAATTTTTCAACTAGAGCGATTATTTTTTCAATTTCTTCCTGTACCTGGTCTTCGCGAAGAAAGGTGTGGTCGTCATCCATAGTGAGCTGTCTTACGCGGAAAAGACCGCCCAATGTTCCGGACAATTCGTTTCGATGTAGGCGACCTATTTCTGAAAGCCGTAAAGGAAGGTCCCGGAACGAGCGGATATTTGAGTTATATACATAAGTTGATTCCGGGCAGTTCATTGGTTTTAAGGCAAAAACTTCATTTTCTACATCAAAGTAGAATATGTTTTCCTTGTAGTATTTCCAGTGCCCTGACTTTTCAAAAACTTTTGTTTTTACCATGATAGGTGTAGATATTTCCTGGTAGCCCGCATTATCATGTATCGCCCGCCAGTATTTCTCAAGTTCCTTAACTACGATCATGCCCCTGGGATGCCAAAATGCCGCTCCGGGAGCAACATCGTGGAAAGAAAAAAGATCCAAAGCCGTTCCTATTTTTCTGTGATCTCTTTTTTCCATTTCTTTCATTAATTCCAGATGGGCTTGCAGTTCTTTCCTTGTTTTAAATGCTAAACCGTAAATTCTTGTCAGTTGAGCATTTTTTTCGTCGCCTCTCCAGTAAGCACGGGTAACTTGTGTTAAAGAAAATCCATCAATTGGGACATTTTTTGTGTTCTCAACGTGTGGGCCCGTGCATAGATCAACAAAATCTTTGCCGGTCGAATAAAGACTGACCTTCTTTTCTTTTTGCTTTGCCAGATCTTTTATTAGGTCCACTTTATAAGTTTCATTTTTTTTCTGGAAAAATTTTATTGCTTCTTTGGTTGTCATCCAGGATTTTTTGAACGAAAGGTTTTGTTTGATTATACGCCGCATTTCTTCCTCAAGTTTGGGGAGATTATTATCGGTGACCGGGGACTTGGTTTCAATATCGTAATAAAAGCCGTTTTCAATGACCGGTCCGATGCCCAATTTTGTACCCGGCCATATATTTTTAGCCGCGTGAGCCAAAATATGCGCTGTTGAATGGCGCATTATATCAATATCGTTATGCTTTTCTGTTTTTTTAGCTCGGGGCATACGTTATTTATATTGAGATTAGATTATAAATTTAAGATACAAGAAACAAGACACAATAACCAAAGCGGGTTTGAAATTTTGAAAATTGATTATTGGAGCTTGTCTGTCTTTTGTATCTTGGTGATTGTTTCTTAGGTCGTGTTCTCTGGCAGCAATTCTTCCGCTCTATCACATATAAGCTTCAATTCTCCATCCCGTTCATTAAGTTTTCCCTCAATAGCTACTATAGCATTTTCGTGAAAGACAACGCCATATTGCTCAAGAGTGCTTGGAAAAACAACTACTTCTATATTATGCGTTTCATCTTCCAAATTTACAAATATCATAGGGTCGCCCTTTTTCGTGACAATTTTTTGTATTTTACTTATTATTCCGCCTACTTTTATGCGTTTGCCCGTACCAAAAGAGGCGATATTTTTTATTGGTAAAGATATTTTTGCCAACGCTTTGCTGTAGTCGCTTAGAGGATGGTCGGAGATCCAAAGCCCTAATAATTCTTTTTCCCAACGCAGGCGAATATCCTTTGTTGCGGGAGCAGAATCTTTAAGTTTAAGTGCCGGCAGTAAAGAAGTTCCGGCAAAAAGAGATTCCTGTCCAAATTTTTTGTTGGTTTCTATATTGTGAGACCACGCCAGGATCTCTTCAGTATTTGCCAGTAATTTTGCGCGTTCGTCCAGATTGTCTAAGGCGCCTGAGCGTATCATGCTTTCCAAAGATTTTTTATTGAGATAACGGGAGGATAATCTTTCTGTAAAATTTTCTATAGACGTGAACGGTCTGCTTTTATCTCTCTCTTGGATAATATATTCAACAACATTTTCGCCTACATTTTTTATCGCGCTCAAGCCAAAGCGTATGGCTAACGCCAGAATTGAACCGTCTAAGTCTCCATACTCCACCGTGAAAGTTGTGCCGCTTATATTTATATTTGGAGGAAGTATTTTTATTCCTTTCAGGCGGCATTCTCCAACGAGCACCGCTATTCTTTCCATATTTTTTTCTTCTGCCGTAAAAAGCGCGGCCATGAATTCGTGCGGGAAATATGCTTTGAGGTAAGCTGTTTGATACGCAATTTGCGCATAACCCGTAGCATGCGAGCGATTAAACCCATATCGGGCAAAGGGTTCTATCCATTCCCAAATTGCCTGAGCGGTATGACCGGGAAGGCCCTGGCGCAACATGCCGTTGATAAGTTTTTCTCTTTGTTCATCAAGAAGACTTTTAATTTTTTTGCCTACAGCTTTTCTTAGGGTGTCGGCTTCAGATAAGGTGAATCCTGCCAAAGAACGAGCAATTTCCATTACCTGTTCCTGATATATCGCAACACCGTATGTTTTTTCAAGAATGGGCACGAGTTTTTCGTGCATGTAAGTGACGGGCTTTCGGCCGTGTTTGCGGGCGATATATTCTGGTATAAGTTCCATCGGACCGGGACGGTAAAGTGAAACCATGGCGATAATATCTTCAAATATAGATGGCTTAAGTTCTTTGAGGTATCTTTTCATGCCGCCTGATTCCAATTGGAAAACTCCCGTAGTGTCTCCGCGGGCGAGCAGTTCAAAAACTTTAGGATCGTCCAACGGTAAATTTTCTATGTCTATAGTTTCGCCTCGGGCGTTTTTTATTCTGTTTACGGTATCTTCAATGATGGATAGATTGCTGAGCCCAAGAAAATCCATTTTCAAAAGGCCCAAGTCTTCAATCGCATGCATTTCGTATTGTGTGATTATTGAGCCGTCGTCTTGGGATGAGCGTTGGAGGGGGATATGGTTTGGAAGAGGGTCAGGAGTTATAACCACACCGCAGGCATGCGTTGAGGCGTGACGCGCAACACCTTCCAATTTTTTTGCTGAATCAAGTAATCTTTGGGTATCGGAATTGCTTTCGTAGTCTTCTGAAAGTTCTTTGGAGTTGGCTAAAGCTTCTTCAAGGCTCATACCAAAAGGTATCATTTTTGCCAGACGGTCGCAGGTTGCATATGGATATCCTAAAGATCTTCCGGCATCACGAATAACGCCTCGGGCAGCCATCGTTCCAAAAGTTATTATTTGTGCTACTTTGTCGCGTCCATATCTTTCTGCGGTATAAACAAGCACTTCATCTCTACGAGTATCGGCAAAATCAAGATCGATATCCGGCATTGAAATACGGTCGGGATTAAGAAAACGTTCAAACATTAAGCCGAATTTTAAGGGGTCGATATTGGTTATGTTCAATAAGAAAGACACCAAAGAGCCGGCCGCACTTCCTCTGCCCGGTCCCACTACTATATTCTGGCTCTTGGCCCAGTTAACTATATCCTGGACTATCAAAAAATATGAGGCAAATCCTGTTTTTTCAATAACCGACAATTCGTATTCCAGACGTTTTTTAAGCTCCTCTAAGGAAGCGGGCAGTTGGGTTATTTTTTCCGTGTCAGCAGTTAAAGCTCCCGTTGAACTGACTTTAATTTCGTATCTTTTGGTTAAACCTTCATAACAAAGATTTCTTAAAAAATTATTTGCATCAATATTTTCCGGTAAAGGAAATTCAGGCAATTGTATCTTGTAAAGCGGAATTTCAAGATTTACCATATCGGCGATCTTCAAAGTATTTTCAATTGCCTCGGGCGTATCTTTGAAAAATTCTATCATCTCATCGGGAGATTTCATCGAAAAATCGTCCTGTTGCATAGAGAGGCGGCCTTCATCATCAAAACGCGATGCGGTTTGGACAGAAAGCAAAACTTCATGAGCTTCTTTATCGTCTTTGTTGATGTAATGTATGTCTTGTGTGCCCACGACCGGTACATTAAATTTTCTGGCCAATTCTTTTAAGGCGTTGTTCAATTTCAGTTGTTCTTCAATATTTGGATGGGCGCCCAGTTCCAGAAAAAAATTTCCTTCTCCGAAAATTTCTTTGTATTCAACGATCAGATTTTCAGCCTGTTTTAAATTTCCGGCCTGTATAGCTCGCGGTATTTCTCCACCCAAACAACCCGAAAGAGCGATCAAGCCTTCACTGAACTCACGTAAAATATTTTTATCAACTCTGGGTTTGTAATAAAATCCATCGATATGCGCTTTGCTTACCAGGCGCATCAGATTTTTATAGCCGACATCGTTTTTTGCCAATAAAATTATGTGGTATCTTTTTGCGTCTATCTTCGGATCGCGATCCTGTATCGTTCGTGCTGCAACATACATTTCTACACCGATTATAGGTTTTATTCCGGCTTGTCGGGCTTTTTTATAAAATTCAATGGCGCCATATAGAACGCCATGATCCGTTATTGCGAGCGCGCTCATTCCTAATTCTTTTGCCCGTTTTATCAAAGCATCTATTTTTGCCAAGCCATCCAGTAGGGAATAATGAGAATGAGTATGAAGATGTACAAAATTATTTTGAGGCATATTTTTTCGTATCTTATTGTCATGATACCTTTTTGCATTTATGCGAGCAACGGTGGATAAGCGTTCAGAAATTCGCGTTTGTAATTTGTTCACTCATTCTCGGCCGTCCAGCGACGGCCTGCGAGGTTTCGACCGTTTTGCTCAGCTCTTACATAATATTGAGCTGAGACCATGCCAAAACGGTCTCAAAATCCGCTCACAAATACAAACGCGTGATTTTTTACGCGTGTGGTAATATAAATTTATGAAATCCAAGTCGTTTGTCGTTGGAATTGACGAGGTTGGAAGAGGGCCTCTTGCCGGCCCTATTACTGTTGCTGCTTTTGGCATGCCCGCAAATATTTATGGCCATCAAAAAACTCTGCTTAAAGGGATTCGTGACTCTAAACGTCTTTCCGCGAAACAACGCGAACAATGGTATTTAACCCTTGCAAAAAATGGATCATTTACGTGGGCAACCGCTTCAGTTGATCAAAAAATTATAGATAAAAGAGGTATTGCTGTGGCCGCAAGGTTAGCTGTGGCCTTAGCTATAAAAAGATTAACGAATAAATATAAAAAACACGTTCAAATTAAATTTGAAATGATATATTTGGACGGCTCTTTATACGCACCGGATAATTTTAATCAAAAAACAGTGATAAAGGGAGATGAGAAGATACCTATAATATCTGCGGCCTCAATAATGGCTAAAGTGACCCGAGATCGTTTGATGGTTAAATATTCTTTAATGTGGCCAAAATATGGTTTTGACAGGCATAAAGGATACGGAACGCGGGCTCATTATTCTGCGATTAAAAAATTTGGTTTATTAAGAATTCACCGCAAAAGTTTTATTAAATAATTTAATAACTGTAACTTTAATTTTAAAAATCACGTTGACTTTAGAAAGCATATTGTGTACAGAATAGTATATTAATAAAAGTTCTTTTAAAGCAGTAAGGAGGAAGATATGGGACACCGTGTTTGCCACGACAGCAAAAGACTGGTGATCGATAATTTGGCCCTTTTTACTCAACGAGGATTTTTGCATTGGTGCGCTCTTAATTCTTCTCCTCAGTTTTATGTTACCCGTCTAGCTACACCCGTGGGCGAATTATTCATTTATATAGAAATCAGTGAAACTCCTTCTCTTATCATATCTAAAGATAGTTGGACGGATGTAATTTATGCCGACAAGAACAAGTATTTGGATGAGCTTATTAATGCCGTGCGTGTATCGGTTGCCGAAGAAACACCACCCGCGTTGCCGAAAACAGACGTTTCCTGGCCACAGGACGCTGATCAGACGCTTTATATACTGCAAACCTTTAGGAGACTAACTGCCCGCTAACCAAATTTTTAAAAGTCCTTAAATAAAGGACTTTTTTATTTAATAATTAAATAGTTGCATCCCGGTAGAAGTCTCGCTTGTACCCAACGGGTCCGAGTTCTTAAAGAACCTTGGCGAGGCTACTTCTAACGGGATTGCAAAAATCAGTTAAATTGGTTAATGTAGTAAAGTTAAATAATAATGAAATCCTTCGACTTCGCTCAGGATGCACATTGTTGCAGTCGCTCGCGATGTTCGCAGGCAACAATGGCATGCCAGTACCAAAACAAAGACACACAAGCGGTAGGCGAAATCGACGTCGAAGCCATCACGCCTTAACTCCGTCAAATTTAGTCCAATGTTCTCATTGTGGTAAAATGATATTACCTCACAGAGTTTGTATGAGTTGCGGCTTTTACGGCTCTCGAGAAGTTTTTAATCCTTTAGCTAAAAAAACTAAAAGAGATAAAAAACGTCAGGATAGGGAAGCTAAAGTAGCTCAGGCTATGGGTAAGACCGGTGCCTAATTTTTATTTTTGATAATGAAATCCTTCGACTTGGTTCGACGGGCTCACCACAGGTCGCTCTTCTTTGAGAGCTCATCCGTAAGGATGACCCTGAGCTTGTCGAATGGGTCAGGAGCAACAACGGCATGGCCAATCGTCATCTAGCGCGATCTTTAGCGATGCAAGCCCTCTATAAGTGGGATTTTAACGGCTGTAATAATGAAAAAATTGATGCAGCTGTTGAGTACGTGATCACAGAGTTTGGTCCGGGACTTGAAGAAGAGGGATTTGTAAAAATGCTTGTTAACGGAGTTTTGGATAAGAAGAAAGAAATAGATACCATAATCGAAAAAGCGGCTCCGGAGTGGCCGCTTGAACAGATAGCCATGGTAGACCGGAACGTTCTTCGCGTAGGGATTTACGAGCTTTTGTTCGGAGATCGAAATGCTGTTCCGCCAAAAGTCGCAATAAATGAAAGCATAGAATTGGCCAAATCTTTTGGAGGAGAAACCTCGGGTAAATTTATTAACGGCGTTTTGGGAACAATTTATCGCGAGATAGGCGAGCCAATGAAGGATCACATCAAGACGAAACCTGATGAAGATCTGCCGGAAGAATTGTTGGTTGGCGCCGCAGTAATAAATCATAATGATAAAGATATAAAAGTTTTGTGGCTTAAAGATAAATATGGTTTTTGGGTTTTTCCCAAAGGTCATTTAACTCTGAAGGACAAAAATTCTGCTACCGCATTAAAAAGAGAACTTAAAAAAGAAATAGGTATAACTGATATAACCGTGGGCGAAGCCGTAGGCGACATTGAATACGTTTCAAAAAGCACCTCTAAAGGAAAAAGCAAGAGGAAAATAACTTATTTTATCGTTGAAACTAAAACCGATAAAATAGAACCCTCAGAAAACAGTAAGATAGTTGAAACGCGATGGGTTTCTATTAAAGATCCCGCTCCGGGAGATTATTATCATGATCTTGACGGTATACTTGAGAAGACGAGAGAAATATTATCTTAATATCAAAAATTAAATATCAAATATTAAAATCACATATTAAAATTTAAAAATAACCAAAACCATTTATTTTTAGATTTTGATTTGTCATTTTTCATTTTGCTTTTTGATTTTTTATTTTTTAATGGATCTGTCATCTTTAGAGAAAAAGATAGGTATAACTTTTATAAATAAAGATTTTCTTCTTGAAGCTCTAACCCATCGTTCATACAGCAATGAGCATACTGATCGGAAGCTGGGACACAATGAGCGTCTCGAATTTTTGGGAGACGCTGTTTTAGAAATAGTAGTGACCGAGTATTTATTTAACAATTTTAAAAATCCTGAAGGAGATCTTACCGCGTGGCGCGCAAGTCTGGTCAATAGTCAGATGTTAAGCAGAATTGCCACAGAAATTGATGTTAACGAACATTTATTATTGTCGCGAGGTGAGACCAAGGATACCGGCAGAGCCAGGCAAGTTATACTGGCCAATGCTCTTGAGGCAATAATCGGGGCAATTTATTTGGATCAAGGTATTGAAAGCGCAAGAAAATTTATTTCTCAGTTTATTCTTCCCAAGCTTCCTATAATAATAGAGGACAAATTATTTCAGGATTCTAAAAGTTTGTTTCAGGAGATCGCTCAGGATAAAGAAGGAGTTACACCAAGCTATGAAGTTCTTGCGCAATGGGGTCCTGACCATGATAAGCATTTTCGTATAGGTGTTTATTTGGGAGAAGATTTGATTGCCGAAGGCGAAGGCGCCAGTAAACAGGAAGCGCAGCGGAATGCCGCACAGAGGGCATTAGAAGAAAAAGCGTGGCAATAATTATGCCAGGTAGTGAAAATTAGACCGTTCCGCTTTGCGGAACAAAAATACCTGGTTAAGTTAATAAAATTTTTAATAATTAATTTTAATTAGAAATTCGCTATTTTATAGATAAATTAGTCTAATTTCTACTACCTGGTATGGAAAATCCTGAATTATCAAAAAATCTTGAGGGAAGAGAACAGGCCAAACCAAAATCCTGGGTTGCCTGGGCAGGACCGGGACACGAACATGAATATACTGTTAATTTTGAAGGATACGGCTCTTCAGGGAATTTTATCCCACAACAATTTGTTGAAAAACTAAAAGCCATGCTAGGGGAAGGTTTTATTATAGATAATAGGGGAAGCAGGCTTGAAATACATCCCCCTCAAGACACTAAACCATTTGACGCACATTTTAATGTAGCGGGAGCTATGCAAGCGTGTTTCGGAGAAGAATATAAGATGGAGTTTGTAAACATGTTTAAGCCTGAGATAGAAACCAATCCTTTCGAATAAAATTTTGTATATCATTGGGATTTTTTGATAATGAGTAAAGGGCCTTGCCCCGTTAGAGTTTGCGACAGGGCGGATTTCTAACGGGGTTGATTTTTTATTAGATGATGGTATGCTTTTTGTAAAATAAGCATCTTTACAATATAGAATGAGGGATGACGCGTGAAACACCCGAATATTCCTAAAGACTTAGTGATCATATTGCTCATAACCTTTTCTGTTATTTTTTCTTTTTTTGTATTACGTGTTTTAACCGTTGGAATAAGTTCTTCTTATCAACTCACTCCAAAGACAGAATCATATCCAACCGCGCAACCTACGTTTGATTCATACGCAACTCCGGTGCCATGCAGTGGCCGAAATTGTCCGCCTCGCACGGAACCTCTCACAAAACTTTATGATCAGATAAGAAATGGTGAAGTGAAGAAGGTTGTGGCAAGGGGTGTCACGCTTATCGTTACACTGAAAAATGATATTCAGGAATCTGTTTATATACCAAATAATACGGATTTGAAGGTTGATCTGTTGCCGCTAGAAGGAATAGTTATTACGGACGCCAATCGCTTTGAGTACGAGATTATTAAAGAGGAGGAAAAAGTTCCGCCGCCTCCGCAGCCCGGAAATCCAATATCTAGCTTTCTAATGTTTGGGTTGCTTTTAGGTGGGATTTTTTTAATATTACGGTTTGTTGGGCGTCTTAGAAGCAATCCACCCACGAACAATGGGCGTAAATTCGAAGATAAAAATAAGAATCAGACTGGTCATCAGTCATCTTCAGATAACCCAGGCGCTTCGCGTGTTAGCATCGAACAGGTGACCTTTAAAGATGTTGCCGGAGTGGACGAGGCTAAGATTGAACTTGAAGAAGTCGTGGACTTCCTAAAAAATCCTGAGAAGTTTACTTCTCTTGGCGCGCGTATGCCAAGAGGTGTCTTGCTTATCGGTCCTCCCGGTACTGGCAAGACCCTTCTTGCTAGAGCCGTTGCGGGTACAGCTAGGGTTCCGTTCTTTTCAGCGAACGGTTCTGATTTTGTTGAGATGTTTGTGGGCGTTGGTTCATCGCGTATCAGGAAACTTTTTGAAACAGCGCGGGCCAATTCGCCTTGCGTGGTGTTCATAGATGAGATCGATGCGGTTGGACGAAAACGCGGCAGTCAAACCATGGGTGGTGGCGGCGATGAGTATGCTCAGACACTTAACGCCCTTCTTCATGAAATGGATGGGTTTGACATTAGAAATGGTGTAATGATCATAGGCGCCACAAACCGGCCAGATGTTCTTGATCCAAGCCTTTTGCGTCCAGGTCGTTTTGACCGCCAAGTTATGGTAGACATTCCTGATCGTAAGGGTCGTGTAGCTATTCTTAAGGTGCACGCTAAGGGAAAGAAATTGGCCAAAGCGGTTAAGCTATATGATATCGCCAAAAGAACGCCGGGGTTCTCTGGCGCTGATTTGGCAAACGTTTTGAACGAGGCAGCCATACTTGCTTCACGTAGGAACGGCAATGAAATATTGTCAAAAGATATCGATGATGCCATAGATAGAATTGTTGCCGGTCCGGAAAAGAAGACCCGTCTTCTTACGGAATCAGAGAAGAAATTGATCGCTTGGCATGAATGTGGCCATGCGGTGGCGCGTTTCTTTGCAAGTAGGGGTTATGCTATACCCGATAAAATAAGCATTGTGGCTCGTGGTCGCGCCTTAGGCTTGACCTGGTATACGCCAGACCGTGATATTTTACTGCAAAGCAAAAGCGATCTCTTGGTTGAACTTGCAAGCGATTACGGCGGTTTTGTGGCTGAAGATATTCTTCTCAAAGGCGATATTACTACTGGCCCAAGCAGCGATTTAAAACAAGCTACTCGTTTGGCCCGGCGCATGGTTACCGATTTTGCCATGGGTGATGACTTGCCCACTAGAACATACGATATTGAAGAGAATAACCTTATTCGTAGTTTCAGTCAGGAAACGCAGGATAAGATAGATAACAATATCGCTATCATTATCAACCAGGCTAAAGATACGGCACGCCATGCCATTGAAGACAATATGGTTGGTTTTGAGGGGCTTGTTGCAGAAGTTATAAGGGCTGAAACACTTGAAGGTGAAGCACTTATCAAAGAGTTCATCAAGAATTTTGCAGGCACCGAAGCAGTTAAGAACACTGAAGCCAGATTATTTCAGAAATCTGAAACTGTTGATGATGACAAGGAAGAAACTTCCGCATTGCCTACGTAAATATAAATTTATCCTCCGATTAACTCGGAGGATTTCTTTTTTATTTCCAAATCGTCTGAAATGTTTTATATTAAAGCCTAACCAAAAGCTTATTGATAGGTTTTTAACTGGGTTGACAAAAAATTAGGTATTTGTTAAACATAATTTAAATCGTTCGGTTCTTTGTAATCACGCTAATCGGCGCGTTAACAAGTGTTTGTGCGCGTTAAAGGTCAGCACTAATAGAAAGGAGCATGAAATGTTTTGGATCATGATAATTATTGCTGTGGTTTTGGGAGGCATCGGAGTCATTTTTTTTGTGAAAGACCTGCAATATAAAAAAATAGTTTTAATTGGTCTTGCGTCAGGCGCTCTTGTCATTACGCTGTTCAGTTCGGTTAAGACAATTGATTCAGGGTGGGTGGGAGTTGTCTACAATTTCGGCGCAATTACCGGTCAATTCGGTGAGGGTTTGCAGGTCATTGCTCCGTGGCAAGATATGCAGCTAGCCAACATTCAGATTCAGAATGGTTCATTTGAATCGCTTGATTCAGACAGTAAGGAAAACCAGAAAATATTTCTCACTAACGTCAGCGTTAACTTCCAGGTTGCGCCGGAGAACGTCCAGACGCTGTACCGGAATGTAGGTCCTAATTATTATGAAGTGATCATCGTTCCTCGCGTAAAAAATATCCTGAAGGACGAAGTAGTTAAGTATGAAGCGTTGGATGTTCAGCCAGAACGCGAAAAGCTTGGTAAGGACGTGGCCAGTAAACTCAGGAAAGAATTGGATCAGTATTCAATTACGCTCGTTGATGTGCTTATTGACGATATAACATTTAGCGCAGACTTTGATAAAGCCATTGAGGAAGCGCAGATCGCTACGCAAAATACTTTGCGTGAGGAGCAGCGCATTATGCAGAGGAGACACGAAGCCGAGCAGGCCAGGGAAGTTGCCAGGGGTAAGGCTGACGCTTTGAGCATCGAAGCCCAAGGTCAGGCTTTGGCCAACGAGGCCCTAGCTAAATCGTTGACGCCGATGTTGATTCAGTTTCAGGCTTTGCAGAAGCTGGCAGACAACATTAAGATCGCCATCATGCCAAGCGGTGAAGGCATAATCGTGGATCCGACCACATTGCTTGAGGATCTAGAAAAAGATAAGCCATAAATAATTAGTAAATAAACCCAAACTAACCGGTTTGGGTTTTTAATTTTAATTAAAATAAATCCCGATTCAAAAAATCGGGATTTTAATTTGAAAAAACACCGTAAGACATATTGCCTTTTCTTTATCTTATGTTATATTAACCCCAAACTTTGAGCACGTTGAAATAAAAAGGCGAGGCGTCCATGAATCCCAATACCAAAAGAATGCTTATGATAATGCTTGTCATTGTATTTGGAATGATGCTTTTTGGAAGCTTTTTTTCAAAAGGTGAAATAATTGTCCCTTACGATAACGCTGAAAATTCTTTTTTGACTTTAGTAAAAGATGGGTATGTTACTGAAGTAGAGCAGGAGCAAAGCGGAAAACTTTTGCTGAAAATCACCGAAGACGGGGAAAAGGCTTTAGATATTAGTTCCGGCACGTCAGTTACGTCTGCTGTGCCGGGAGCTTTGACCACCGATATCCGAGCCGATATAACTTCTGTCTGTGCTGAATCCGGAGCCAAGTGTCAGAACGAAGGTCAAGGTCCTACGATTTCCGGTCTACCACCTTCAGACGACGGACTAATACAAATGCTTATATCAGTAGGCATTCCTATTTTGGTTATCTTGGGAATTTTTTGGTACATTATGAAAAAAAATCAGCAGCAGAATAATAACGCGATGAATTTTGGCCGCTCGCGTGCGCGCCACACTCATGGCAAAAGTACTGTCAGGTTTTCTGATGTAGCCGGAGTTGAGGAAGCAAAACAAGAACTTCAGGAGATAGTGGAATTTCTTAAGTATCCTGAGAAATTCAATACCCTGGGCGCAAAGATGCCCAGAGGCGCTCTGTTGGTAGGCCCTCCGGGATGCGGAAAAACTCTGATCGCAAGAGCGGTTGCCGGAGAAGCCGGTGCTTCTTTTTTCAGCATTTCGGGTTCCGAATTTGTTGAAATGTTTGTTGGTGTTGGTGCCGCTCGCGTGCGCGATCTTTTCGAGCAGGCCAGGAAAAATAGTCCGGCAATTGTTTTCGTAGATGAGATCGATGCGGTTGGACGTCAACGCGGATCCGGTCTTGGCGGCAGTCACGACGAACGCGAACAAACCTTAAACCAGATCCTTGTTGAAATGGACGGGTTTGAGCAGAGCACGAATATAATCGTGTTGGCTGCAACGAACCGGCCTGATATTTTGGATCCCGCATTACTTCGACCCGGAAGATTTGACCGTCAGGTCATCGTAGACAAGCCAGACCTTAAAGGTCGGCTTGCAATTTTCCAAGTTCATGCACGAGGCAAGTTGATCAGCAAAGAAGTTGATCTTGAAGAATTAGCAAGACAGTGTCCCGGCTTCTCGGGTGCTGACATTGCAGGCGTAGTGAATGAGGCCGCGATTCTTTCTGCCCGCAGAAACCTTAAACTCATCGGTATGAGCGAGTTTCTGGAAGCTATAGAACGCGCGGTTGCCGGTCCTGAGCGTAAAAGCCGGATCATTTCCGAGCCAGAGAAGCTCATTATTGCCTATCACGAAAGCGGACACGCTATCGTGCAGCGCATACTTCCAAAATGTGATCCGGTAGCTAAAGTTACTATCATTAGCCGCGGTATGACCCTGGGTTATACTATGGCTCTTCCAACGGAAGATCGTTATCTCAGATCTCAAGCCGAGTTTGAGGATCAAATCGCCGGATTGCTTGGCGGTAATGTAGCTGAGCGAATGATTTTCGGTGACGTTACAACCGGCGCTTCAAACGATATAGAAAAAGCAACTGAAATTGCGCGAAACATGGTTATGCAGTACGGCATGAGTGAAAGTTTGGGCACGCGAACTTTTGGTAAGCGCGATTCCATGATTTTCCTTGGCCGTGATATTAGTGAACAGCGCAATTATTCAGAAGAGGTTGCAAAACTGATCGATGAAGAGATCAAGAAAATTCTTGATCGCGGCAGAGAACGAGCCAGAGAAACTCTCACGCAGTATAAAGACAGACTGGAAACGCTTGTTCAGAAACTTCTTGTCCAAGAGACTGTTTATCGTGAAGAATTCGAAAAGATCTTTGCTGATCTGCCCCCAAAGGAGAATTCCCACGGCAAGCCAAAACTGCAAAACGCCTAATTCAACTGTTTTTTAAAAGCTCTTCTCAAACGAAGAGCTTTTTATTTTTTTGGGTTGACCCCGCACTATTTTTACTAAACGAATTAACAGTTTTGGAGCGTAGCAATACTCCAAAACTTTTGCAGTGGCGCAACCGTTTTTGATTGAAGCCTTGCTATATATAAGTTCCGTAAAAATAGTGCGGGGTTGACACCCTTAATTCATAACGTTAAACTAAAATTCGTTATATTTTATGTTGATTGTAAGACTACAAAGAGTCGGCCGCAGGAACGATCCATCGTTTCGTGTTGTTGTGACCGAGAAGAAAGGCCCGCCTCGCGGAAAATATATGGAGAAGGTAGGTACCTATGATGTTAAGCGTGGCAACGTGGCTTTTGATAATGAAAGAGTTCTTTACTGGATATCTCAGGGCGCAAAACCTACTCCAACCGTTCATAATTTATTGATCTCTTCAAAAGTAATTGAAGGCAAGAAAATACAAAATCATAAGCATGCCGTACCGGTTAAAGAAGCGGTTGTTGAAGCTGCGGCGCCGGTAGCGCAAGAAGTAGTTGTTGAAACCCCTAAAGTTGAAGTTGCAGAGGAGACGCAAGCAGAAGAAGTTGTAAGTGAAGAAGTTCCTGTTGAAGTTGAAGAAATAAAAGCTGAACCATCCGCAGAAGAAGTTAAAGAAGAAGCTCAACCCTAATTTTGTAAAGAATTTGTTATTTAGATAAGATTTCTAAATCGAAAACATAATCTGGGTAAGGTTGTATTTTCTAGGTATAAAATTAGAGCTGGGTTGACTTATTTTAAATATTTGATATAATACTGCATAGAAATTTGGATGAATGGCTGCAGTGTAATCCCAAGCCTTGTGCGAAGGAGGAAATTGGTCGACAGTCATTTCAATGAAAATTATTTTTTACTGTTAATCAGATTGCAAAGATATGGCCGAAAAACACCATGATCAGCAGTTTCTCGATTACGTAGTGCGTTCGATCGTAGATCACGCTGACGACGTCAGTGTAGATCGCAAGGTTGATGAAATGGGAGTATTACTTACTCTCAAAGTGAACCCAGAAGATATGGGTCAGATCATTGGCCGCAACGGTGGCACTGCCAAATCCATCCGCACATTGCTTCGTATTGTAGGCATGCGCAACAACGCTCGTGTAAATCTCAAGATCGACGAGCCGGAAGGTGGACGAGGCCCTCGCCCCGATCGAATGCGTGCGGCATCCTCTCAAGATGTTGAGAGTGTAGTCGACGAACTAAAGCTGTAAAGTTTAGCTTTACAGCAACCCTGAGTTTATCGAAGGGTTGAAACTGTAAGATTTTAATAGATTTTTTAAAAGCCCCTCTTATCCTTACGGATAATTTGGGGCTTTTATGTTATTAGGACCTATGCGCTTGCTCTTTTTTCGCTCATTCTCGCGCTTCCAGCGAAGCGCTCCGAGGTTCTCCGACGTTCTGTCGGAGCAGGTCGGCTATTTTGTCCAGCCCTAATTTATTAAATTAGAGCTGGAACCATGCCAAAACAACCTCAAAAACCGCTTAAAAAGCCAAGCGCATAAGTCCTAAAATAATTCTTTAATGATATAATATAAATTATATGTTGCGTTTTACTATTCTAACAATTTTTCCGGATATGTTCTCGCCTTATTTGGGCGAGTCTATTATGGCGCGTGCTATAAAAAATAAGAAAATTTCGGTTAAAACCGTTGATATCCGGAAATTTACAAAGGATAGGCATCACACAGTGGATGAAAAGCCTTACGGCGGCGGGGCAGGCATGTTGTTGAAAATTGAGCCTATATACCGCGCAGTGAACTCGGTCACCGCGCGGAAATTCAAAGTACAAAATCCAAATTCCAAAACACGAATAATATTATTTTCCGCCAAAGGGAAACAATTTACCCAGCAAGACGCCAAGCGTTTATCAAAATACGAGAATTTAATTTTAATATGCGGACGTTACGAAGGCGTGGATGAACGTGTTGCTAAATATATTGCTGACGAAGAAGTTTCTGTCGGTCCTTACGTTTTATCAGGAGGGGAATTGCCGGCTTTAACGATTATAGATTCTGTTTCAAGAATGGTCTCCGGAATATTGGGCAATAAAGATTCGTTGAAGGAAGAATCGTTTTCACTGAAAGATAAAGAAGGGGAGTATCCGCAATATACTCGCCCCGAAATTTTTTACCCTAATCCTAAAAATAAAAAGATTAAATGGATCGTCCCAGGAGTTTTGCTGGGCGGTAACCACGCAAGTATAAAGGCGTGGCGGGAAAAGCATTAAAAATATAGTTGTAATAGATATAAAAAATAAGTATGTCAAAATATAATTGGAAAAAAATATCTACGCGCAAAACCTATATTCATTCGCGTTTTAATATAATCGAAGACCGCGTTATCCGGCCCGACGGTGCCAAGGGAATATATAATTTTGTATCTGTAATGCCGGCGGTAATTGTTCTGCCCGTAACTGATAAAAAAGAAATAATGTTAATACGGCAATATCGCTATCCGGTAAGGAAATATTCCTGGGAATTGCCTGGAGGCAGTTCTGACGGCAAAGCGCTTCTTCCTGCGGCAAAAAGAGAATTATGGGAAGAAACCGGATATGAAGCGGCGCAATGGAATAAGTTGGGCAGTTTTCAAATGTTAGGCGGTATTTCAAATGGCGTAGAACATGTTTATATTGCGCGTAAATTGAAGAAAGTGAAGCAAGCAGGTTTGCCGGATGAGGCTATAGTTGCCGTTCGTGCATTCAATCTCAAAACAATCGCGCAAATGATACGGGATAAAAAAATAAGAGATGCTCAAACTATTTCTGCGCTCATGCTGGGCTTCATGCATTTGGGACTGCGATTGTAAGAAAATAACGCATTGATATTTATATATAAGCCACGATAGTTTTTAAATAGAACCATTAAAAAGGTATACGGTTATTCTTGTCGGCTCCTACGTTGTTCTCAAGTATATTTTTTCTAACAGAGCTAAATAATTTTTATCTGCTAAGTATTTAGGCGGATTTTTAATTGGTTGAATTTTTCTTTTTGTTGCGGTATGAAGTAGGTGTTCTTTTAAAACTGATGCGGAGCAGCAATATGTCTACTTTCAAAGACTATAAATTGTTCAGACTTGAAACAGACTTTAACATACGGTCTATAGCATTGGGTGTTACAGAAGAAGACTCAAAAAGCATTCAAGATTTACTTAAGAGATTAAAAGAAAAGAACGAAATAACTGAATTGCATTACGAACATTGCTTGCGTGTAGCTATTTTGGCAGCAGATATCGGTAAATTTATTTATATGCCGCAGAAACCGTTATTTATTGCGGGAGCATTGCACGATATCGGTAAATGTGAAGTCTCGCCTTTGAGCCTGGGTAAGATTTCGGGTTGGACACCGGAAGATATGCATGAATTGCGCAAACATGTTAATGCGTCATGGCGGATGTTGCGCGGCAAGTTTGATTTCACGGCAGATGTTATAGTTCAGCATCACCGTTTTCAGAACAACGGGTATCCCAAACGTCTTCCATCAAAACTTCACAAGTATTCTGAAAGCACCAAGTTGCTTATCTTGGATTGCGCGCGTGTTGTAGCTTTAGCCGATGTTTATGACGCACTTCATCGCGTGAACGATAAGTTTGGCGAAACCCGCGCTTTAACAGCGCAAGAAGTAAAAGAAAAAATGTTCGAATTAAATTCTGACAAAGGGTTACTTATAGCCGCGCTTTATCAGGAAGGCATTTTAATTTAAATAACCGTCTTTTCAAAAGGGCGGTTTTATTTTTACGAGATTTGACCCCCCCACACCAGTTTTTGCAGAGCGAGCTATTGGTTTTGGAGTGTTGTAACACTTCAAAACTTTTGCATTATTGTTTAAAGGTTAAAAGATTGGTATCTACGAATATTCTTGTCGCAAAAATGGTGTGGGGGTTGAATTTAATTAATTTCGTTATATTATACCAACAACAAGCAGTTCTTAAAAAAGGAACGGTCCATTGGACGAGTATCGGACAGTTCTGATAAATATTCTTTTGATCTGTTTATTATTGGGCGCTCTGGGATATTCTTTGAAAAAGAATCTTACATTTTCTTTGCGGTCTCAAGGTTTTAAGAAAATAAGAAAAGAAAGGGAAGATGAATTTATTGCGGTTGAGGATTTTGCCCTAAACACGCTTATGAATATGGATATTCCAAAAGACACCGAAGTTATTGCTTATCAACCAAACAATTTTTTTTGGAATGGCCGTGCCGAATATATAGTTAGACGCGTCGAACAGATAATGTCTACTGCTCATTTTTGTTTGATATGTAATGTTTCCTGTCTTCCGGTGCGTGTTGGCACTTATCCTATGAAGTGGTACGGCGGCATTGCTATGCGCGAAGATGGAGAAAAGCATTCCAAAGAAGATAGATCAAGTATAGTTTTTGCGATTAACGTAATGGGAGATACGCGACAAGAAATCGATGACTTGGTGTCTCATGAATGCGCGCATCTTCTGGTATGCGATATTAAAAGTGATGTGCATGGTGAGGAATTTAAATTTTACTATGCGGCTTGCAAAGATATTCTTCTCAATAGCCCGATAGATTTTCCCAAATAAATAGACCGTTCAGCCCTACCCAGCTCTAATTTTAATAATTTATCAGATAAAATAAGCGTATTGGTAAAACAATACGCTTTTAAATTTAACAGACTTCGATAGAAATTAGGGTGGGGTAGAGCTGGGCGGTTTTTCTTTGGTTAAATTTTACAAATGTTTATCAAATGGTATACGATAGAGCTAAAGCTTTTTGAAAGCTAAGCGGGCAAATGAGATGTTGCAAGATGGCTATCTGGTCGCCGTGCTTGGGTTTTCATTACCAATATTTAATATAGACCTTAAAACGGTTATTAATGTTTTGGCGGTTATATTAATTGCTGATATTTTTCTTACGGGAATTTTTTTGAAGTTATTCAGAAAATTTTCTGGTCTTTTGGTACATCGCAAAACTTTAGAACGTTTTTATTTTATAGCCGAAGCTCAAATCTCAGACCATACTGAAGTTGTTATTTTTGATACAGGCAATCAAGCCTGGAATAAGCGAGCATTGCTTGTGGAAAATACTCTCTGCGCCTATATAGCTTACGCTCGCAAATACGGTTGGCTTGATGAAGAAATACTTCCTTTGCGCATAAGTTGGGCCGATTTTCATCAGCTTTTTGATGGTATGGCTTGGGACAATTCGTGCATACTTGTGGGAGTCCACATGATGAAGAGTTCTGATAAAGGATTGGAAGATCTTCTTGCGCATGAATTTGCGCATCTACTTTCTCTTACAGGAGGGCACAAAGACGCTTGGTTTTGGTACTATCAAGCTCTGTCTGTCGTACACGAAAATAAATCTATTGATGAAACAGGTGCTGTCGTTAAATAAAATAATACCGCGATTTTAAAATCGCGGTTTTTTATTTTAAATGTACGGATGTTTTATCTCGCCATTGTGATGTTCTTCTATCCAAAGAGGCAAGTCGTCAATTGAATTCAAGACATTTTCAAGTGGAATGGGCAGTTCTGCAGCGTGCCTGAGCAGATACGGACCCGTTTGCACAAGAATGGTTTCGATGCCGACCTCGTGTCCGGCCTTCATGTCCGCCGGCGTGTCACCGACAAAGATACATTCTTCTTTGGTTATCCCGCAGAGACTTTTGAATTCTCCAAGGATATAGTCAAAAACTCTCGGGTCGGGTTTGCTGTAAGGGCTTTCTTGTTTTGTAGATATGACCGTGAATTCGCGCATCAGATCCATTTCTTCAAAAATGGATTCAATGTTCGGGCGGTTTCGTGATGTGAGAAGCCCACCGCAGAAACCATTTCTCCGAAGCCAGAACAAATGTTCTTTTGTTCCGGGAACGAGAGGTATAGGGTCGGCAATATCAAGCCGTTCCCATGCCGCATATAGTCGTCTGGCCATGGCAGGGGAAACATCAAGTCCCCGCTGCAGCAATTTTTCTCCGGGTATGCCCCAAAGTTGTGTCAGCTTTTTGCGCTGAACAGGAGTAAAGTTAACTTCAAAGGTTGCGCATATGTTTCGTATTCTGCGCAAACCTTCATGGAAGGAGTCGTTTAAGACCCCATCAAAGTCGTGTATTACAGCTCGAATATTCATCGCTGCCTCACGCACAAGGTTTTCGAAGAAAAGTTATTATTATAATTACATTAATTATTGTTTTCGTCAAGTGTATTAGGGTGGACTTGCCCAGCCCTAATTCTTAATTAGAGCTGGGCTTGACCCCCACACCAGTTTTTGCAGAATGAGCTAGTGGTTTTGGAGCGTTACAACGCTCCAAAACTTTTGCATTATCGTTTAAAGGTTAAATATTGGTATCTACGATATTATTGACGCAAAAATGGTGTAGGGGTTGACACCCTTTGTTGCCAGGGTATATACTTCTAACGCATCGGAGAATGAGTTTTTTATCCTGAGTTTATCGAAGGATGGACGATGCGTTAAAAAATATGTAGCAATAATAACAAGACGTCTAATAAACCAATTCCTAGTGTCGTAAGACCGGGAAGGCGGCTGTCATGACAGCGAGAGACGTCTTCCCGGTTTTATTTATCCTGAATTTATCGAAGGATTTTTCAAAACCACGTCTTGTTTTTCGCTTCAGTAATAAGTTTTATTATAAGTTGCGAAAAATAACCCTGAGCGAAGTCGAAGGGTTGTTAAAAGAAAGAACATTGAAATTTTAACACTGCAGTTAATGTCATTGTTAGGACATTAACGCAAGTAATAATTTATTTATCCAATAAATTACATCGTTTTATTTTGAGCATAATTAATTCTTTCTCGCTATTCCCGTGTAAATAACTTGGGATTAGCGTCTTATGCAAGCACCAGGTTTGCATGAGACTCTAAAAAATGATTTTGTTTTCTTAAATTCTGTTCGCACGCCCGACCTTTGCGTCGGAATCACATTTATCATTCTATTGAGAGTTTGATCCTGGCTCAGGATGAACGCTGGCGGCGTGGATAAGGCATGCAAGTCGAGCGGACCAGTGTTTCACACTGGGAATTTCAAGAAACAAGAAACAATGACCAGACAATATTCAAAAATTAATTTTCAATAACCAAACACGTTTTGGAATTTGAGATTTGTGATTTGAAATTTGTTTGTACCTTGTATCTTGGTGTTTGGAGATTCCAGCGTGGAACGCTGGTTAGCGGCGAACGAGTCAGTAATACCTTGGTACCTACCCCCGAGACGGGAATAACCTGCCGAAAGGCAGACTAATACCCGATAGTTCTCGAAAGAGTAAAGCAGCAATGCGCTTGGGGAGGGGCCTCGGCCTGATCAGCTAGTTGGGCAGCAGTCGAGAATATTCGACAATGGGCGAAAGCCTGATCGAGCGACGCCGCGTGGAGGAAGAAGCCCTTCGGGGTGTAAACTCCTTTTCCCCGGGAAGAACTTCGGTGACTGTACCGGGGGAATAAGAGGTTGCTAACTCTGTGCCAGCAGCCGCGGTAATACAGAGACCTCAAGCGTTATCCGGATTTATTGGGCGTAAAGCGTCTGCAGACGGTAAAGTAAGTTCGGGGTTAAAGACCCAGGCTCAACCTGGGGAAAGCGTCGAAAACTACTTTGCTTAGAGGACATGAGAGGCCAATAGAACTTATGGTGTAGGGGTGAAATCCGTTGATACCATAGGGAATACCAAGGGCGAAGGCATTTGGCTGGTGTGTTCCTGACGTTCAGAGACGAAAGCGTGGGTCGCGAATGGGATTAGATACCCCAGTAGTCCACGCCCTAAACTATGGATGCTAGCTGTGGGGAGTATCGACCCTCTCCGCGGCGAAGCTAACGCATTAAGCATCCCGCCTGGGAAGTACGGCCGCAAGGCTAAAACTTAAAGGAATAGACGGGGACTTGCACAAGCGGTGGAGCATGTGGTTCAATTCGACAATAACCGAAGAACCTTACCAAGGCTTGAAATTCTGCTGAAATCTTTCCGAAAGGTTAGACCTCTCACAAGGACAGTAGAACAGGCGCTGCATGGTTGTCGTCAGCTCGTGTCGTGAGATGTTCCGTTCAGTCGGGTAACGAGCGCAACCCCTGTCGTGTGTTATATTTGTCACACGAGACTGCCCCGGCCAACGGGGAGGAAGGTGGGGACGACGTCAAATCAGCATGGCCCTCTGATGCCTTGGGCTACACACGTGCTACAGTGGCTGGCACAAAGGGTTGCGAAGCAGCAATGCGGAGCTAATCCCTAAAAACCAGCCTCGGTTTGGATTGAGGGCTGCAATTCGCCCTCATGAAAAAGGAATCGCTAGTAATCGCGGATCAGCTATGCCGCGGTGAATACGTTCTCAAGTCTTGTACTCACCGCCCGTCAAGTCAGTGAAGCTAGTAACGCCCGAAGGTCCACTTTAGTGGGAACACGGCGAGATTAGTGACAAGGACTAAGTCGTAACAAGGCAGCCGTAGCGGAAGCTGTGGCTGGATCACCTCCTTTCTAGGGAGTATTTATACAACCCCGAGATACATCGGGTGAGTTATCAACGATTAAAACCGTTCATCCCCATGGAGTAAAATCCGCAAGGCCGAACACTAATCGAAGAATCTCTAGAGGTGTCGATTGATATTTTTTTTAAATATTAGATAAAGTTTTTACCGATAACTTTAAATGTCGGTACCGTAGACCTAGGTAAGGTCTGGCGAGCTTAGGCGTCTTCCTAAGCATCCCATGATTCGTTCACGGGAATAGCGAGAGAGAGTTTTGCTCAAAATTATGGAAATAACCCCTTCCGCCAACTGGCGGAGGGGTTATTTTTGCTTTTTGCAATCAGTCGCATTTGCCACGCGACCACATTTTTATTTCAGCGCAATTATCTTCGCTTCTGTCTGCGAGGACAATTGTTGGCTAGCTTTTCGCAAAGCGCCTTCCGGCAAACTCGCTCTCTTCGTTCGCTCAAACAGTGCCTCACGGCACTTTGCTCAACGGCCAACTTATGTCTTCTCGAATGAAGCTCAAATAAATGCGCTGATAAAATTTCTTCCGCGGCGCCTGCCCAGTACCGTACTTGTTCTGGTGCTGGGTCGCTTAGACAGACGCGATGCTTGCAGGAACAATTTATTTTTATACGAGCGGAGTAGGTGATAGAATATAATTGTTATGGAGATAAAAAAACTTTTGTCATACAAAATCTTTGTTCTTATTTCTGCAATATTTGTTTTTGTGCCGTCTATAGCTGCTGCCGGGCCTTGTTATCCGGTAAAAATAATAAATTTAAAAACGCATGAGGTTAATTTATATACCCCATGTGACGAACACGGATATTATCAAGCGCCTTCTGGTTGGATTTCTCAAAGAGATGAGAATTTTGCAGTTTGGTATAACAATCAAGTCTTAATAACATCTTTTAATTCCACTGTTCTTATTTTGCCAGTTCTTGTGTTTTTATTTTTAGTTCTTTTACTTAAAGAGAGGATTGGCAGTCATTTTTTCACAGAAAGGAAAAAAATATTTTTAGTGTTTAGTTTCACCGTCTATGTTATATTGACGTTTTTGCAGGCGATAGAAATCAGCCACATTATTGATATGGGAAAAATGTGGTGGGTGAAATAAATTATCAATGGCGGATTTATGAGCATCAGAAGCGTAAAAACTCCGCCAGTTGGCGGATGGCCTTGCCCAGCCTAATTTTTAAAATTAGAGCTGGGTGTTGTTTTTTCGTGGTAAAATGAAGTTAGCTTATATTATATGGATATAATTTTTTCTCTTAAACCGGTTTTTTGGCTTTGGGATAATCAGTACCATCTTGCAGCAATTTTGTTTGTTTTAGCCGGGATGCCTTTAATTTTCCGTCCACTTTTATTGTTGCCGGTATTGGGTTTTGTGATCCATTTACGCCGTGTAAATAAAAAAGGAAATCCTAAAACTTTTAGTAAAACGATTATTCCGTTATTCTTAACCGCGTTAACTTTATATATGATAGCGGATGTTCTGGGTCTTATTGGCGGCGTTATACTGCTCATTTCAGCGTTTGGCGCTTTACAGGGTCTTGGTTAAAAATTTCGAACATTGGATTTAATAAAAAACTTCTCTACATAGAAGTTTTTTTGTTGTTTTTATTTATAGATTGATTTTATCCACAGGACTGGTATAAGAAAATAAGTTATTTGAAAAAGCTTGTCCTGAGCAGTATTGAAGGAGAGATAAAAATGGAAAAGTGCAGTCTGTGCGGCGGCGCAGTTGTTTTTCTTGAAGGCGGCAGCTGCGGCGGACGCGGTTCGCTTTACGGCTGTGAACATTGTGATTGTGTTTTTGAGCAGGTTACGGGCGGAATTATAGCTACTCCGGGTGGAGAGAGTTTTGAAAGATCTGCTTTGTACCATTCGTTTAAGGTATATGTAGCAGAAGCGATCGAGGATTTCCTTAAAGCCAGACTTCCCGAATATGGGTTCGGTATTAAAACCGTCCAAGGTTTTGTCGGCAAAGAATCCGATTATGATTCAGCATATTCATATCTTAAACGCCTAAAAATGCTTGAAGAGGTTGTTTTTTATCTCAGCAAGCCCATTCCAAACAGCCTTTCTTTTAAGCGGAGAGATATTATCAGATGGCTTAAAGCACCGAACGATTATCTCTATGATGTGGCTCCTATCGATTACATAAAGCAGGCCAAAAACGACAGTGATTTTTCAAAAGCAATGTTTAAAGTAAGAATATGAAACTAAGCTCTGCGTCAGGCATTTTCAGGTTCTTTGAAAAGGAGGCATGTTAAATGGCGTCTGACAGTTGTTGCAAATTAGAAAGTCCCAGAACGGCTTTAAGTATTATAGATTCTTTTATAGAGGACTATAAATTTACAGAAAAAGAAGTTGCTGAAATGATAAGCGTTTCAGTTTATGAGCATAAAGAGTTTCGCACGCTTGGTACGCTTTTGACCGGCACAATAAGAGAAAGACTTATCAGAATACGCGACATAATAATGGTGCAATTGCATCAATCTTTAAGCCACCAGGGAATCAACGAATGGTTTCATGCTAAGTTGAGATATCTTAAAGGCAGAACGCCTCTTGAACTTTTACGAGAAGATAATTCATCTCTGGTTTATGAAGCCGCTTCTGCCTATGCTGACGGAGCCTATTTATAAAAATAAGCGCTAAACAATAGCGCTTTTTAATTTGAATTTTTATATTTTTTATTGCGTTTTATCCAGATCAAGACACTAAGAAATGCATAAAATAATGCGTACAGTATGGCAACAAGAAATAACCCTAAGGCAGATAAAATAATAGGCGGCAGATATAGCGCGCATAGCCAGATGGTATATTTGGTCGTTGCAAATGATCAAATATGTTAAAATATAGTTAATGGAATATTTTTTGGCGCAGGTACCAAACATCTGGAAACCCAATACTCTTGAGGTTGGCATTAAAGCCACTCTTTATTTCTGGTATTTAACGTTACCCGCAATTATTCTTATTTTTTTGGCAATCCGAAAGCTTAATTCTAAGTTTGGCATAAAGCGTAAATCTTTGGTTGCCGTTATAATTGTTTTGTTGCTTTGGTTAATAGCCGCGCGCATCCTGCATTTTTTCTTTATAAACACGCCTACTGATGCGAGTTTATTTTTACGTTGTTTCATACATTGTCCTGAAGCGCCTTTTGTAGGCGGTTGGGGAAAATAATTTTTATTGAATTTCTGCTTAAACGTGGACGATTTTTACAGTGTTATTTTTTGTGAAAAAGTGGTATAATTTAATTAAAGATATTCAATAACCATTTATAAATAAACATGAATAAAAATAGATTTATTTTGAACTTAGCTTTTATTTTGGGCGTAACCTTTATGCCGCTTTCTGCCGCGATGGTTTATGCGCATGGTATGGTGAATGATGATGCACAGCACATGATGGAGACCGGTGCCGCAGAAACAAGCGCTGCTCTTGCCGAAGAAGAGAGAGAAGGTAAAGAAGTGTGGGATAAGTTGCAAGCAAAGCAAGTTTCTTGCGAACAGCTTACCGATGAAGACTTTGAAGTTATGGGCGATTATTTCATGAGTCTTATGGTAGGCTCATCACACCAACTTATGGATGAAAATATGGATAGCGTAATCGGCGAAGAAGGAAACGAGGAGATGCACATAGCCATGGGTAAGAGACTTTCAGGATGCGATACTTCGGCTGCTTATCCTGCCGGTGCTGTTATATGAATAATATAATGGGATATGGTTATATGAATTCAGGCAGTGCTTGGTTCTATAGTTTCGCCATGTTGCTTATGATGATCGTATGGCTCGTTGTGGGAGTTCTTGCTGCCGCGTGGTTGTGGAAACAAATTAAGAAATAATCGTTAAATTGAAATTTATAAAAATACCCAGCCCTAATTCTTAATTAGAGCTGGGTGTTTTTTATTTGATAATTTAGAGGCGTTGCTGTATAAATAAAAAAGGTTCTTTTAAAGGAGAAATAAATGTCTGAGCCTGCCGAATGTGCCTGCACTGAGCCTGCCGAATGTGCCTGCACTGAGCCTGCCGAATGTGTCGAATGTGAGGAATTGGGTTGTCCTACCGAGGGCATGACCCAAATGTGCAGAGAAGCCAGTTGCGGACATGCTGTTGTATGTTTTGGTCATATTGTACGACATGAAGCTAAGCACAAGGCCGAACTCGAAAGAGAGTCCTGTTGTGGCGGAGGGTGTGCAAATTGTCCATAGAATTGCCGCAAACGCATGAAGCCCGTAAGCAAATTTCTGCTTTGCGTCGGGAATGTTTCCTTAGCTATCGCGATATTTCTTCTGCCGCCGGCGTGTCTGTCCGCGCAATTCGCAATTGCGAGAGATATAACGTTTTGGTGGTTGAAGCGCGCGTACGTATAGATTATCTTTACGACGTTTGCCGTTTACTTTCTGAAATTGTAGAACAGCGTTATATACGAAAATGGTTGCGTGAACCCAAAGAAGTATTTTTTGGTAAAAGTCCTCTTGAACTGGTAAAAGAAAACAGAACCGAAGAATTAAAGAAGGTAATAAATGAACTTCTCAACGAAAGTTTTAGTTAAAAGGTAACGACTTACTTTAAGTAAGTCGTTTTTTCTATTGTTTTTTTGAGCAATTTGGTTTATAAAAAACATAAGCAGAAAATTGAAAATATATGGAGCAATAAGATGGAAATAGGTAAGCCCAAAAGACGTATTACTGTTAACCCTAAATCTGTGCCGATTCCGACCCCTCTACCCAAGTTTCCCGATCCCGCCCCGGTGCGCGAGCCCACACCTCCGGCTAAAGTGCCTGAGAAAGTTCCGGCCCATTCGACTAGCACTTCGGCCGTGAGCTCAGTGCCGAACGGCTCAGGGCAAGCATGAGCAAATCCAAGGTATTGCCGCACGTTGTTTCAGAAGAGCCGATAATTGCCTGGCGTATGTGGCAAGCCGTTGCCGTACTTAACTTATTCTCCGATGATATTGTTTATCGTTTAAGAGCTGTTAGCAAACATACAGAATGGAAACCGCGTATAACGTTGAAAGCTGATTGTTTCGCGCTTGTCTCATCTCTGGCGAAATCCAGCAATAGGCAAGTATCGGTTCATTTGATTGGTTTTAAACATCAAGTTCCTGATATTTATTGCAGGTGCGGTATATATGCCCTGCGTACAAAAGAAAAGCTATTTAATTATTTTACTGGGATGAAAATGGATCCAGCTAAGCCTTGGACTGTTGTTAGTGCTAACGAGCGAGGTATTTTGCCCGATCGCATAATGGGTTGCACGGTTTTTGGCCAAGTTTCTTTATGGGGCGAAATTATTGAAGGTGAAGATGGCTATCGCGCCGAATATGCTTACCCCTATGATCTAACAGTACTTGCTGACGATCGTCGTATCGCCGATTCGTTACGTGAGCAGTATCAGGTTGATACAAGAATAGAATTATCACAAGCTCATCACTAATTGATGGGCTTTTGTTTTTGTTCCGGTTTTGATATGCTTATGGCAACGTCTTTTAAAAATCGGAGATTTATTAATGTCCGATAAACAGATCCTTGTTGAGCCTATTTATGCCTGGAAAGTTTGGCGGGTTATAACCGCCATAGAAAATGAGCATTGGGTTTATGGAAAATATATTTTAATTTCCCCGCTTTATATGTATGTAGCATGGCCCTATCGTATTGCCATGGCTGCCGACAGGCTTTGTTGGTTCAATTCTGACAGTAAAATTATTGAAGTGCCTCATGCAGCCCCGTATTTTTATTGCGAATGCGGCATTCACGCCTTTAAGAGCGAAGAAGACGCGAGCAAATATATGCAGCGCGAGAGAAAGTTTCCTGTTCAGTGGCAGGTTACTTTTTCTCATATAAAAGGCAGCGCTCAGGAAAAACCGCGCGAGTGTTTCGCTATCGGTAAGGTTTCTTTGTGGGGCAATGTAATTGAGCATGAACAAGGGTATCGTGCGCAGTACGCTTATCCCTACGATATTGAAATTATCGGCGGGACAAAGGAGATGGCAGATAGTTTACGTGAGCAGTATCAGGTTGATGTCAGATCAGGACAGGAATAAAAATATTTAACCGTCCAGCTCTAACCCAGCCCTAATTAAGAATTAGAGCTGGGTAGGGCTGGGCGGTATTTTTGTTACCTTTTTGGGCGGGTTTCGTAGTATATAATAGAAGGTTAATTTATAAAAAAGAGGTATAAACGGCGGATTTTGATTATAATATATGATAAAATAATAGAGTATTTGTTAAAGCCTCCCTGAAACTGTTTTTAGACTCGCGTTACCGCCAGGAGCTTAAATTTAAGCTTGCGGATTAAGCGATTTAAACAAAAGCATCTTCAGGCATACACTCGGCAAATCCTTTTTGCTTATGAAAAAATTTATTTTAGCGAGCGGGGGAGTCGTTTTAATAATTTTAGTTATTTTAGGCGGAGTATTTTTAATACAGAATAATATTTTTTCTCCGGGAGGTTCAAATATTGGCACATCAGGAACTTCTACATTTGAAATAAGCACAGTCGGCTCAAAAGCTTTTGGCTCACTTGCTGCGGTTTCGGGAACATCTCAGGGCGAATCCAAAGACAGGCTTGCTTCTTCACCGATTACTGCAACTCCTCCCGGTCCATTGGGGATGGGCGCTGGTGGTTATGGTGGAGGTGGCGTTGTTGGTCCGACGTATCCTGACGGCTTTCGTTACGAACCTACAATATACAAATACGTATATAAGGGCGAACCCATAGAAATTCCGGCACAAATTAGTGTATTGAAACGCATAAAGGGTAACGTGGCCACAAGTGAAGTATTGAATGCGCTATCCACATTTTTGTCGGGAGCAATAAATTTATCTGCTTTTCGTGATGTGGGTTTAGAATCCTTTTCATTCAGTGAAAATAGAGATTCCGGATATACCGTATGGGTAAGCCCATCTGAAGGAACGTTATCGCTTTCTCAAAATTGGAAAACTTGGCCATATGCTAAGCAATGCATGAACGGATGTCCGCCGCAGGAACCGCTTGTTGCCGGCGATGTGCCCGGCGATGAAGAGATAAAAAATATTGCCGAGAGTTTTTTAAATGATTACGGTATTGCGCATAATAATTATGCGGACCCGCAAATAATTCGATACGACAATATTGCAACCATGGTAAACAGCGACGAACCCTCAAGTTCTAGTTCTATGCCGATAATGCCATACATATCCGAGGAAGTTCAGGTTGTTTATCCGCTTAAAATTAACGGAGAGATTGTTTACGGAGAAGACGGCCGGCCAAGCGGTCTTTTTGTGAGCGTAAATTTACGGGAAAGAAAAGTCAGTAATTTAAACGGTCTGGACGTTCAGCATTACGAGAGTTCTTCGTATGATGCCGAGCAAAATTTACAGAAATTACTTGATTATGCTTCAAACCAGTATTGGTATGGATATGAAGAGAATGTGAAAGAGGTGGAAGTTGAGCTTAGCGCGCCGTCTCAAGGCTATATAAAAATGTGGGTCTATGACGGCATAGATAATAAGGAATTGTTAGTACGCGCGTTAATTTTTAAAGTTACAAATCCGATTGCCGGGTTAAATACAGACACGGTAGTTATTCCCTTGGCCAAAGAAATTATAGATCAGCGTACTAACCAGATAGTTCCTCTTCCGCGTCCTCTCTCACCCGAAACTATGCAATAAAATCCGTGACAATAAATAATACCTCCTCGATAATTAATTGAGGAGGTTTTATATTATAAAAAAGAGAATAGCTTGTGAGGTCAGATAACTGGTGTTACGATTCGGACATGGAATCTAAGTTTAATACCACCAATACATCTTCTTTTCACGGTCTCGGGATAGCTCCGGGTATTTTAGAAATTTTAGCACGGATGCGTTTTGTAACGCCCACACCCATACAGCGTCAGGCTATTCCGATTGCTGTTGAGGGTAAAGACGTTGTAGGCATTGCCCAAACAGGTACCGGTAAAACTTTGGCTTTTGGCATACCGATGATACAGTCGTTGGCGCATAAAAAAGGCAGAGGATTAGTAGTTCTTCCTACGCGTGAATTGGCTATGCAGGTTGATGAAGAGTTACATAAAATAGGAGGCTCTCTTGGTTTGAAAACCGCGGTTTTAATAGGTGGCACCTCGCCCGGTCCGCAACTTAAAGCTCTTGCACGCAACCCGCATATTATTATCGCAACACCCGGCAGATTAATTGACCATCTTGAACAAAAAGCAGTGAAATTGGATACAGTAAATGTTCTTGTTTTAGATGAAGCCGACCGGATGTTGGATATGGGTTTTCTTCCGCAGATCAAAAAAATACTTTATGCGGTACCTCGCGAGCGCCAGACGATGCTTTTTTCTGCGACCCTGCCGCCGGATATAATGACCATTGCTTCTTCAAATATGAAATTGCCGATACGTATTGAGATCGCGCCATCGGGCACAACTTCAGATCTAGTAACGCAGGAGATTTTTATAGTGAGAAAAGACGCAAAGACCAGGCTTCTTGAAAAACTTCTCGGTGAATATAAAGGTTCAACTCTTGTTTTTACAAAAACAAAACATACCGCAAAACGTATAACCCGCGTTGTTCGCGCGATGGGCTATGACGCAGCCGAATTGCATTCAAACCGAACCCTAAACCAGCGCAGAGATGCTTTGGATGGTTTTAAATCCGGAAAATATCGCGTACTTATTGCCACAGATATTGCCGCGCGAGGCCTTGATGTTATAGGAATAGAGCTGGTGTTAAATTATGACCTTCCTATGCAATCCGAAGACTATGTTCATCGCATCGGGCGCACAGCCAGAGCCGGAGCAGCGGGTCATGCCATTTCTTTTGTTTTGCCCGAAGAACAACGGGAGATACGCAACATAGAGCGTCTTATCAGAAAAAACTTGCAAATATCGGAACTTCCGGAGTTGCCGCCGGAAAGGGTTTTAAGCCATAGCGTTCAAAACGGATATCCTGCCAATAGAAGCTATGCGGGCGCTAGTCGCGGGCGGACAAATAATTCTCACCGTTCATTCTATCCTCGCGGAGCCAGCGGGCATCAGAAAAAACGACGCAGATATTAATTTTTATGCCAGGTAGTGAACTTGTTCTACTACCTGGTATGAATTTAAGCTTATCAACAATTTTCCGGCGCAGTAAATCTGCCCAGGTTGGTTTGCTGCCTATATTTTTGGTATAATGTAGTCTATGAGCGATTTGAAATCCCACCTGCTTAGGTTTAACTCAATATATATAAAACTTTTTATCCCGACTATTCTGATGTTCACAGTTTTCGGGGCTTTGGTTTTTATATTTGTTAAGCATTATACGCGTGAGGTTTTTATAGTTCATACCAAAAACAGCGTTGTTTCGTTTATCAATTATTACGCGCAAAGTTTTTTTACGGCTGAAGATTTCGTACTTTCCGACGCGTCACAGGAAAAATTTGAAGATTTTCTGGCCGCTATCCCAAAAAATAGTTTGGTTCGTATCAAGGTTTGGGATAAGAACGGACGTATAATTTATTCCGATGACCCAAGCATAATAGGTAATAAATACGAAAATAATGAGGAATACCAAAAAGCTTTGAAAGACGCGGTTGTCGTTGATTTTACTAAACTTAAACAAGAGCACGAGGTAAGTGAAAAAGGTTTTAAGGAGCTTGCAGAAATTTATGTGCCGATTAAATTTGCCTGGGATAAAGAGGTTGTCGGTGTGGTAGCCAGCTATTGGAAGCTTGACTCGGTGAACGAAATTTTGGCAGATTTTAGTGTGCGCATGGCGATTTTGTTCATAGTAGGTTTCCTGATCTTTTACGCGATTAATCTATTTATTTTGTACAGAGTTATTATCAGGCGTTTGCATAAAATTATCGTCAGTATCAGGAAAATTATGAAGGGGGATTATGATGTTCCTATTTATGACGGCACTGACGAGATAGGCGAAGTTGTCGCCGGCGTTACTGCCTTAGCAAAGAGTCTTGTTAGTTCTATTCACGTTTTGGAAGAACTTTCTGAGCCTCAAGGTGAGGAAGGGAAAGCAAAAGTTAGGGAAGTTGCGGCAAATAGGCCGGGCGCATCAGGAGGAAACGTAAATACTTAAAAATATTAATAATAAAACCCGTCCAGACCCTAATTTTTGTAATTAGAGCTGGGCGGGTTTGTTTTTTTATTTAGCTTGTAATCAATTCAAGCCAAGATATTAAATGAGCGCATTCGCGGGATTCGTCCCAGAACTCCCAGTTGATCCCGAGCAACATGCGAGAGCCATGAAAAAGTTTTGCGTTTCCTTGGTTGCGTTGGAATGGAGGAATATTAAGAGATTTTAAAGCTTCGGAACTTGTAAGCAGATCGCGCAGAGCGTGGCTTTCTGAAGCAAGCTTTCTATAAGGCTCTTCGCTTTCGTTGTCTTTTAGCAAGACAATTATATTGCCATTGAGTACGCCATAGCGGCCCCGGGAAACTTCTGTTCTGCGGAAATCAGCCGGTTTTGAAGGATCGAATACATATGTTTCTCTGCTAACTCGTGAGCGCACAGTGGCGCCTTTAATATCCGAATTCGTAAAGATAACCGGACGCATCTTTCTCCTTTTTGTATTTCAAACAACAGTGTTTTATAGCTTTATTATAAAAAAATATCAACCCCGCACTTATTTTACGGTATAAGTTAATAGTTTTGGAGTGTCACGACACTCCAAAACTTCTACAACAGCAGTAAACATTTCAGTTTAAACTTATTTCTGTAATTCTCTGTAAAATAGGTGCGGGGTCAACCCATCTTTTTATATCGATGCTACGTCAAGTAAAGAGTTTTTACGTATAAAACGTACGCGTAGAGGCAATATTGCGCCAAGCAATAATATTTTTGTTGCGGTTCCTGCGGCAAAAGCTATCGGCAAAGCAATTATGCCCAAAGTAGGCGAGAGATAATTTGTTGTTATTACTATAGTAAGCAATCCCGCAAAAGCGGCACAAACCGGGATGAAAGTGTTTTTGGTGGCAAAAAAAGCACGGCTTAAAAGATGCGATAAGCTTTCAAGCGGTATCGAAATAGAAAAGAATCCAAGTATCAGCGAAGTTCTTTGTATGGCTTCTTGGGTAAATTCTCCTCCTCCAAAAAACCTTTCGAGGAAAAACAACTATAGAAAAAGCTATGCCAATTAGCGCCACGGGGACGCTTTGGAAATTGCGGCCGAAACTTATCGCGCTTATGTCCCCGCTGCCTATTCTACTGGCTGCTGCGGTAAAGAACAAAAACGTAAGAGGCTCTATCGGATGGCCAAACATTTTGGGCAACATAAGAACCAAAAGTTTGCGGAATTCCGGCATTTTTATATTAAATGCCGGCTTAAGTGAGAAATCGGATCTAAATATTCCCAATAGCCGTATGGCAAGATAAAGCAATGCTCCCAAAATACTGCCTATGGCCGCGCCAAAAATTCCTATCTTTGGGCTTAATATTATTGTGCCCAAAATTATCCCGAAGTTATAAAGTATCGGCGCCAGGCCATAGAATAAAAATTGTCTTTTTGCCACCAGAATTTCTCCCAAAGATATAGATAACGCGAAAATTATAGGGGATAGCGCCATTATTCTGAGCAGATTTGAATAGAGCAACTGGTTTTCAGCGTTAAATCCGGGAACTATTAAAGAAACGGTTTTGGGCGCGAACAATATTAATACTGCGGCGCCTATTATCATTACAAGCACAGCAGAGGTTATGGTGGTGTTTGCAAATTCTTCGCTGCGCGCTTTATCTTTTTTGTAAATTTCTACAAAGAGCGGAATGAACGCGGCGCCCAAAGCCCCGCTTATTAGAACATCAATGAACAGTTCGGGTAAAATAAATGCCGCGTTGTACGCATCAAGCGCGGAACTTAAACCGAAAGTACGCGCAAATATTCTGTCGCGCACAAGACCAAGAACATAACTTAAAAAAATAAGTCCGGAAAGCAACAATGCTTCTTTGGGTATGAATGTATTAATTTTTTCAGAAGCTTTTTTGAAGATCATTATTCAAGTGCCCCGCTTTGCGGGGCATTTAGATCGGTTTACCCTGAGCTTGTCGAAGGGTGGGCGCGCTTGGACTCGAACCAAGGACCTCTTCATTATCAGTGAAGTGCTCTAGCCAACTGAGCTACGCGCCCAAAGCTTATTTAACAAGTCATATATTACAATAATGCTTATAATAACACAATCCTGTTCATAAAAAGTTAAAGGCTCCGATTCGCCATCCGTCAACTGACGGAGGCGAATTATCGGAGCCATTTGTTTAGCGGTTTGTGACCGGGATTGGAACAGGGATGAGACGAGGCTTGAAGCCGAAGAGTTTGCCGTTGAGGCGGATGACCCTTCGGATCATGCCGTTGCGACGCGTTGAACCAAACATTAGGTATCCTCCCGAATGCGGTAAAAGTACGTTGTAATTAATATCGTATCATAAATATATCATTTTGTCAACCCAACCCTAATCCACTAGGGATTAGAGCTGGGCAAGTAAAAACCGTCCGGCTCTAATTTTTAGGGCTGGGCGGTTTTGTTTTAAATTCGTAAATTTCTTCCGGAGAGAGCAGATGATACTTTGGGTTTTCTGCTACACCGATTATTTCTGATAGCGGAACATATTGATGTTCCCAATCGGAAAATTTTATTAAAAGGCATTGATAGCCCTTGCCGTCAGTAGGTGTAATTGTTTTGATTCCCAAAACTATGGCGATTTGGCCGTTTCTTGGATCGTTCTCATCTTGTACTAATATATAAGGCGTTTGAATGGTGCTTATACCCGGTTTCATTTTGCACCAAAGTGTAAAGTATCTGATTAACTTTCATTTATCACGCGGTTTTCGTATGGTCAACGATTAATTTCCACAGTAAATAGGGGGGGTTGACCCCGCACCTATTTTACAGAGAATTATAGAAACAAGTTTAAACTGAAATGCTTACTGCTGTTGTAGAAGTTTTGGAGTGTTGCGACACTCCAAAACTATTAACTTATACCGTAAAATAAGTGCGGGGTTGACATATTTCCTTTTATATGATAGACTATTTTTATACAAAGTACGTTTGTACTTTGAAAACATAGAGAGGTTTTCTAGAAATGGCAGAAAGCATCCAGCCCGCATCGGCCAACGAGTCGTCGGAAGATCTCGCCGCGGTGTCGGAGCTGGTTCTTGATGACTCTGTTGTGGAGATCACCGAAAAGCTCCTTTCCGATATGGCCGGACTTACGGCCGTTATGATCGGGAAAGACGCCGAAGAGGAAGAAGATCCTTCTTCGCGCACCTACGTTGCTCCTATGGCGATCTGTCGTCCGCACGACTTCTACGCCAACGTGGACTTCGCCGGCAGCGTCAAGGTGAGCAAGGATCGCAAGTCGGCCATGTGCCGCCCAGGCAATCACTGGATCAAGGTCGTCAAGACCAAGGTCTACGGCACGCATGGTGGTGATCTTCGAAAGATCAGCCCGCACTAAACAATCCTGTCCCGTTAGAAGTTTACGGGCAAATTTTCTAGCCAGAAAGGATAGCTATCCTTTCTGGCTTTTTTCTATCTAGAATACCGTGTTTTTAAGGTAATTTAGAATAAATATTGTAAACTTTTAATGGGATTACCCCGTCAATCTAAAAAAGATTGACGGGGTTTTTATATAGTTTTTATCTATAATCAGTTAAAATAATTTATTGGCGCTACCAGCTTAGCCGCAAAAAAGCTATAATAAATATATCATGTCCAGTAGAATCACCTCGACTGCAAAGCCGTTTGTCAATTTTGCTAAGCAAAGTTCACTGTCGAGGTAGCTCTACTGGGTATGCCCAGAAATACAATCCCGTACTAAAATCTGATGGTTTAATATGGGATTCCGCTCGCTACGCTAGCTTGATTCGAAAAAGTCGAATCGAAGCCAGGTAGTGAACTTGTTCTACTGCCTGGTTCTACTACCTGGTATGGATCCCGTTAGAAGTCTTCGGCATAAAAATTTAAACGAAATTTTTATGCGCGCACTAACGGGACATTAAATATAAGTCTGTAGAAATTTAAGTTATTTAATCAAATAACACATAATACAGACTTCTAACGGGATGGATTTTAGTTCATTATTGGTTTCGCCCACAGAATTGCTTCAAGGCCCCTACATTTCTTTGCTTGCGGGCTTGCTTAACTTTTTTCTTGGCGTTGTTGCTTTAAACCGAAATTCCGCAAGCACCATTAACCGCATTTATGCAATGGCTGCTTTCAGCATAGCTTTGTGGGGGAGCGCGGACTTTATGGAGCGCACCAGCCAAACAGCTATGCAGGCGCTTGTTTGGGAACGCGTATCAAGTATCGGATATATTTTGGCTCCGCTTTTGCAGTGCGCGTTCGGTCTTTATTTTGTCGGAGTTAATTCTATTACCAGAAAAACAATATTGGGCGTTTTTGGTCTTTTTTCTTTTTTTGCTTTTTTACTCATATGGAATTCCAATCTTATATATAGCGGAGCTCATCAGTATTCCTGGGGGTTTACGGGCAGGGCAGGAGAGCTTTTTATTTTTTTAACGGCTCTGTTGTTTATTGAGATGGGTCTGGTGGCTTTCGTTTATTTTAAGACAGCGTTAACAACAAAAGAAATTTCAAAAAGGAAACAGGCCATAACATTATTTATAGGTGCTATGTTGCCCGTGACCATAGGTTTGTATACTGACGGTATTTTGCCGATATTTCATAGTTCGGTTATTGAGTTTGGAGCTTTGGCAACAACTTTGAATACTTTATTTATTGCTGTAGCTATAGTTAGGTTTGGCTTTTTGGGTATTGGGATAGAAGTAGCCGCGCCATTTGTTTTGGGAACTTTGGCTGATTCTGTTTTTATAACAAATACGGACGGTCGTATTGTTTATGCGAATATGGCCGCGCAAAAAATGGCAAAGGCGGAAGAGAATGCGATTTTATCAAAACAAATAAGAGATTTTTTACCTGAATTACCCGCAGGCGCTTTTTCTAAATTTTTTAACTCGGAAAGTATTTTTTCAAATCAGAAAAAAGAAAAAATTTCTGTGCGCGTGTTATTGCAGCGCATTGCAGACATCTCAACAGGAATAAAAGGGAACGTGGTAACGCTCCAGGATCTGACCGAAATAAAGAAACTTCAGGAGGTGGAAGCTGTTTCCAGAGCCGAAGCCGAAGCAACAAGACACGGCACAGAATTGGTTGAGTCTGCGGGTGAAGGTATTTTATCTGTAGATAAAGATGGAAGGATCAATTTGTGGAATGCCGCAATGACTAAGTTAACTGGTTATTCAGTGGAAGAAGTTTTAGGTAAGTCTTTAAAAGAAGGGCTTCATCTTGTAGATAAATCGCGCCTGGCATTTGATATATATGGAGAGGTTTTATCCAAGGTTTTTATCCTAAAGAAATCAGTTAATCTTTCTTTCGTTGATGGGTTTTTCTTGCTCGACAAAAACGACGCGCGTATAGCTGTTGAAATAACAGCTTCGCCGCTTTTGCACGCCAACGGTAATATTTATGGCGCAGTTATTGTGGTTAGCGATGAAACCCGAGAGTTTAAAGCGGATAGGATAAAATCAGAATTTGTATCTATCGCTTCACATCAACTGCGGACGCCGCTTTCTACTATTAAATGGTTTTCTGAAATGATGTCGCGCGGCGATGTGGGTGAATTAAATAAATCTCAGCAGGCTTTCGTGGACGATATTTTATCTTCGGTAGAGCGGGTTATAAATACAGTAAATATGCTTTTGAATGTTTCGCGTATAGAACAGGAAACGTTGGCAGTTGTCCCGGAGATTACGGACTTAATAAAATTGGTCGGGGTTATTATAGAAGAAGCCAAATTGGATATGGAACAGAAGAATTTAAATATAAGTTTTGACGTCAAGGACAATTTTCCCCTAATAAAGCTTGATCCAAGATTGATCAGGTTTGTTTTGGAAAATCTTATTCAAAATGCTATACGCTATAGTTTTCGCGACGGCAATATTGCAATAACAATGGAAAAAGATAAAGAATTTGTAAAAATAAGCGTTGTCGATCACGGCTACGGCATTCCCAAAGACGAACAAAGCAGGATCTTCCAGAAATTTTTCCGGGCAAGTAATGCTCAGGCTATTATTCAAGACGGAACAGGGCTCGGGCTTTTTATTGCTAAGTCGGCAATTGAGCTCTCGGGTGGAACCATCTGGTTTGTTTCTGAAAAGGATAAAGGAACAACTTTTTCATTCACCATACCGCTTGAAGGCAGCAGACCCAAAGATGGCTTTAAACAATTGTCATAATTTTGATAAATTGATTTTAGAAATTGTTGTTTACTACAAAACGGGGCGCAGTCCAGTACCGTACTTTATCCTGAGTATAGTCGAAGGATTGTTCTGGTGCTGGGCAGGCCCAAAGATGGTTTTAAACAATTTACCGGGTAGTAGTCCCGCTCCTGTTAAAAGCAGGAAAATAATATTTATTTTAACTTTATAACTTAACCAGATAATGATTCTCGCAGATATATCTAAGGGGCGGGATCACTACCCGGCTTACCCAGTATATCAACTTCCAGCGACAAACGCGGAGCGTTTGTCACCGTTTTTATTGAAAAACAATTAACGTTTTTGATGATTTTCATGAAAAACTTGTTATTTATAGCTTATAAATATTATTAAACTGGAAGTTGTATTTCTGGGCTTACTTAAAATATAAATACAGAGTATAATTTAAATTATGGAGCCCCAGAAGCCTATATTAATAGTAGAAGACGAAAAGAGCTTAATGGAAGCCGTGCGTATAAAGTTAACCCATGATGGTTTTACTACCTCATGCGCGGGTTCGGCTGAAGAGGCGGAAGAAATAATGAAAACCACCCAGCCGTCGCTTATTTGGCTGGACTTAATGCTTCCCGGCATGCAGGGGCTGGATTTTTTAAGGAAAGTGAGGACTACAGAAGAGGGGGCAAAGATCCCGGTTGTAGTTGTTTCAAATTCAGGCAGTCCGGATAAGATACG